>JBILVQ010000326.1:0-3240 GCA_044370375.1 Bacteroidia bacterium
CATATACCACAAAAGGAACCAAGGTAGCCGTTATTTCGCTCCATGCATTGATGCGCCACCAATACCAGCGTAAAATCAAAACCAAACCTAAACCTGCTCCGCATTCAATAATAAACTCCCAAACGCCCGAAATGGTTTTTATCCTGGTGGTTACAAAAGCACCGGCAAACATCAGTAACAGGGTGACCAAACGCGCCACCGAAACATACTTCTTTTCTGCATCAGCAGCACTCGCAAAAGCCGATGGTGGTTTCACAAAACGCTTGTATAAATCATTCACCAAATAACTGGCACCCCAATTCAATTGTGTAGCGATGGTGCTCATGTAAGCAGCAAAAAAAGCAACCAATAAAAGTCCACGCAATCCTACGGGCAAATAATCTTTCATGGCCATTACATAGCCTAATTTTTTATCCGCCTGAGGCAAATCAGGATAAATAACCAAGGTACACAAACCAACAATAATCCAGGGCCATGGCCGCAAAGCATAATGGGCCACCTGAAAAAACAAGGTAGAATAAAGCGCATCTTTTTCTGTTTTGGTACTCATCATTCTTTGCGCAACATAACCGCCTCCGCCCGGCTCAGCACCCGGATACCAAGAGGCCCACCACTGCACACCAATAAAAGCAAAAAATGCGCCCAGCGTAATCGTCAAATGGGTTCCTAATCCACCACCGTTTTCAATGGCAGGAAAGAACTCCAACGATGAAGCCGGTACTTTTTCCATCAATCCGGTCATACCGCCAATTTCGGGCGATTGCACCACCAAAACGGCCAGTACAATGCAACCGGTCATGGCAATTATAAACTGCACTGCGTCTGTTACTGCAACACCCCACAAGCCGCTCAGGGCAGAGTAACCGGCCGTTAACAACATAGCGGCAAAAGTATAATAGATCACCTGCTCCTCCGGAATTCCAAAAAACACACTCAGAATAGAATTCAATGCAACATTCACCCATCCAATAATCAAAGCATTCATGATTAAGCCCAGATAAACCGCTTTAAAACCACGCAAAAACGAAGCTTGAACGCCACTATACCGCAATTCAATCAATTCAATTTCTGTTTGTACGCCCGATCTGCGCCACATACGAGCAAAAAAGAAAGTGGTCAACATCCCGCCAATCAACATGTTCCACCACAACCAATTGCCGGCAATGCCATTGTTGGCAACCAATTCGGTAACCGCTAAGGGGGTATCAGCAGCAAAAGTGGTAGCCACCATCGATAAACCTGCCAAAGCCCAAGGCATGTTTCGTCCACCTAAAAAATATTCATCCGTATTTTTGCCTGCCCGTTTCGCATAATACAAACCTATGCCCAACGACAAGGCGAAATAGGCAGCAATAATGAACCAATCCCAAAATTCAAGTAGCATGCTATCAATTTTAATGCTGCAAGATGATACACTAAGGGCGAAGAAAAAACCCTTTCACAAAAAACTTTTAAACAGGTCTTTTCACCTTTGAAATAGAGCAAGCATGTTTTTCTTTAGGGGGTTGCCCCCGACCGATTTCTATAAGCATCCACTGTTCCATAAGGCAAAAAAAAACACTCCGCATCCAACGGGGGCCGGGCTTTCCATTCCAACCTCCCGGCGGCAACCGCGAAATACACGGTGGCCGCACGTGAGGGTTTCCATTGCAATCCCTAACCCAATAAAAGGCATTGCCATGAAGGGTTCCCAAAAAATAAAAATTCCCAAAATCAATTTTCAATCCCTTAGGATTCATGATTAAAGTAGTAACTTTGTTCAAACAGATGAATCTTGACAAAAAAATATTTTGGGATGTTGATTTCGGGCAACTGGACTATGTTCAACATGCAGATTGGATTATTGTTAGGGTATTTGAGCGCGGAGATGTTGATGATATCAGGCAGGTAAGAAGGCATTATGGAGACGAAGTGGTAAAAAAAGCGCTGCTCAATGCCAGATCTTTTCGCAAAGCACGTTTACATTTGGCAGCTGCAGTAATTGACGAACCCATCGAAAAATTTAGATGTTACATAGAGCAACAGTCGAACCCGGAACGTTTTTGGTTTTAGAAGAATTATTGGCCTTACCTGAATTAAGTGAATTTTCTTTAGTAGGTGAGACCGCCCTTTCCTTATTATTTGGCCACCGTAAATCAATTGACCTTGATTTGTTTTCCTCCTCCGCATTTGATCAAAAACTGTTAAGTAATCTCTTACAAAAACGATTTGGCAACGATTTTAAAAATGAAAGCCCAAAACTCTCATTCGCGCTTTTCTGTTTTATTCATCAAATAAAAATTGATCTGTTGCATTACCCTCATCCTTTATTGAAACCTGTTCAAGTAATAGAAGGAATTAGAATCTATAGTGTCGAGGACATTGCTGCAATGAAAATAAAAGCAATTTTGGGAAGGGGTGTAAAAAAAGACTTTTGGGATTTGGCGGAATTACTAAACCATTTTTCACTTTCACAAATATTGGATTTCTATGGTTCAAAATACCCTAACCATTCCATGCTTATCTCTATTCCAAACGCATTGACCTATTTTGAAGATGCCGAAAACAGTCCATCTCCTGTAAGTCTTAACCACATGGACTGGAGCCAGGTTAAAACCTTGATTAAAAAAAGGGTAAGTGATTTTCTTAGATAGAAATTTCGTTTACTCCTTCACAAACCGCAAATTCTTTAGCCCCTCTTCCGTATTCACCTGCAAAAAGTAAATGCCGCTTTCTAGTGCAGAAACATTTAATGAGGATGCAGAATAACGGCCGTCCCGGTGAAATCCATTCAGGACTCATGACATGACTATTGCCCAAGATTTGTAAAGAACCGGGAATTATGTCTGCATACCATGGTATCAATAATAGAAACATGGATGGCAGGTGCATTACCTGTATCCTGAAGACGAACGGTATTAGTTAATTCTGTTGTTCCTTCCGGAATATTTCCTGCCGCCCCAACACCTTTGGGCATTAGGGCTTTGTGGTTGGGATCCTAAGAATTAACCAACTAACAATCTATGCGAATTTAGTACCGTTCTTCCCGATTTTGATTATTAAAAAAAAAATAACCCATCCACTCACAAATAAAACCTTTCACACGTAGTGTAATTGTGTGTATTCATCTAACAACTTAAAATCCATCGCATGAAAACCAAACTGGCTATTCCTCTATTTTTATTTTTCAACCTGTTTTTTCAACTTTACACTTTTGCCCAACAATCAGTAAACGCTGCCGGTGGCAATACATCCGGGAGT
>JBILVQ010000327.1:0-3238 GCA_044370375.1 Bacteroidia bacterium
TAGAACTTTTGTTGCCCGAAAAATAGCCAGGACCAATAACCTTCAGCGTATCGTCAACCCAAGAGGAAGTAAAACGTCCCTCTAACGAATGGGTATTAAATACTTTCTTTCTGAAGGTAAGTTTAACTCTTCCAACCTGTTCTTGTCTTACATAACCTGTTGCGTTATTATAGAATAATAATTCATTATTAAAACTCCTGTATCCTACCTCACGATTTCTTAAATATGAATAAGAAACATAAAGACCCGTCTTAAGGTTTTTGCCGATAAAAGGAAGGTTGTATGCTAGCCTGTATTGCTGCCAGGTGCCTAAACGAGCTGTTAATTGCAATGTTTCCCTTCTTCCGCGCATATTATATTTGGTAAGGGTAAACCCATAGTTTACCCTGGTCCAGTCGCGGGCTCGCCACCAAACATTAAAATTCCTGTCGGCAACCTCAAAAATTAATGAGGGCCACAAATACCAACGTTCAATTACATTAACCACCACGTCAATCTGATTGACTTCTTCGTGTACATAATTGACCGAAACAAAATTAAAGAGCGAAGTATTCATCAGGTTCTTTTGCGCCTGAGTAAGCATTTCGGCAAGACTTTCTATTTGTATAGCGTCATTGAGCCCAAAGCCCATTTCCCTCAAAATAATATGCTCTTTGGTTTTTTTGTTGCCAATTATTCTAAAAGAACGGATAACAACGACTGAGGAATCGTGGTTGGCAGCCAAGCATGGCAATGACCAAAGAAGGATAAAGAAAAAACCGGCCAGCCGGGCAACACTCATGCTGCGAATTTAAGCGAATAAAAGCAATCGGGATATGCTTTTTACAGAAAGATTGAGCAAAGATTCAACAGCATCACCCCTGCTGTTTAGAGTTCAAGAAACTTCAAAAAAGACTCATAGCGGTCGTTCATTTCGTCTTGATGATCACTTTGATGAAAAGATGCTTTAACAGAATAATTAAAGCGGTTAAAGGTTTGCAGAATGGCCGATAAATCGGTTCTATTTATTTTAATGGTTACTTCAAGTTTGGTTGAATCGGTTGGAGAAGAGATAAACAAACTTAAAACTTTGGCATCATTTGACTCAACAATGCGGGAAATTTCCGACAGAGAATAATCATGCACATTCAGTTCAAGCACCAATAAACCGCCGGGTTCATCCATGGAAGCCATGGAGGCAAAATGCTCCAGCAAATCTGTCAAATGAATATTACCTAAAAATCGTTCCTGATCATCCAGCACCGGAATCAGCGTTAACTTTTGGGTTGAAAGAACCTTTAAAACATCATAAATATGTTGGTAGTCGTAAACAAAGGGTCGGTAAAGAGAGAGTGAATGAGCACCGATGGCCTCATCCGGAGAATTCATGTCCAGAATATCCGATTCACTCACCAGACCCAAAAAATGAACACTATTCACAATGGGTAAGTGAGATACTTTAAACTCCTCCATCCATGCCAAGGCCATATTTCCGGTATCGGATGTTTTCAAAGGAGGAATTAGATCCGAGATCAAATCTCGGGCTACTAGGGCTATTTTCTTTGAATCGCTACTCATAAAATGACATTTACCTATGGTGTTATACACCAACAGGATTTTTTTGTTTCGCTCAAAACTATGAATTTTTATCAACTTTGCATCTCAAAATCATGATTAGAACCCCAAAGCCCTGATTCAATGACCTTACTAAGTGTTAATATCAATAAAATTGCCACCCTAAGAAATGCAAGAGGGGGTAATAATCCAGATGTTCAAGATTTTGCTATCAAATGCCAGCAATGGGGGGCCGATGGAATTACCGTTCATCCGCGCCCGGATGGAAGACATATTCGTTATGAAGATGTAGAATTGTTAAAACCACTCATCACAACGTCTTTTAACATTGAAGGTTATCCCGACAAATCTTTTGTTGATTTGGTGTTAAAAATAAAGCCGGAGCAAGTTACCCTGGTGCCTGATGCTCCTGATGCCCTTACGTCCAATGCAGGGTGGGATATCAGAAAACACCACATCATGTTAAAAGAAATTGTTCAGGAGTTTAAAAGAATGGGCATTAAAACCTCCTTGTTTGTAGAAGCAGATGAAAGTCAAATCGTGCTGGCTCCGCTTACTGAAACCGATTGCATCGAGCTTTATACTGAGGACTATGCCAAAGCTTACCCTTCTAATCAAGAAAGAGCCATTAGAGACTTTGTACATTGTGCAAATATTGCTCAAAAAATGCAATTAAAAATCAATGCCGGGCATGATTTAAATCTACAGAATCTGGCTTACCTCAACCGGCAAATTCCCTTTTTGCAGGAGGTTTCCATCGGACATGCCTTGATTTGTGATGCACTGATTTATGGAATGCAAAACACCATTATCATGTATAAAAGACAACTCAATCAAAACCAGAAATCATGATTCTCAATTACAAAGAAACAGGCCAGGGTCCGGCCGTGGTTATCTTGCATGGCTTGTTTGGCTCTCTCGACAATTGGGCCACCATGGCCAAAAGCCTTGGTAACTCCTTTCATGTAATCACCATGGACCTAAGAAATCATGGCAACTCCTTGCATAGTGATGATTGGAATTACGGTTTAATGGCAAACGATGTAAAAGAAACGCTAACTACGCTTAAGCTTTCGAAAGTCTTTATGGCCGGCCATTCCATGGGTGGAAAAGCTGCTATGGAATTTGCTGCACGTTTTCCGGAATGCATAGAAAAAATGATGGTTATTGATATTTCTCCAAGGTATTATGCACCTCATCACCAAAGCATCTTGAATGCTTTGTTTTCGCTTGATTTAGAGCAAATACAAACCAGAAAAGAAGCCGAAGAAAAATTATCACAAACAATTTCCGATCAAGGAACCCGACAATTCCTTCTAAAAAACCTTTATTGGAAGGAAGCAGGAAAACTAGCGTGGAAATTCAATTTGAAAACCATTGCCGAAAAAATTGAAATAGTTGGCGAAAAAACCCCTGAAGGAAATATTCGCATTCAAAAACCAATTCTTTTTATCAAAGGAAGTAAATCTGGTTACATCAATTCAACAGATGAAAAAAATATTTTGGAAGAATTTCCTCAAGCCTCTGTGATAACGATTGAAGGCGCAGGGCACTGGGTACATGCCGAAAAATCTGCCGAACTTTTGTCTTGCTTTGTTGACTTTTTTAAACCCTAAAAAAAGTTAAGGAAGGCTTTTCGCCATATTCATTCGGCCTGTTGTTGTCATTTTTTTTACTTTTGTGG
>JBILVQ010000350.1:0-2925 GCA_044370375.1 Bacteroidia bacterium
GGAACCAATTGCTTGACCGTTTTATCTATTCCTGTCAAAACAATGTTTTTTGTTTCAATGATATCAATATCTTCTAACAATAAACCGGGGCCTTTTATTAAAATTTTTGAAGGATAAATTTTGATAGGCCCGCTTTGTTGAAATTGTTTAGCAAAGTGATAGCTAATATTTACTTTGACCGGAACAATCTTACCCGTTTTTTGGTCAAACATGAACTTAACGGTATCAGGATTGATTCTAAAAACCTCAATTTTATCGCCTAACTGGGCGGCAATATTGGACAATTGGTTGTTTAATACAAGGAAATAGCCTTCATTGCTTTTTTGGTCGTAGAGTTTTCTGATGTTTTGACCATCAATGAGCAGGGTATCGTACTTTGCATTATAAAATGCTGCCATCAGAGAAAACCCTGTTCCTTTTACCTGAACATTTACCTCAGAGGGCAAACGATTCACAAGGGTTTTATTGGCAGGAAGATTAAAAAACCTAGTAGCGAATTTGATATTGGTTTGGTAGGTTTTACCAAAAACCGTTAAAAGCCAGAGCAAAGCAGACAGCAACAAACACACGAAAAAAATTCCAATGGTACTATTATATCTTGGAAGTTTTTTCTTGCGTGTTGATTTAAAGCTATCTTCCGGCATGAGAAGAAAATCAGGTGGTTTGTGTGGTACCCAAAGTTACGGACTGATCCATAGAAACAGCCGATTTTTCGAATTTTAATTTCACTCCTCCTTCTGCTTCAATGATGAAAGTTGTTTCTTGCACATCGGCAATTTTTCCGTGCAAACCTCCAATGGTTACAATTCTATCGCCTTTCTTCAGATTTTCTCTGAATTTTTTCTGCTCTTTTGCTTTTTTCATTTGTGGCCGAATCATGAAAAAATAAAACACCACAATAATCATGAGGATGGGTAAAAAACTCATGATGGGATTTTGGGCTCCTGCGCCTTGCGGAGGCGACATTAATAAAATGTTGGCTAGATTCATTGCTTGTTTTTATTGGTCTGTTTGGTTATTTGATTAATCAATTAGCTACCGGGGTAACATCACCCTCAATGGCAATAATTCTTGTGCTGGGTGTTGCATTGGTAATTACCGAAATGGTTTTTCGTTGATGTCCGGTTTTTCCTGCACTGTTAAATTCAACATCAATGACCCCTTCATCTCCTGGTTCAATTGGATGCGTAGGGTATTTAGGAACGGTACATCCACAAGACCCTTTGGCCTCACCAATGATTAAATCCTCATTGCCGTTATTTTTAAATTTAAAAGAAAACTTAACACTTTCTCCTTCGTTTATGGTTCCAAAAGAGTAATTATCTTTTTCAAATTCAATTTGCGGGCCATCCTTTTGCTGATGATCTGTGTTTGCTGTAACACCATTTTTAACCAAATCAGATGATAACGGTTCCCCGAAAGGATCATTGCTTTTTTCTTTACAAGAAATCAGGATTGAAATTCCTATTGCAAAAGAAAAAATTCGATTAAGTGTTTTCATTCTTCGTGTTTTATTGCGCTTATTCAACCAAACCCCTGCCGGTCTTTTTTATTCTGCCCGATTTCTTTAAATCAGAAAAAATATTGTCCAAAATTCCATTCACAAACTGTTGACTTTTTGGGGTGCTGTATTGTTTGGCTAGTTCAATATACTCATTCAAAGTTACTTTAACAGGGATGTTTGGAAAGTAAATAGCCTCTGTAAGTGCCATTTTAATTAATATAACATCGATGACTGCAAGTCGTTCAATTTCCCAATTCTTTGTCTTTTCTGATATCATTTCTTCAAACGAATCAACCGGCATTAGTGTTTTCCGAAAAAGCTCCAACATAAATTTCCTGTCGTCTTCTTCATCCTTGTATAAAGACGGAATAAGAAAGGGAAGAGTTGCCTGATCTTTAATTTTTTTAATGGTTCGTTGCAATGCGGTTAAAACAACTTCATGATCATCTATCCAGATAATATTTTTTTCCTCAAGAAAAAACTGAAGAGGCTCACAAAAAGGGAAGAAACGTGTACATATTTTTTCGGCAAAAGACCTTTCCGTTTCAAATGAAAAATCGGGTTTAAGCATATAATCCTGAAAGTAGGTTTGCGCCTTTAGTTCCAGAAATATTTTTTTTACTAATTCCTGTTCTCCAACCCACGAAATCTTCTTTTGCTGGATGCGTTGATTTAATTCTTTGGACTCGATAATGGCGTGAAAAACCTTGTTTTCAACAAACCGAAGATTTGGATTCAAATCCTCATAACTCGGCAGTCTTTTATTTCTGCCCCTTTCTATTTCAATATTGGCATAATGAACCAACTCGCCAAAAAGAGAGGCATACCAAAGAAATAATTCATTTACCTTTTCAACACCGGCAAGCAATTCCTTTTCCATTTTGGCAACATCATTGTTACCGGCCTGGTGGAATGCATATAGGTAATGAAGAGCCTTAATTCGAAGGTGCCTTCTGTTTAGCATGAAAAAAAAGAACGTTAGTTTTGATAATTATTATCGGGAAAGCTTAATTTTTCCGATGGAAGCAATGCGTTTTTCTGCTATCAGTTTAGCGGTTTCGATGCTAGGAACCCTGTTTTCTTTCGACTGATTCAAAACATCCAAAGTTACCTGATAAATCTTTTCAGCCTGAGAAAGTGCTGTTTGGCGATTGTATCCGTGTAATTCTGAATAAACATTGATTAAACCCCCGGCATTAATCAGAAAGTCCGGTGCCCAAACAATGCCTTTATCAAGCAATCCTTGTCCGTGGATTTGTTCATCCTCTAATTGATTATTTGCTGCTCCGGCAATGATGGAACATTTCATTTTTGATAGAGAATGGTCGTTGATGGAAGCTCCCAAAGCACAAGGTGAGTAAATATCCATGTCGGCATCAAAAATATCAGCGCCTGAAAAAACTTCTGCACCGGTTTCAATT
>JBILVQ010000092.1:0-11440 GCA_044370375.1 Bacteroidia bacterium
ACTTACAAAACTATTTGCCTGACGACTTGCTGGTAAAAGTTGACAGGGCAAGTATGTATTATTCATTGGAAGCGAGAGAGCCTTTACTGGATTATCGATTGGTAGAATTTGCTGTTAATTTACCGCCTGATTTAAAAATTAACGGACTCATTCAAAAGTATATTCTGAAAGAGCAATTGTATCAATACATTCCTGAAAAATATTTTCAACGAAAAAAACAAGGTTTTAGTATTCCATTAAATAAATGGTTAAAAAATGAATTAAAGCCCTTGTTGCAACACTATACCGATGAAGGTCTAACCGAAAAATTTGGTTGGCTAAATGCCCATGCTGTAAGCCAATTAAAAAAGCGCTATCTATCGGGCCAAGAGGATTTTCTTTACAACCGAATGTGGCTGATTATTTGTTTTCACCAATTTTTGGAAAACGAAGGATAAAAAAAAGGGAGGTCATTGACCTCCCTTTTGCTTAACTCTCTTGTGTATTTTTTTGCGAATGTTCCTGGCGCGGAGGACGAGGTCCTCTATCGCGATTGCCGGAGCGTTCTTCCACAGGTGGTGGCGGAACCCAGCCTTCCGGAGGAGTCATCATGGCTCTTTTCGAAAGTTTGAATTTTCCGGTTTTGCTATCTACACCAATTAATTTCACTTTTATTTTCTCACCTTCTTTCAACACTCCCTCTAATGAATCAAGACGCTTGAAGTCCACTTCAGAAATGTGTAACAAGCCATCCTTTCCGGGAAGGAATTCTACAAAAGCTCCGTAAGGCATAATGGACTTAACGGTACCTTCGTATTCACTTCCAACTTCAGGGATTGAAACAATTCCTCTGATTCTTGCCAATGCTTTATCAATAGACTCTTTATTCTCTGATGAAATCTGAACATGTCCAACACCATCTTTATCTTCAATGGTAATGGTTGTACCGGTTTCTCTTTGCATTTCCTGAATAACTTTTCCACCGGGCCCGATTACCGCACCAATAAAATCTTGAGGAATGGTGATGGTAACGATTCTTGGAGCATGTGGTTTATAATCTTCTCTTGGTGAGGAAATGGTTTTTTCCATTTCGCCTAAGATATGCAATCTGCCTTTTCTAGCTTGTTCAAGAGCTTCGGCAACCATGGCGTAGGAAAGTCCGTCAATTTTAATATCCATCTGGCAGGCCGTAATACCGTCTTTGGTACCGGTTACTTTAAAATCCATGTCGCCAAGGTGATCTTCATCGCCAAGGATATCAGATAATACGACATAATCTCCTTTTGCATTGGTGATTAAACCCATCGCAATACCTGCAACCGGCTTGATCATTTTCACACCGGCATCCATCAAAGCAAGTGTACCTGCGCAAACAGTGGCCATTGAAGAACTTCCGTTTGATTCAAGGATATCGGATACTACACGGATGGTATAAGGATTATCGGCAGGAATCATTTTTTTGAGGGCACGTAAGGCAAGATTTCCATGCCCCACCTCTCTTCTTCCTGTTCCTCTCATCGGCTTTACTTCACCGGTAGAAAAGGGAGGAAAATTATAATGAAGCAAAAATTTTGAAGTGCCTTCAAAAGTTGCACCATCAATGATTTGCTCATCCATTTTGTTACCAAGGGTAACGGTGGTTAAAGATTGGGTTTCGCCACGTGTAAAAATTGCAGAACCGTGAGCTGAAGGAAGATAATCGATTTCGCTCCAAATGGGTCTGATTTGATCTAGTTTTCTGCCATCCAAACGGGAGCGCTCGGCCAGCATGGCATCGCGCACAGCTTCTTTTTCAACATCATGAAAATATTTTCCGATAAGGAATTTTTTCTCCTTGGCTGTTTCTTCTGATATGGTGGCAACAAATTCTTGCAAAACGGCACCGAACAATTCCTTTCTTACTTGCTTGTTAGGATTGCCGGTTTTAGCAATTTGATAAACCTTTTGGTAACAGGCATCGGTGATTGCTTTTTTCAAATCAGCATCATTGTTTTCATGAGAATAAGTACGTTTGGTGGTTTTACCTACCATTTGTGCCAATTCTATTTGAGCCTGGCATTGTACTTTGATGGCATCATGACCAAATTTCATGGCCGCAATCATATCGGCTTCAGAAATTTCACACATTTCGCCCTCCACCATGTTGATGTCTTTCATAGAACCGGCTACAACGATATCGATATCGGCTCTTTCCAGATCATCACGGTTGGGGTTAATGATAAATTTACCATCAATTCTACCAACTCTAACTTCAGAGATTGGACCATTAAAAGGAATATCAGAAACTGCTAGAGCGGCAGAAGCTGCAAGGGCTGCATAAGCATCAGGCATTACGTTTTTATCTGCACTGATTAACTGAATAATCATTTGGGTATCGGCATGATAATCGTCCGGAAAAAGTGGGCGCAATGCGCGGTCAACCAGGCGGCAAATAAGAATTTCGCTTTCTGTAGGACGGGCTTCTCTTTTGAAAAAGCCACCGGGAAATCTTCCGGCAGAAGCATATTTTTCCTGATAATCAACGGAGAGTGGAAGAAAATCAACATTTTCACCTGCCTCCTTCTTTGACACTACTGTTGCGAGCAACATGGTATTACCCACTCTTACTACAACGGATCCATCTGCTTGTTTGGCAAGTTTACCTGTTTCAATGCTAACGGTTCGGCCGTCACCAATGTCGAAGGTTTTAGTTATCGGTTGAATTGACATATTTTATAATTGGATGTGGAACGAAAAAAAATAAAAAGAGGCAACCGTTCCGATTGCCTCCCCCTTGTGTTTTGATTTTATCTTCTTAAATCAAGGTCCTTGATGATAGTCCTGTAACGGGCGATTTCAATGGCCTTGAGGTGATCGAGCAGTCTTCTGCGTTTACCAACCAACTTAAGCAGTGCTCTTTGTGTGTTGTAATCTTTCTTGTTTATTTTCAAATGCTCAGTCATGTGTGAAATTCTGTGTGAGAACAGAGCTATCTGACTTTCTGCAGATCCGGTATTGGCTTCAGCGCCTCCGAACTTCTTGAAGATATCTTTTTTTACTTCAGTGGTAAGGTACATTTTCTTCCTCTTTCTTTTTAATGAAGCGCAAAAATAGTAAATTTTAGATTTATCCTTGTTTTTCTTTCAAAAAAAATAGACTATCGCCTGATTTACAGTGCTTTAAATATCTGCCAAGCCAAATTCCCCTATTTTTTCCAATAACTCCTGAAAGATTCCGGCATTAGAAGCAATAATTTCCTGGTTAAAAATAAACTTATTTCCGCCCGAAAAATCGCTCACTACCCCACCGGCTTCCTTTACCAGCAAGGCACCGGCAGCAACATCCCAGGGTTTGAGGGAGTACTCGTAAAAGGCTTCACAGCGGCCGGCGGCAACATAGGCCAAATCAGCGGCTGCACTGCCCAGCCTGCGAAGACCGTGAGAGTGCTCCATCATGTAACGAAACAATTGCAGGTATTCGTCCATTTTGGAAAAATCTGTGTAGGGAAAGCCTGTTACCAGCAATGAATCTTTCAATTTATCTCTCTGGCTAACAAAAATTCTTTGACCGTTGAGAAAGGCGCCACCATCTTTCCAGGAAGAAAAGCACTCATCCTGATTAATTTCAAGCACCACACCTATAACTAGGTCACCGGCTTTGTTGATCAAACCAATTGAAACGCAAAAGCAGGGAAGTCCGTGAATAAAATTAGTGGTTCCATCCAGCGGATCAATAATCCAGGTGTAATCTTCGCCTGCTCGGGTCCTTGTGTTTTCTTCTGCAAGGAAATCACTGTTGGGCAACAAACGCTCGAGTTGTCGGATGATTAATTCTTCTGATTGCTTATCAACATAGGTTACGAAATCATTTAACCCTTTCACCTCCACTTGTGAAGTAAGCAGTTTTTTCTGTTGCGAAAGAATAAACTTACCTGCTTCACGAGCAACCTTATCAACCTCGGCACAAAGCTTCCCTAAATCTTGCGTGTTCATTGTGTTGTCTGACTTTTTTTGATTTTCAACCATAGCCAAACACCACCGGAAAAAATCAATAAAGAAATTAACTCGGCTTGGGTAAAGGCAAAACTTCCGATATGATAAAGAGAATTAACCCTGATTTTTTCGATAAGGAAGCGCTCGGCTCCATTCATCATCAAATAAATGGCAAAAATTTGGCCCGATAGGTTCATTTTTTTTCGGATATTCCACAGAATAAGAAATAAAATTGAGCAGGCCACCGCCTCATAAAAAGGGGTAGGAAAAACGGGCTGTTCAAGCATATAGCAATGCTTACCAATACATCCGGGAATGGGAATCCCTTCGCTAATTACGTTATTTGGGTAACGGTAGGACCACATCCAATCAGGCAAAAAACTAAGCCACTCAGGCATTGCAGCCAAATTGGGGATTCCCCAATCACCATCGCCCGACATGTGACAGCCTATTCTTCCCACAGCATAGCCTAACATCAATGCCGGTGAAAGAGCATCGGCAACAGCAAGAAAGGGAATTTTAGACTTTTTGCTATCGAAATAAATCCAAACGGAAACAACAATTAACCCGCCATACATGGTGAGACCGGAAAAAGACAGCAAGGCCTCTACCGGATCGTGAAAAAACTCGGCAGGGTTTTCAAGGTTATGAAAAATTTTTGCACCCAATAGTCCGCCAACTGCCGAAATAATGGTGTAATTTCCCATGTGATCCTGGGCACTCAATAACTCTTCCAGTTCTAAGGGTTGAGGCAGTTGTTGCTTCTTTTTCTCTGCATATTTAACATAGGCCATAATGGCTGCCAAGGCTAAACCACCGGGCCAATGACCTTTGAAAGACAAAATTACATCCTGTGGATTGGATGCGAACTCGGCATAATGTAGGGCTGCATAAATGAGTTTATAACCAAAAATAAAACCCCAGAAACCTGCCATAATTAATTCGATTGGGGTGGCAGGCAGCCCCTGGATAAATTTTCTTTTGATATAAGGGAATCTTCCGGCCTTTTGAAGTCGGTCTATTTCTTTAGAACCAAAAACGATGGCTACTAAAAAACCAATTCCAACAAAGAAACCGAAGGTTTGAATGGGGAGCGGCAGATTAATTCCGAATAAGTCTTTCAGTAAATCGGTAATGGTTGGATACATTCAGTAGAGGAGATTAAACACCATGCCATCCTAACTAGTAGGCATCTGTTTCGTTAATGGTTTTGTTCAATGATTTGGTTTTCTCATCAGTCCGTACCTTCCACTTGGGTGCTTTTTTATCCACACTTGGCAGAGAAATATAAACCACCCAGGCAATAATAGCAATAATAAACAGCACCAAAAGGGGATGTTTTAGAATATCCATCATCCTCTTCTTGGAAAAGAAAGGTTTCTTTTTTTTATATTTTACTCTTACTTTTTTTCTCAGCCGACCACTTTTGGGGGAGAGGCTGTATTCATGTTCTTCGGGCATAAAAAACTATAAATTATCCTTTAACTGACTTAACCTTAACTGTTCAATTTCACGCTCATTCTTCTCTTTGGTATTCTTGAGAGAAGAAAATGCCATTTTTAGTTGGGCCGCATTTTTTACATAATAAATATTCAGTAAAACATGGCTGGAAATGTGAACGAAATTGTTTTTATTATCTGCGATAAAAACGCTTTCATTCATGGCCCTTTTCATAAACTCTTCCTCATTAACACCAGCAATATAATTATTAAAAAGTGAGCGAAAAATCAATTCAAGCTTCTGGCTTTTTTGGGGGAAAACTTCTTTAAACTCATAAAGGGTTGCACAAACATTTCCTTTAATCAGAAAGAAATACAAACGCACATTGTAATCGAAAATGGAGTAATTATATTTCAAACTATTAAACTCATTACCCTGATCTTCGTAGCCTGATTTAATTACCGGAGTACCAAGAGCAGCGATTATTTCTTCTTCGGTATTTAAACCGATAAAACGGTTAATTTCGGTAATTGCAGTTTTGGCTTTAAAAGATTGATCGGGATGAAAGGCATTGACTCTCTCTTCAATTTTATTAAAAAACGAAAGGGGAGACATTTTCGGGCGTGAATGACTGTAGGCGCTGGCATAGGAATTAGCACTCCTGCTATTTCGCCTGTTGCCATTCTTTTTTAAGAAACCGAAGAAATCAAATAAACCCATGCTGTGTTCAGATAGAAATTTTTTCAAACATATCGAGGGAATTCAATTCGTGTTCGAATTCAATTCCCTCTACCCAATTGGGACTCAATTTATTTAGCGCAACCCGACTAACGGTATTAATTTTCGCAGGATTATAAGGGCTTCCCACTTTCACATAATTAGGCGTAAACCCTGTCATTATTCCATCTTTGTTATCCGCTTCCCATAAAACGGGGAAGGTCTTTCCTATTTGTTTTTGATAGAAATAATGAAGTTTTTTTGCCGACAAATTTCTCAAGCGAGCGTTTCTTTCTTTGCGAATTCCTTTGGCCACAGAAAGTGGCATAAGGGCAGCATCGGTGTTTTCTCTTTCGGAATAAGTAAAAACGTGCAGATAACTGATGTCAAGTTCGTGAAGAAAATTGTGGGTGATTTGAAAATCCTCCTCTGTTTCGCCAGGAAAACCCGTTATAACATCAACCCCAATACAGGCATCGGGCATTAATGCTAGGATACGGTTTAACCGGTTTCGGTACAAATCCGTTAAATACCTTCTTCGCATTTTTCGCAAAACCGCATCGCTTCCTGATTGTAATGGAATATGAAAATGTGGCACAAAAGCGCGTGAGGCGGCCACAAATTCAATGATTGCATCACTAAGCAAATTGGGTTCAATGGAAGATATTCTGAATCGTTCAACAGAGGTTTCCAAATCCAGTCTTTGCAACAATTCAAGAAAAGTATGCTCATGCTTCTTATTTCCGTTTTCGCCCTTTCCAAAATCCCCAATATTAACACCCGTTAAAACAATTTCTTTAACTCCGGAGGCAACAATCTGATCAACCTGGCGAAGGATATTATCCATACCATCGCTTCTACTGAAGCCACGGGCAAGAGGAATGGTGCAATAACTGCAAGTGTAATCGCAACCGTCTTGTACCTTCAAAAAAGCACGGGTTCTGGAGCCCAACGAATAGGAACCAACAAAAGTATCAGCAGCTTCAACTTCGCAGGCATGCACGAGTGGCAAAGAATCTCTTTGATATGATTTTACGAATTGCAGCAAATTGAATTTCTCACTCGCGCCCAAAACAATATCAACACCGGGTATTGCTGCTATTTCGGCAGGCTTCAACTGCGCATAACAACCAATCAAACAAATGAGTGATTGCTCATTTTTTTTATGAATGGAACCCACCAACTTGCGGCATTCTTTGTCGGCATTCTCTGTCACCGAACAAGTGTTAATGACATAAACGTCTGCAGCGGCTTCAAAAGGAAGCACTTCAAACCCATCTTTTACAAAAGCTCTTTCAAGGGTTGAGGTTTCAGCGAAATTAAGTTTACACCCAAGGGTGTGAAAAGCGACCGTTCTCAAGTAGCGAAAAATGTTTGCGAATATAGCAAATTTGCCTCAGAATCTGGTATTTTTTAGTGAAGAAAATGTCAGGAATCACATTAATTACCAAAAAGCCCTGCTGATAGCCTCAATCCAAGGCAAAATCTTTACTTTAGGAGCCAAATTTCAGCCCTTGTTGCCAAGAATTATTGTTTTTTTCGTTTTGCCTGTGGTCATTTTCTGTGGAATGACAGGCTGTGGAAGCCGGCAAAGCACTTCGGGTTACAAAATTCTAAGATACAACGAATCGGCAGGCATTAACTCTCTGGACCCTGCATTTTCGGGCAGAGTGGAGAATATTTGGGCTATCCAGCAAATCTTCAATGGATTGGTTCAGGCCGATAGCGCTATGAATATAAAACCCTGCCTTGCGCACAAATGGGATATAGCTGCCAACCAACTGGAATATACATTCTACTTGCGGAGAGATGTTTTTTTTCATTCGAATGCCTGTTTTGGTGATAAAAAGGCCAGAAAAATGGTGGCCTCAGACCTTGTTTATTCTTTGAACAGAATCGCTGACCCTTCCACAGCTTCTTCGGGTGCCTGGACGGTTTCACCCATTGCCCGCAATGAAAAAGGTGAACTTAAAATAGAAAGCGTTGGAGATTCTATTCTGAAAATTTTTCTAAAAGAGCCCTTTTCTCCTTTTTTGAAAATCCTTGCAACCCCATATTGTTCTGTTATTCCAAAAGAAGCCATTCAATATTACGGGAATGATTTCAGAAAAAATCCTGTAGGAACCGGTCCGTTCTTTTTGCAAACATGGAAAGAAGGAGAGAAATTAATCCTAAGAAAAAACCCGGTTTACTTCGAGCAAATCAATGGAAAGCCCCTGCCCTATTTGGATGCAGTTGTATTCTCTTTTTTGAAAGATAAACAAACCGCATTCCTTGAATTTATCAAAGGAAATTTTGATTTCATTTCTGGAGTTGACGGAAGCTACAAAGATGAATTATTGAATGCAAGCGGAACTTTGCGTGCCAAGTATCATGGCAAGGTTATGCTTAAAAAAACACCTTACCTCAAAACCGACTATCTAGGATTTTACCTGGGCAATAAACAATCGGGAACTTTGCCGGAAGCTTACCGGAATAAGTTGGTACGACAGGCTATTTCATTGGGTATTGACAGAAAAAAAATGATACGCTACTTAAGGAATAATATCGGCATGGCAGCAGGAGGTTCTATTTTGCCACCGGTATTGCAAGCCCATCAAAACCACAAAAAAGAAGTGTTGGGCTATGATCCTGCTAAAGCAAAACGATTGTTGGAGCAAGCAGGTTTTAAAGACGGGAAAGGCTTGCCGGAGCTACCATTGGTAACATCTCCAGTATATCAGGACCTGTGTGAATTCATACAAAAACAACTCGAAGAAATAGGCATACCCGTTAAAACGGAAATTATGATGCCAGCCATCAATACCGAAATGATAGCCGCAGGCAAAGCAGGTTTTTTCAGAAAATCATGGATTGCGGATTATCCTGATGCAGAAAATTATTTTCTGTTGTTTCTCGAAAAAAACTTCGCTCCCGATGGACCCAACTACGCACATTTCAAAAATGAAAATTTTGAAAAATGTTACCGAAAAATGTTGCAGGAGAATAACGTTTCGAGGAGAGAAATCTTAATACGCCAAGCCGACTCGCTGCTTCAAGATGAAATGCCTGTAATCCCTCTTTATTATGATGAAGTGGTATATTTTATTCGTCCACAAATTCAATTCTTGAACCCGAATGCACAAAATTTTCCACAGTTTAAATATGTTGATAAGCCTGCGGATGAATAAGCAAAAACAACAGTTCATTTTCATGATAATGCTGGCTTTACTCGGGTTGAGGAAGGATGTTAGCGCACAGGATGATTATGTTGGGCATTACCTTGAATACAAAAATAAAATTTACAACGAACAAATCAAATCATGTCGAATTTATCCTGCCAATTTGGAGGCTTCATTTCCGTTGATCCGATTGGGTGAGGAACAAAAGTTAGTGCTTGAATTTGATTGGTTAAACAATGCCAGGCAAACCTTTTTCTATTCCATTCAACATTGCAGCAGTAATTGGGAACCCACCAATATTTCGCCTTCTGATTATATTGATGGTTATCGAGAAGAAGAAATTTCGGATGCAGTTGGTTCGTACAACACCATCATCTCTTATTATCACTACAAATTGGTATTCCCTACCGATGTAATGAAAATTACCCGATCAGGGAATTACATCATAAAAGTATTTGATCCGGCCAATCCTGATAGCCCCTATATTACCCGTAGATTTCATGTTTTGGATGAGAAAATTGGCGTTACGGCCAACACCCACCCGGCAACAATCAATGAGTTTCGTTTTTATAAACAGGAAGTGGACTTTGCCATCTTTAACCCTGAATATGAAATACCTGATCCGTATGGCAAATTAAAAGTGGTGGTTTTGCAAAACGACCGTTGGGACAATGCCATAACGGATTTGAAACCTGCCTTTGTAAAGCCCTCAGAATTGGTGTATGATGAAGACGAAAAAAACGTATTCAACGGTGGAAGAGATTTTAGGCAATTCGATTTAAAAAATCTGGTTCAAACCCAGATGAATAAAATTAATTATGTGGAAGTAGATTCCATCAAGCAAACCCATGTTTACCTATTAACTGAACAAAAAAGAACTTTTCTGCGCTATACCCTTGAGCGGGATATGAATGGAAGGTATTATCCAAGTTGCAGGGCCTGTAATAATCCTGATACAGATGCAGAATACCTCTGGGTTCATTTCTTTCTTGAATCTGCTGAGCCCGTTGAAAATGGAGATGTTTATGTCTGGGGTGGCTTTTCTGATTTTCAATGTTTGCCAGAAAACAAAATGGTTTACAACCCAAATTTACCGGGCTATGTAGGAAAATCACTACTTAAACAAGGTTATTACAACTATGAATATGTTTTCAAGAAAAACGGAAGTCAGGTGGTGGATGATTTTCAGTTTGAGGGCAGCCGTACTGAAACAGAAAACGAATATTGCATTCTGATTTATCATGAACCCATTGGGTCTTTCCATGAACAATTAATTGGCTACGGTAGATTCGGCTCTAACAATTCAAGATAGGGAAAAGCCAATAAGGGTCTATAGATTAATAAAATCAATTTTAATGGTAAGTCCTTTTCCTGGCTCAGATAATAATTGAAGATTTCCACCCATATATCGAACCAAGTTTTTGACAATATAAAGCCCCAAGCCTGTACCTTTGGCTGAGCGTGTTTCTTCGCTGCCAATTCTAAAAAACTTATCGAAAATTTTTGTTTGAAATTCGGGGGCTATGCCGGGTCCATTATCCGAAATACTTAAGGTGTAGCCATCTTCCCGCAAGCTAACCTGCAAATCAACCCGTGAACCTGGCGGTGAATACTTACAAGAATTTTCGAGCAAGTTGATGATTACAGATTGCAGCGACAAATAGTCGGTAAAGATGATTCCCTCTTGTGGGATTTGAAAAGAAAACCTGTGTTCTTTTAACCAAGGAGCATGGCTCAACTGTTGTAACCAGTTGTTCAATTGAAGCAAATCCACCCGATCGGCACTGATGGGAAAACCCTTTGCATCCAATTGATTGGCGAGCAAAACTTTTTCGATTAATGCATTCAATCGTTCCGTTTCATCAAGTGCTAAATGCAAAATCTTGTCCTGATGTTCCTTCTCCAATTTCCGGAGCATCATGGTTTCAATTTGCAAACGAAGAGAAGCAACAGGAGTTTTTAATTCATGGGTTACCGACATAAGAAAATTCTTTTGCTGCTCAGCCAACTGGGCTTCTCTTTTAAATGACCTGCGGGTTTGGGAAATACCAAGAATAAGGATAAAAGAAAAGACAGTACCCTCACCGCCAATCATAAGCCAACGGTTGTATAAATTTTTGTTGAGTTGATCAAGGCGGTCTTGCGAAATACTGCCATTCTCGGCCTTCACCA
>JBILVQ010000331.1:0-3192 GCA_044370375.1 Bacteroidia bacterium
GAATTATTTTGGTGGAAGTAATGATGATGTAGGGGCCGATATTGTCAAGTTTGATGATGGCAACTTGTTAATTGGTGGACAATCTAAAAGTTTTGGGTCTTTTCCAACATTCTTTAATTCCTATTTATTGAAAATAGACACCAACGGTGTATTTGTTTGGCCTCAAGCCCAATCTTCAAATGATGCTTTAAACTATAGAATGAAAAGAATTTTGTTAGACCAAGACCAAAATATTTTTGCTTTTTTTAGTAGAAAGGGTGCTGTTGAATCAGATTACCATCTTTTTAAGAACAACGCTGGTGGCTTCTATATTGGATCGGCGGGTTATGGTACTTTCGGCAACGAGTATTTAGGAAACGCAATTTTAACATCAGATAAAGGTGTTGCGCTTATAGGAACTACATCGGATTATGCTTTTGGCTTGGAAAATTTTTATTTCGTTAAGGCTGACTCACTTTTGACAAACACCATAAGCCCATCTATTGAAGTTGGTATTTATGATGAAACCAAGGCTGAAAAAACTTTTGACTTATTTCCCTCTATTGCCAGGGATTGGGTTACGGTAAAATTCCCATTTCATACCACGCCAACTGTTTTCCAAGTATATAATTCAATAGGAGCTTTGGTGTTGGAAAAAAGAATTTCTTGCAATGATAATTCTCCAACCTGTGATTTTATTTTTCAGGTAGACGATTTTCCTCCCGGAATTTATTTCGCCAAAATTTATGTCAATGCAGGAGCGTATCAATCCATCCAAAAATTTGTAGTTCTTGACAAATAAGTCCGGAATAAAAGTTGCTTGGGTTACCGGTGCTTCCTCCGGAATAGGGGAGGCATTGGCCATTGAATTGTCCAACAAAGGCTATCACCTCATTTTATCAGCCAGGAATAATGAACAATTGTTCAGGGTTAGCAAAAGATGTAACCAATCAATAGATAGCTTTATTCTTCCTTTCGATTTGTCGGATACAAATGCCTTTCCTACAATTGTTCAACAAGCCATTGGCTTTAAAAACAGAATAGATGTATTGATTAATTGTGGTGGAATTAGCCAAAGGGCAGCGGTTCACGAAACCTCTCCTGAGGTGCTAAGAAGAATCATGGAGGTAAATTTTTTTTCTCATGCTTTGCTCAGCAAAGAACTTCTTCCTTTTTTTCGTCAACAAGGTTTTGGAAAGTTTGTGGTCATGAGCAGCCTTGCCGGAAAGTTTGGTTTCTTTTTGCGTTCCTCCTATGCCGCCTCTAAACATGCTTTGCACGGATTCTTTGAAGCCTTGAGATTAGAAGAGACCGAAAACAATATTTCGGTGTTAATGGTTTGTCCGGGTTATATTAAAACCCCTATCTCTCTCAATGCTTTGGATGGTAGCGGGAATAAGCACGCTAAATCAGATCTCAACCAGGAGAAGGGTATGCCGGCGGAAAAGTTGGCCAAGATTGTTTTTCACGCCATGGAAAACAACAAGCGTGAAATTGTTGTTGGTGGGAAAGAAATTATTCCGGCCTATTTGAAACGTTTTTTTCCTGCATTGTTTTATTCCTTGGTAAGCAAATTGGATCCACGAAAGTCTCATGCATAGTATGTCGGAATTGTTGAGGAGGTTTTTAAAGAATCATCGGTTAAATTTAATCCTAGGCTTACTGCTTGCCTTACCCTGTTTAATTTATTTAATGAATGCTCGTTGGGAGGGAACCGGCTGGCGTTATAGCATCCATAGTGATGGGAAAGGATATTATGCCTATTTACCTGCCCTTTTCATTTATGGTGACAGTGAGTTTCGATTTGCACGTGATTATGAACAGAAATATTATGACCCGGGTAATTATGTAAATTTTACTTCAAAGGTCAATGATATAACCGTTAACAAGTATTGGTCCGGCACTGCTTTGATGATGCTTCCGTTTTTTTGTGTGGCCGATTTTTTGGCACACTTAATTGATTATCCTGACGATGGTTATTCCTTTCCCTATCAGGCTTCGGTGGGGATTGCTGCCGTGTTCTGGCTATTGTTTGGTTGCCTTTGCTTATTACAATTGTTGACGAGGTATTTCCTTATTCATCCTTTTATATCCATCGCCTCAATTTTGCTTTTCGTGTTTTCTAGCAATCTATTTTATTACACTGTTGCCGAGCCTTCTATGTCTCATGTTTACAGCTTTGCTATTTTGTCGGGGTTTTTGTATTTTCTCTCTCAATACATACGTTTGAATTCCATCAGCGCCTTATGGGCCTCAGGAATTTTTGCCGGTATGCTTTTGCTCATTCGTCCTACCAATGTTTTACTTCTTCTTTCGTTTCTCATATTATTCAAAAACTTCAAGGACTTCCGTAGTTTTTTTAAGGTTTTGTTTTCATCTCTCTTTTTTCCTTTAACGGCCCTGCTCTTGTGTGGTCTCGTTCTTTTTGTTCAGTTTTACTATTTTCATCGTATTTCCGGGAAGTGGTGGATTGATTCTTATGTGAATGAAAATTTTAATTTTCTTCAACCCGAACTATTTAACTTTTTACTGAGTTACAGAAAGGGATTGTGGATTTATACGCCTATTGCCTTTTTAGCCTTGCTGGGGCTGCTGCCCTTGTTTAAGAAATCAAGCTTTGTAGGGTTGGCTGTATCAACCGCAATATTTATTTATTATTATGTATTAAGTTCATGGTGGATGTGGTTTTATGGTGGAAGCTTTGGCATGCGAGCAGCCATAGATGCTTTTCCGCTCTTGATTATTTTACTCGCACATTTTATTCAGTTTCTGTCTCCCAAAATAAGAATTCCGTTTGCCCTTTTATTGCTGGCTTGCTTTACCCTGAATTTGATTCAAACCTATCAATATACCCATTGGATTTTACCTTGGGATAATATGAACAAAGAAAAATATTGGAAGATTTTTTTGCAAACCTCTAACGATTACATTGGTGTAGCAACACCCGATAATTAACGCATGAATTACAGAACTGCTTTTTTGAATCATGTGGCTCAAACCAGTGAAGAGCCCATGTTGTTTCAAGCCTCTCATGCCAAAGGAAGTATTGTGTATGATGAATTGAATAACCCTTATTATGATTTAATTGCCGGTATATCCGTTAGCAGTGTGGGGCATTGTCATCCGCAAGTGATTGAAGCCATCACCAAGCAAATTAATTTGTATTCTCATTTAATGGTTTACGGTGAATTTGTACAAGGACCACAGGTAGAG
>JBILVQ010000332.1:0-3150 GCA_044370375.1 Bacteroidia bacterium
TACAATTTTTTTTACTTCGTAACCATTCAAAACCTGAATATTCTGAAAAGCCTGCATCTGAAACAGGAACTCATTGCCTGCTCTTTTGGCCGGATCACCGGTACAGCTTTCTTCGGTACCTAAAACTGCAAATTTAACGCCTGCATGGTTCAGAATTCTTACAATGGCTTTGGTAATTTTTCGGGCCCTATCGTCAAAACTTCCTGCACAACCTACCCAAAACAAAACTTCCGGAATTTCTCCGTTAGCAAGACAATCGGCCATGGTTGGCACTTTTAGTGTTTCACTCATTGAATTTATTTTTAGTACGTTGTGCTAATCTTCTTTTGCCCAATTTAAACGGTCGGAAGGGGAGAACTGCCATGGTGCTCCGTTGTTTTCAATGTTGGTAAACATCGAATTAAGAGAAGCCGGTGCTGCTGATTGCTCCATCACCAGGTATTGTCTTAGGTCGACAATTACAGATAAGGGATCAAGATTTACCGGACAAGCATCGGTACAGGCATTGCAGGTGTTACAAGCCCATAATTCTTCCTCGCTGATATAACTGCCCAATAGCGCTTTACCATCGTCCTGAAAGCTGCCGTTCGCATCAATATTTTTACCAACTTCCTCTAAGCGATCGCGGGTATCCATTAATATTTTTCGGGGCGAAAGTAGTTTACCGGTAATGTTGGCCGGACAAACAGAGGTGCATCTTCCGCATTCGGTGCAGGTGTAAGCATCCAATAATTGTTTCCAATGCAGGTCGAAAACATCTTTGGCTCCAAAACGCTGCGGACTGCCATCAGAGGGCGGAGGAACGGCACTTGGATCGAGCATTAGTTTCACTTCATTGCTTACGGAATCTAAATTTCTGAAAGAGCCTTTGGCTTCAAGGTTAGCATAATAAGTGGCCGGAAAGGCAAGCAGGATATGGAAATGTTTTGAATAAGGAAGGTAATTAAGGAAAGCCAGGATGCCAATGATATGAAACCACCAACAAAATCTTTCTAAGAAAATGAGTCCACCATCGCCCATACCCTGGAGCATAGGAACAAGCATGGAACTTACCGGGAAAGAGCCGGCCTGAATATAGTGCTCATTGCCTCTGGTTTGCAGGATGGAATCTGCTGCATTCATGAACATAAAGGCAGACATCAGCAGAATTTCAATGGTAAGAATCAGGTTGGCATCGCTTCTTGGCCAGCCATTCAGTTCTTTGGAAAGGAATCGCTTCAAACGAATGATGTTTCTGCGGGCCAGAAAAACCACGCAACCAACAATCACACCAAGCGCCAACCACTCAAAAGAAGCAATTAGAAAATCATACAAGCCTCCGGTAAAACTCAAAACACGATGTGTACCAAACAGACCATCAATCATGATTTCAACTACCTCAATGTTGATGATAACAAAACCAACATAAACCAGGAGGTGCATGATGCCGGCAACAGGTCGCACCACCATTTTGCTTTGGCCCAGGGCAACACGTATCAGCATTTCCATCCGCTTGCCGGGCTGGTCGTTACGCTGAACATCTTTGCCAAGAAGGATATTCCTTCTCACCTTCATTACATTTTTGGAGAACAACCAAGTGGCAATTCCAAGCAGTAATAAAAACAGAATATTGTCAATGAATCCCATAGTTAATTAATTGTAGGTTTCAGGAGAGGACCTGCCCCCATTATTTTTTAGACTTACTTTTTTTGTCAGACTTTTCCTTTTTGCCAAACACCGAAAAATGCACGTAGCGGTTCGGATGCAATCTCATGTCTTCGAGCAGGCGATCAAGATTTTTGCTAGAAGCTTCCAGGTTATTGTACAAAGAATCATTGTTGAGGAGCATACCCATAGAACCTTTTCCGGAATTAATTTTGGCCAATACCTCTGAGGTTTGTTTAATGGCCATATTGGTTTGGTTAATGGTTTGCACCAGGTTGGCTGCCGCAATGGAATCGGTAATGCTTTTCATATTACGGATAACACCTGTGAGGGCCTCATTGTTGTCTTTCAGGTTTTTTGAAATGGACTCAATGTTGCTGCTGATATTTCTTAAGCGAACTTTTTGGTCAACCACAATCCCGCTGAAATCGGAGGAAATATTATCCATATTTTCCAGCGTATGCTGAAGATTATTTTTCGATTTGGTAGAAAAAATCAGCGTGATGGATTGAATAAGGGAGTCAACGGTAACAATCAGTTTTTCTGCTTTTTCCTTGATGGGCAGCACTTGTTTGGTCACTTCTTCGGTGATGCTTGATTGTAAATCGGGGAGAAGGGTATCACCGCTTTCGGCCATTACTTTTGAATCTCCGAACAATAAATTGATGGCTTTGGTACCAAGCAATCCATCGCTGAAAATACTGGCAACGGTGTTATTCGGAATTTTTAAATCCCTTTCGGTGAGAGCAAATTCAACCAATAATTTTCCATTGCTCTCCAAAATTTCGATGGTATTTACCTTGCCAACGACCAGTCCGCGGTAAAAAACCGGATTGCTTTCGGTAAGTCCACCCACGTTATCGTACATAACATGGTAATAGGTTCTACCGGAAAACAAATTTTTTCCTTTTAAGAAATTCAATCCGTAAATAAGCAGAAACAATCCGCTCACCACGACAAATCCTACCCTTAGCTCTTTGCTGATCTTCACAAATGTGTTCTTAATTATGGTTGTTGTTCTTTATTCTTCAATAATTCACGGGCCTCTTTGACAGGAATTTTTCGATCGCCAAAATAAGCTACCACAAAGGCATCAGAAAATCCCTTCGACCGCATTTGTTTTTGATGCGAAAGGGCAGACTCAGCGCTTCTGAAGCGGCCTGAAATATATTTGAAACTATCTTTTTCCTCCATTTCTTTGATTTCCGGCACCCCTGAAAATTGTTTCGAATTTAAGGGAATTTTTTTGTTTGAATGTGCAACCTGCACCGAAAACCAAATTCCCTCATTGCCAGAGCCTTCCGCATGGCTTGGGTTTTTATCCTTTGAGGGTCCGCCCGCAAGGGAATCTTTGAGGGCTTTTTCTTTGTCAGCCTTTTCTTTGGCCAATTTTTCCTTTTCTTTTCTTTCTTTTTCCAAACGGTCTTTTTCGGCCTGTTTTTCCTTTTCTATTTTTTCGTCATTGATTTCTTTTTCAATATTGGCAGGTGTTTTAATGTCATCGGT
>JBILVQ010000093.1:0-11189 GCA_044370375.1 Bacteroidia bacterium
GGCCGCGTTGATGGCAGAAGCACTGCTTTGAATGGGTGTTCCAATGATGGCGGTTAAACTGGTGGCATGGTTTAACAGGTACATCACCTCCTCGCCCGGATTCAAACTATAGGGAACGCTAAAACTATTGCCGTTAATGGTTCCAGCCGATGGCGTAACCGATAAAATGTTAACATCGGCATTCGCCAAACTAACATCCATCGTTCCCGATTCGGTAGTGGTTCCAATATTGCGCAAAGTTACATAAGCATTATTGGTAAAACCGGGACGAAAAGGACCTGTTACCAAATCTATCACCAAATCTACCTGACCGGCAATGGGCTGAAAGGCAAAATTCTTATTGGAATCAACTTGGCTCGAAAGCGTTGGAAAAGTTGATGTGTATCCCATCGGACTAATGGTATAATAAGGAGGAGGATTGCTTAATTGGGTTGTATAAGTTCCAGCACCTACGCCAATCACATAAGGTCCGCTGATCAAGGCATTACTGTTAGCCGATCCACTGATAGAAAGATTCACCTGACAATTGATTTCACCCGCATCATAAACCCCATTTAAATTGGCATCGTAAAAAGAAGTTCCGCTAATTATGTTGGCATTATCGGTATAAGTTGCAACATAATTGGTGTTGTTGATCTGCTGCGCTGTAATGGTATGTCCGCCAAAACGTGCCACACTTCCCACATTACCAGTTAAATAAACTTTCGCGTTGGCTCCGGCCATTTCGGTGGTGTTAAGGGTTGAAAAGTTAAAACCATAACAGGCACCTGAAAGCACATTGCCATTGATATCGGTCTTAATGATATAGGAAACATTTGGTTGAGATAGAGCCGTTGGCAAAGTGTTGGCATAAACCAAGTTATACCCATCGAACACGTTGGAAGTAAGCGCTTCTGAAGTTTTTCCGCAAAGGTATAAGCTGTTGTTGACAAGGGTTCCGACATAAAAATTCGTTTCTTGATCACCATATTTTTTGGCCCACAAAAAATTTCCCGCATTATCAATTCTTGTTACATAGGTTGAATAAAAAGGACAGGTCAAAGTGGTTGATCCAAAGGTTGCGCTTCCACCAAAACTACCAAGCAAGAAGACATCATTCTGGTAAGCGATTACCTGTGTTTTCCACCAGGAAGAATTGTTGAGCATCAGGGCCCATTCCCAGTTACCGGAAGCATCTACCTTGGCCACAAAATCACGCAAATCGGATGCCGGAGAGGTGAGTACGGCTACAGCACCAAAGGACATACTTCCTGAGAACAAGCCGGATACAAACCATTCGGAGTTGGCATTCATGGCAAGGCTCATGGATATATGCGTATTTGTATTTCCCGTTAAAACTTTACCATCGAGCCAATTGCCGTTATCATCCAATGTGGCCAGCATAATATTTCCATTGGCCGGATCAATGATGGAGCTGCCCAATGTTTGTGGTGCAACATTTCGAAAACCACAAGAAATTACAATTCTATCCGTTCCATTGCCGGCAATGCGCGTTAAATCTGCGTTGAGCGATGCTCCACTGGTACCGGCCTGAACAGAAGTTGACCAAAGTACATTTCCATTGGGTGCCATTTTGGTGACAAAGGCTCTGATGCCGGGTCCGTTGGATATTGGAAAAGGATCAGTATCGAGTGTGGTTGCAACCGTAGTATCACCAAACATACCTGTAACATAAATGTTGGATTGCTGGTCCACATAAATACCTCCAATAATGGCAGCACCACCACAGGTAAAACTACGGGCCCACAGCAATTGTCCGTTGTCATCTCGCTTTATCAGCAAAGAAGCGAACCCGTTGGCAGGATAGGTTTGACCACCAACATCCAATGAACCCGAATAGGTAACGGAGTTGATGACATTGTTAAAATTATCGGTAGCAATGCGGTTGATGAATCCCGTATTGGAACCGGAGTTTTGGTCGGTGTAGGCACCCAGAAAATTCTGGGCTCTTACCGCATTCACCATTAAAAACAGTGAAAGGAAAAGGTAAATATTTTTTTTCATGGGTGGTTTAAGAATAAGGGTTAGGTACTTATTCCACCCAAAGATAAAATTATTTCAGGCAAAACGCTGTTAAAAAAGAAATAAAAATCCGTGGTTTAGGTAGCGAAATAGGACGTATACCACGGATGTTCATGATGGTCGATGGCAGCTGGATTAATTGCATGTGAGGGATCAATTTTGTTGTAAAGAATTTCAAGAGAGGCAAAATCGCGTTGTGAAATTACCTGAAATCCGTTCCTCATCAATTGTGCTGCACAAACCCCTGCTCCTATTTGGTAAACTTTGTTCTCGGCAAAGCGACTGCCCTTGTAAATTACTTGCGAACCACAGGCAGCACTCACATCCATCAAGATGGCTAATTCTATATCCTTTTCGCGGGCAACTTCAAGCATGCGTATAGAAGCTTGGATCATGCCTTCTGTCCAGTCCAGACCGGATTCAGCGAGCACTTTGGCCTTTCCATCCAAAACATCCATCCCGTGTCCGCCATGAATATCACACATTTCACGCGGTGTGCCAAACGAAAAGTCTTCGGGACAAAAACGCGTAATGTGGACATTGGGATAATTCAACAATTTAAGGGCGCTAGGATAAGTGCCATTGGCTGTTCCATCGTAACCGCACAAAATTCCTGTTAAACAGGCGCTCAACAATAAGCGTAGCGGGTTTTCAGGCGTGGGATTTCGGAGATTTTGTAAGTATATTTTGTTTGTCATCTTCGCCAATGAGGTTACGAATGTAAGCACAAATTAACCTTGCTTTGCGGAATAACGCTAAAAAGATCCTAAGCCTCGTTAAAATAATACACGGTTCAACTTATTAAGCATTTTGAAATAGAAAAAAATCAAGGGTGAAATTCCAAAACAAAAAATATAATTCGTAATTTTACGACTGAAAAAGCAAACTTATGTCGATCGCCTCCAAAAAATACACCGATAAACAAGAACTCATTGCGCGCTTTGGCAATGCACTGGGGCATCCGGTTCGGGTTGCAATTTTAGAATTACTGAGTCGCCAAAGCTGTTGTTACCATGGCGACATGAGTGAAGAATTACCCATCGCCAACAGTACTTTGTCGCAACATTTAAAGGTTTTAAAAGAAGCAGGCTTAATTCAGGGAGAAATTGAACCACCGAAAATAAAATACTGCATCAACAAAGAAAACTGGTTTATGGCCAAAGGAATTTTCATCGGCTTCTTTGACTAGTCACATACAAAAACAATCGTATTATTACGAAGAGTATCCACACCCCTTCATCATTACCAACATGAAAACCATCATTAAAATTTTAGGCCCCGGCTGCAGCAAGTGCTCCACCACCTACCTAAATGCTTTAGAAGCAGTAAAACAATCCGGTTTGGATGCCGAGGTCCAAAAAATCGAAGATCTTGAAGAAATGTTCAAATACAATGTGCTTACCACACCTGTACTTATCATCAATGAAGTAGTAAAAGTTAAAGGAAGAGTGGCAGAAATCAATGAAATTAAACAATTCTTTAACACCTAATTCATCCAAAACCGCGCCTCCTTTGCAATAGTACTAACCTTTAAAAAGCCCGAAGCACCCTAAAGAAAAACAACTATGTTCCATTGGCTACAAATATTCAGTGATTGGCTAATTTTTGGAATCATCGGTTTAGGACAAAGTACTAAATTAGGGCAAGCGCTTAACTTTTTTGTCTTCGACACCCTTAAAATAATAATTTTATTAGGTTTAACCACTTTCAGCATGGGGGTTTTGAACTCCTATTTTCCTGTAGAAAAGGTTAGAAATTTTCTAACCAAAAGAAAATGGTACGGAGCAGATTACTTCCTCGCTTCCTTCTTTGGAACCATTACCCCTTTCTGCTCCTGTTCATCGGTTCCTCTTTTTATTGGTTTTGTTAAAGGAGGTATTCCCTTGGGTGTTACCCTTGCTTTTCTTATTTCTTCTCCTTTGGTGGATGCCGTTTCGGTTGCCATTTTTCTTGGCATTTTTGGTTTCAAAATTACCATGGTTTATGTCGTTAGTGGTATCCTGCTTTCTATGACCGCTGGCTTCATTCTTGGTCAATTAAAACTCGACCACCTACTCACCGATTGGGTAAAAAAAATACTTGAAAACAAACAACTTGCTGCCAATGCATATACCGATGAAGGAACTACATTCCTTAAGCGCCTACCCGCTATTTTCCGAGAAGCCTTCGGAATTGTAAAAGGAGTTTTTTTATATGTATTGGCAGGCATTGCTATTGGCGCTTTAATGCATGGCTATATTCCAACCGGATTTTTCGAAGAATACATAAGCAAAGACAACCCTTTCGCTGTTCCTATTGCTGTTTTAGCCGGAGTACCCTTGTATAGCAACGCAGCAGGTATTCTGCCCGTTATTCAAGTTTTGGTACAAAAAGGAATTCCCATCGGCACGGCCATTGCTTTTTCTATGGCAGTGGTTGGTCTTTCTATTCCAGAAGGACTCTTGCTAAAAAAAGTAATGACCACCAAAATGCTTATCATTTTCTTTGCAGTGGTAACTGCTTGCATAATCATCTCGGGCTATGCCTTCAACTTCTTTTTTAACTAACCTATTATGAGAAAAACAATCTTAAGCTTTGCAATCCTTGCAGGAATCATCTTAACCAGCTGCAACAATCAACAACAACAAAATGCCGAAGCCACAACCAGCGACTCAGGTTTTTTCAAAAGTCCGAAAGCGGAAGTAAGTATTGAAGATGCCCTCGCACTAAGCCAATCAGGCGCCCTGCTGATTGATGTGAGAGAACCCGATGAACTGCAAGAAATGGCCTATGACGTAAAGGAAATGGTAAATATTCCGTTAGGTGATTTAGCGTATAAACTCAATGAAATTCCTAAAGATAAGCAGGTAATTGTAGTTTGCCAAAAAGGAGGAAGAAGTTCACAAGCCTTTGATTTGCTAAAAGAAAAGGGATTTGTAAACGTAGCCAATATGGCGGGAGGCATGGATGCCTGGAATGAAAAAGGATTGCCTGTAGTAACAGGAGGTCAAAAAAATGCCTGCTGCGAAAACCCAAACAGCGAAGACTGTAACCCCGATGGTACCTGTAAAGAACCATCAGATAAAAAAGCTTGTTGTGAAAATCCAAACAGTAAGGATTGTAACCCTGATGGTACTTGCAAAAAACCTGAGAAAAAATCATCAATCAAATGAAACATTTCTTCGCCATCTTTTTCCTTTTTAGCAGTCTGCTCCTCGCGTGCCAATCCGCTACCAATAGCAGTGATACGTCAGAAAAAACGGCTTCCCTTCAAGGGCACGCAAGCAAAAAAAACCGGCTAGAGGTATTTTGTTTTCATGGAACCCGCCAATGCGAAACCTGCAAAAACATGAAGTCAAATACCCGCTTGGTTTTAGAAAAATACTTTGCTCCTCAACTCAAAGACAGCAGTATTGTTTTTGCCATTGTAGATGTTGAGCATGAAAAGAATGAAAAACTAGCAGAAAAATTTCAAGCTACAGGCACCGCACTTATGGTTAATAAAGTAACAAATGGTAAGGATAGCATTTTAGATTGGAGTGATTTTGCTTTTGAAAAAGCAAACGAAAATGAAGTTTATCAGACCGAGCTAAAAACAAGGCTCCAAGCGTTGCTAAGCAAATGACAGAAACGCTTTACCAATGGATGAACAGCAGTAATCTTCCCATCATTTCTGCTTTGATATTGGGAGTGCTTACAGCCATTAGTCCGTGTCCATTGGCCACCAATATCACGGCCATTGCATATCTTGCAAAAAATAATGCAAAGGGCAAGAAACAGGTTCTTTTAAGTGGTTTGCTGTACACGCTGGGACTGGCCTTTACCTATACCGGCATTGCCTTAATTATACTTTTCGGGGCCAGCAAGTTCCATATTGCACGCTTTTTTCACGGCAACGGAGAAAAATTTGTTGGACCAATTATGATTTTCATTGGCTTAATCATGCTCAATGTTATAAAACTCAATTTTATTAAGGGCGGTAATTTCACCGAAAAGTGGAGCGATCAATTCAAGGAGAAAGGTTTGTTAGGCGCTTTTTTATTAGGCGTATTGTTCGCCATGGCTTTTTGTCCCTATAGCGGTGCTTTGTATTTCGGAGCGCTAATTCCAATGATTCTTCAACAGGAAGCTGGCTTTGTTTACCCCTTGTTTTATGCCCTCGGGGCCGGCACCCTTGTTATGTTTTTTACCCTGATCATTGCCTTTAGTTTCGCACAATTAGGCAAATACTTTAAGGCCATTCAGAAAACAGAAAAAGTAATGCGTCTTTTAGCAGGATTGCTATTTGTACTAACCGGACTATATTACCTTTTCATTTATTTAAGGATCATTGAATAGGTCCTTGGAATGATGATGATGTCGAAAAACAAAAAAAAAACAATATGAACGCTAACCTTGCAACTTACCTAAATCAATGCATTGCCGAATTCAATGCAATTCCGGATGGCAGAAAAGAACTACTTAAAAAAATAAGCAACTACATTGCCACAAAAAAAAGCAAGCATGAGCTTGTTAACTTGGTGTACATCTGTACCCATAACTCGCGCAGGAGTCATTTCGGACAAATATGGGCAGCCACGGCAGCTGCCTATTACGGTATGGATGGGGTGCTTACTTTTTCGGGCGGAACCGAAGCAACGGCCTTTCATCCCCATGCAATTAGTGCCCTGAAAAGAGTCGGTTTTCAGATCAATGCAAAGACAGAAGGAAACAATCCGCGTTACGAAGTATATTTTGATGAGGCCGAAAAGCCGATTCTTTGTTTTTCAAAAACCTATGACGACCCGCACAATCCGCAAAAGGACTTTGCAGCCATCATGACCTGTGGTGAGGCAGAGGAAAATTGCCCTTTTATTCCGGGTGTTGATTTGCGCATTGCCACTACCTATGTTGATCCAAAGGCTTTTGATGGTCAGCCGGAACAAGACGATCAATACGATGCGCGATGCCGGCAAATAGCGGTTGAATGCCTTTATGTTTTTTCGGAAATTGGGAAGATGGGCTAAATATTTTTGCCTGCATCACGAATTAAACGGATTGCAGGGAGTTATTGCCTAAATCAGAATAGGCAGCATTCACCAAATGAAGAGCATTGGAAATGTGTGCTGTAAGGGTGCATATAGGGCAAAAAAAAACGAAACTCCGCAGGGAATTTCGTTTTGATTATCGCTTCAGCAATGTGGAGCGGAGAAAGAGGGATTCGAACCCCCGGACCTGTTACAGTCAACAGTTTTCAAGACTGCCGCAATCGACCACTCTGCCATTTCTCCGCTGCGAAAGTAATACTTTTTTCTTTTTCAAAAAAGCAATTGCCAAACAAATAAAAATGCTTAATTTAGTAACCTGATATACAGGAACATGTTTCGTCACAAATTTTTCATACCGGCCCTTGTTACAGCCCTTTTCCTGCTTCTTTCACCCGGAATGCAGGCAAAAAAACTTACCGCCCTCTTCAATCATGCAGAATTTTTGAGCATCGAGAAGGGGCCCTACCTTGAAACCTACCTCAATATTGTTGGGAACACTGCTGTTTTTAAACAACTTCCCAACGGCAAATACCAAGGCTCCATTGAAGTCAATATTTCCTTTGCCAAAGGCGACAGTATCAAGGCCTTTAACAAATACAACCTCCTCAGTCCGGAAATTACCGATACCCTTGCCCGACCTAATTTCATTGATGTTCAGCGCTTCTCTGTGCCGGCGGGCGATTATATGCTCTCTCTTGAAATCAAAGACAACTTCAGCACCAATCCGCCATTCAAATATTCTGAAGCGGTTTCTGTTAGCCTTAGCAAAAGCATCAGTGGAACCTCCCAAATTATGCTGGTAGATACCTACAAAAAGACCTTCGAAAAAAATACCCTCACCAAAGGCGATTACGACCTGGTGCCCATCGTATCCAATTATTATCACGAAAAACTCAACGAAATTACCTTCTATGCCGAATTTTATAATATCGACAAACTCATCCCCAAAGGCGAAACCTTCCTTATCAATATGTATGTGGAGGCCTTTGAAAATGGAATGAAAGTTCCCGGTTTCTTTCGCTTCCTCAAACAAAACAGCGCTTCGGCCATTCCCATTCTTGCCAGTTTTCCGCTTAAAGACTTGCCCTCAGGCAATTATAACCTCGTCATAGAAGCAAGAGATAAACAAAACAACCTGCTGCTCGATCAAAAATCCTTTTTTCAGAGAAAAAATCCCGATCCTCAACTTAGCATCGAAGACCTGACACCGGTTGACCTGATGAATTCTTTTGTAGAAAAAATTACCAACCGCGATTCCCTTATCGATTACATGTACTCTTTCCGCCCCATTTCTACCCAAACCGAAATTAATTTTTGCAAAAATGTTATCAAATCGGGCGATGAACTGGCCATGCGGAAATACTTCCTGCAATTCTGGCAAAAACGCGATGCTGCCAATCCCGAAAAAAAATGGCTCGATTACAAAAAGGAAGTGGACTATGTAAACCAGGCCTTTAAAACCAATATCAAAAAAGGATATGCAACGGATCGCGGAAGGGTTTATTTGCAATACGGAAAACCGGATAATAGAATGGTTTTTGATCGCGAACCCAGTGTTTATCCTTATGAGATATGGCAGTTTTATAAATTGAGTGGTACCAACAATCCACAACGAAACAATAGAAGATTCATTTTCTATAACCCCGATTTGGTTACCAACGATTATTTCCTGCTGCATTCCGATGCCATTGGCGAAGTAAGGGAAGATCGCTGGCAAACGAAACTTCAAAAAAGAAACAATGCTGCCCCGGATTTTGATATCGAAAGAGGAAATTCACATTACGGAAATAACCTTGACGATAGCATTAACATGAGTCGTTAATCCCACGTGTTGAAAGATCTGAAGGAAACTCCTGTATCCGTTGTTATTCTCAACTGGAACGGACTAGAACATTTACAAACCTTTTTGCCTTCGGTGATGGCCCACACACCGCAAAACTTGGCCTCCGTAGTATTGATTGATAATCATTCTACCGATCAAAGTGTGGCTTGGGTAAAAAAAAACTACCCACAAATTTTAAACATTCAAAATCACCGCAACCATGGATTTGCCGGTGGTTATAACGAAGGCTTAAAACAAGTAAAAGATGGCATTTGGATTCTATTAAACTCCGATGTAGAAGTTACACCCAACTGGCTCCCGCCACTGCTATCAGTTTTTGATGACGAAAAAGTTGCAGCCGTTCAACCCAAAGTGCTTGCCTGGAAAGACAAACAAAAGTTCGAACATGCAGGTGCTTCAGGAGGTTTTATGGATAAATTAGGTTACCCTTTTTGTCGTGGCCGAATCCTCGATGCCGTTGAAAATGATGAACAACAGTACAACGAAATTACAGAGGTTTTTTGGGCCAGTGGCGCTTGTCTTGGTATCCGATCTAACTTGTTTCGCAAACTCAATGGCTTCGATGAAAGTTTCTTCGCACACATGGAAGAAATCGACCTATGTTGGCGCCTAAAAAACCGTGGGTATAAAATTGTGGTTAATCCTCAATCCACCGTTTATCATTTTGGTGGCGGAACCCTATCTGCCATTAGTCCGAAAAAAACCTTTCTCAATTTCAGAAACAACCTCTTCATGCTTACCAAAAATTTACCCATGAAATATTGGGTAAGAATTGTCCCAACACGTATGGTGTTAGACGGATTGGCGGGCTTCGTTTTTTTAATGCAGGGCAAACCAAAACATTGCTGGGCGGTGCTGCGCGCGCATTTCGCTTTCTATGGCCGTCTCCCCCATCTTTTCAGATACCGCGAAGGCATCGATCAGAATTTTTTTGCCCTTCATCTCAAAGGAGTTTATTTGGGCAGTGTCATCAAAGAATACTACCTAAACAAGGTAAGAACTTTCAAGGCTTTAAAAGACGAAAAGTGGAGTTAAAATTGGGTCCTGCTTCTTTTATACCTGTAGAAAATTGCTTGGCCAACAAGATTTTTTTGGGGGTTCCCCATTGTGCATTTTCATCATTGTAGCTTTTGGCCGGCTATCGCTACAACGGGTCGCGCTTTCCCCTATTACCCATGCAAACCCACGCAGAACAAGGCTTTTGCATGGGGTAACCGGTTCAATCGCTAACCCGAAATGCACCGGCTAGCGCATGATGCCATAAGATTTTTTTTGGGGAATTAGTTTTATGGTAAACAAATTTCATGCATTTTAGTACATTGTACTAATAACAATTAAAATCCTGTCCTTGCGAATGGAAGCGAAGGTGATTGCTTCGGATTAGAATTCGAATAGCCTTGGATTGAAAATCAAGGTTGATATAAGGGCCGTCCTTATGGGACTGCCAGTGATTGATGTTTGTTTAGATGTAAAAGTCATGAAAATATTTGCCTTGTAACCTTGGATTGAAATCCAAGGCTGAAAAATCGGCCGTCCCTATGGGACTGCCATTAAATGTTGTTTGGATTGATGCAAAAGTTTGGATAATTGGGAGGCGAAAAAATTTTGCCTTGTAACCTCGGATTAAAATCCAAGGCTGAAAAATCGGCCGTCCCTACAGGACTGCCATTAAATGTTGTTTGGATTGATGCAAAAGTTTGGATAATTGGGAGGCGAAAAAATTTTGACTTGTAACCTTGGATTGAAATCCAAGGCTAAAAAATGGGCCGTCCCTACAGGACTGCGAGGGACCAATGTGACATGGCTTTTATTTTTTTGAATGGCTGGCGCTTGAGATTAACGTTAGGTTAGGCGCAGCAGAAGCACGACATTTATATCACCCGTACCGGGTTGCATTCATCTTTGTTATTTTGGTTATGAAGATACCACCCGTACCGGGTTAGGTAAAATGCAAAATTCAAAATCGTGAAGCTCTCTGTGAGCTCAGCATTTTTTTGCGCTGTGGGCTCTGTGGTTAATAGGTGTGCTTAAAACGCCTTTTAACCTTGGATTGAAATCCAAGGCTAAAATATCGGCCGTCCCTACAGGACTGCCATTAAATGTTCTTTGGATTGATGCAAAAGTTTGGATAATTGGAAGGCGAAAAAATTTTGCCTTGTAACCTTGGATTGAAATCCAAGGCTAAAATATCGGCCGTCCCTATGGGACTGCGAGGGACCAATGTGACATATCTTTTAATTTTTTGGTTGGTTGGCGCTTAAAATCAACATTAGCTTTAGCGCAGCAGCAAAAAGCTGTCACCCTGAGCGGAGTCGAAG
>JBILVQ010000333.1:0-3117 GCA_044370375.1 Bacteroidia bacterium
TTTTTTTTACCGCGACTTTGTTTTTGATACCCTGTTGCTTGCGCCAAAACAAGCCGACTTCTGGACCTACCGCATGCTCTGCGCCTTGGGACACAATTTAGGAATGGGCGATGCTTTGTGCATTGGCGAAGCACCCTTCGACCTCATCAACACAGAATTATCCGGACAGTTTACCATGCACATGTGGGTTTCTTTTATTGCCGGCTTGGTGGCCGCTGCGCCCTACGTGCTTTGGGAAATTTGGAGCTTTGTAAAACCAGCCTTGCGCGACAAAGAAAGAAAATACACCAAAGGAGTCGTGTTTTTTACCACCACTTTGTTCTTTACCGGTGTGCTTTTCGGTTATTACATCATTACTCCTTTGTCGGTTAATTTTTTAGGCTCTTACCAGGTAAGCACACAAGTAAAAAACATGATACAAATGGATTCCTTTGTATCCACGGTTACCACCATCACCCTTGCCAGCGGCATTGTATTCGAACTGCCGATTGTCATCTACTTTTTAACCAAAATAGGGTTAATGACTCCGGCCTTTATGCGCCAATACCGCAAACACGCGGTGGTAGTTATTTTGGTAGTGGCTGCGGTAATTACACCATCTCCCGACATCACCTCACAATTACTGGTTGCACTGCCTTTATACGTTTTGTATGAGTTAAGTATTTTTGTTTCTATGTTTGTGTATAAAAAACAAATGGTTGAAGCATGAGTGTAAGTCCGGAAGAGTTTAACGATTACCGTTCCCGCATGAATGAAAAAATTCTGGGGGCCAACAACAAGGTCATTAACCGATTATTTAATCTCGACACCAACACCTATAGTGAGGGTGCTTTATCGGTAAAGACCAAAGAGATGCTTGGATTAGTGGCCAGCATGGTATTGCGCTGCGATGATTGCGTACGCTACCATTTAGAAACATGCCACAAAGAAGGCATCAGCAAAGAAGAAATTTTCGAAGTTTTTTCTGTCGCTTCTATTGTTGGTGGAACCATTGTCATTCCTCACCTGCGCAGGGCGGTGGAGTTTTGGGAAATGTTGGAGGAAAAGAAAGGGTGATTTTTTTAATTGCCGCTCCCGCAAGCGTCCCGCTTTTGGCATATCAACAAATCTATTATGAAAACAAAACCCAGGCTGTCTTAAGTGTCCCGCTTGTGGCAATAATCTAATTCCGCTTTTTTCTTCAAGAAAATCTACTTCCTTTTGCATCCACCCGGGCGAAGCCAAACTAAACCGCTGCCGCAAGCGTCCCGCTTGTGGCTCAAAAAAATCATTATTACAATAAAAACCCATCCTCTTTTTATTCATTCATCAATCCGCCCTAAAATCAAAAAAAAATTGCGTTTTAAAATATTTCCATTTAATTTCGTTAGAAATATAATTTTATGAAATCGCAAATCGCAAATCGCAAACAATCATCAATCATCAATCATTTTTTGATTATGGTACAGACGCGATGCTTCGCGTCTCCAATTTTTTGCATCGCAATAAATTGATTGCAATGAAACGCGATAATTCGCGTCAAGCAATGAGACGCGATGCCTCGCGTCTCTACATAATTTTGATTATGATTTGCATTTCGATAAACACATACGCCCAGGGAAACCTCAACATTACCCTTTTGCCAAAAACCTATGTGGGTAATTACAATATTTCATGCCATGGTGCGAATAATGGTGAAATTGATGTTCAAATTACCGGAGGAACTGCACCCTATAATATGCTGTGGAACAATTCATCAACAGCCGATCCCTTGCTTAACCTTGGTGCCGGAACTTATTCCGTATTAGTAACGGATGCCAATAACGCAAGCGTGGCTGATACCATCACTTTGATACAGCCTCCTGCTCTGAGCTACACTTTAGAAGTCTCTCAATTTGGCGAATACAATCTTGCCTATTTCGGAAGCACCCTTGGGGTTATTAAAATTAACGGAACCGGTGGAACACCTTCCTATTCAGTGGTTTGGAGCGATAACAATACCGAACTCATTAGAGACAGTTTGAGTGCCGGAGCCTACACATTTGTTCTGAGTGATGCAAACGGATGTACGGTAAACGGAAACAAAACCCTCACCCAACCTTCTGTTCTTAGCTCAAGCACAAGTCTTGTGCATGGAACCTCTTGCTTTGGAGGCGAAGACGGGGCAGCAGAGGTAAACGCTAACGGTGGTATTGCACCCTACTCCTACTTATGGGACAATGGCAACTTCACTTCTTCTCCAGAAGATTTAAGCCCTGGCTGGCATGTGGTACACATTACAGACGATGCCGACAATCACCATACTGACAGCGTATTGGTTACCCAGGCAACAGAAATAGATGCCACAATAAATAAATCGTCTTATCCGAATAACTTTAACGTAAGCTGCTACAATTGTTTTAATGGAACTTTGGATGCAACTGCCACAGGCGGAACTGCGCCTTATAATTACGAATGGATTTGGCAAGACAATAGTATTGGGACCACTTCCAATTTAAGCAATTTAGGTGGTGGAGAATATGAATTGATTGTAACGGACCAAAACAGTTGCCGGTTTAGAACCACGGTAAGTATGAAAGAACCTGAACGACAAGACTGGGGCATGAGCGGGAATGCGGGCACTGACCCGGCCACGCAGTTTATTGGAACAACGGATAGTGTGGATGTGGTGTTTAGGAGTAATAATAGCGAACAATTTAGAATCAGCAATAATTACGCAAAGATAAGTTCAGGAAATTTATTGATTGGCGATAGTTTGGGCATCAATGGTTTTACTGATTCTTCGGGAACCAAAGTGCTTCATTTTGGTGAACGAAGTATGATTGAGTCTGGACCAATTCAAATTCCTTCAGCAATTTATTGTGGTCAAAGCAATAATACAATCAATCTTTTTGATGCGTCAATTTTTATCAGGCCTTCTGCAAGCTCCATTGACCAACCACATCTGTCTATAAAAGCAGACGGAAACAACGCATCCATTGAAGTAACCGATGGAAACCCAATTACACCGAATCATCAACCAACTCTACTCATTAATAATAACTGTGGCAGAAATGTTTGGATAGGAAATGAAAATTCTGGCGATTTAATTGCGCGTCATCGTTTATGTGTTGGCCACACAGATTTAGAACAAGACCC
>JBILVQ010000334.1:0-3098 GCA_044370375.1 Bacteroidia bacterium
TTGTCGAAGGTATAACGAAAATAACCCGGCCAAGCATCAAAAGTATTGGTTGGGGTTTGTGGTGTTAACTTACTCTCATACAACCGAATGGTTACCTTAGGCAAAGGAAAACTGTCAACGGTTTGACTGGGAACATCATAAACATAACCATAGGAGGTATCATTCATATAACTGTAAAAAGTGTACAATAAATTATCCACCGAAAAACTGGCATATTCAAAATTGCTGATATCAGCCGCAGCATAATGACTGGTATCGTAATCAGGATAACGTTTCTTTACAAAATCATCATAAAAGGGAATATTGAGCGGCTGGAAAATAAAATAAACATCATCGTACAGCAACTTCTCCTGGGTTGCACGCTGCCTTTGCTCATGTGGATAGGCATTGATGGGGAAAATATGCTCCTGAGCAAATGTACTTCCCCATTGCAGCCAAAGAAAAAAACACAGCCAGAAACTATTCTTCATCTTCATCCCCGAAATTTACTGAATCTTTTGCTGCTTTTATTTTATCGGGATCATTGGTAAAAAAGAAATCCACCGGACGGCCCTGCACAATTTGCTCACCCACCCTGAAAGGAGGAATTTGGCGGTAAACCCTTGCCTTGGCACTGTCTTTTACATCGGCATCAAAAACCTCGGCACCAACACTCAATTTGTATGCTTTAATTTCTTCCAAAGCCTTCTTCCTGGTTAATCCCAAAAAGTTGGGCAAATCAATCTTTTCTCCTTCCAAGCCATCGCCCAATACCAAATCTATCTTTTGGCCTTGCACCACCTGTGTGCCCGGAGCAATCAGCCGTCCTTTGTATTTCATTTCTATCACCGCATCCTTAGCGAAATCAGGCACATAAGAAATATTGCCTACTTCCAGTCCGTAAGTCTCAAGCAAAGCGGTTGCCTGTCGTAACGAAACATCCTTTAACTCCGGCAGCTTTACTTTGGGCGGATTAATAGCATTGAGGGTAAGATAAACCGTTCTTGATTTTTTTACCTGAAACCCTGGAGCGGGATTTTGATCAATGACCGATCCTTTGGGCTTTTCAGCCACATATACCGAATCAATGACCATGAATTTAAGGTCAACCTCTTTCAATAGTTTTTCCACAACCTCCATTCTTTTTCCTTTTAAATCGGGCACTGCAATGGTTTTACCATGCAGCGTATAATTAGAAATTAAACGCAAAATCAGCCAGATTATTGCAGTGTAAAGCAATAGGGCTGCAAGGAGGTGGCGGACAAATGTTTTGGAGCTGAAAAAACCCATGAAAAAATAGAATTAAACCTTTAGCTTTTTGTTTTTTTGTTGCAGTCGTGCGAAGGAAAAATCCAGAATTTTATCAATAAAATCGTAGGGTTTATAACCTTGCAGGGCTGTTTGATGAAATATGCAGGTAGCAGGCGTCATTCCGGGCAGCGAATTTACTTCAATAAATACAACTTCCGCTTTTAATTCCGGAAAAATCCGAACAAAAGCATCAATGCGTGCATAACCCTCTACCTGTAAGACCCTTGCTGCTTTCTCTAACTGAACCTTCACCTGTGCCGATAAAATGGCCCGCTCCTCCGGCTGAAGGGCATAACGGGCCGGGGTAATGTTTTGTCCTTCACCGGCCAAAAACTTTTCCTCGAGCGATAATACTGCCCCTTCCGATAGGGCCTCTGAGGCTTCAAAAACCTCGTATTCCAAATCTCCTGCCGCATTGTAACGGGTTAACAGGCCCCCGGTAATTTCTAAAAAATGATTGGCGCCCTTGCGACCAATCAACTCTTCAATCAACATTTGCTCCTTGGCAGGAAATTCTTCATTGGGCTTAATCGATAGCAACTGTATGGCGTCAGCATCCAAGGCCTCTCCCTTCTCGCGGAAAAGCAAACGGGCAAAAGCCATTAACTCGTTTTCGTTGTTAATTTTCCTCACAGCCGAACTGCAACCATCATCCACAGGTTTAGCAATCAACGGAAAGCCGAAGCTGCTTCTCAGCTCATCGACCATGCCGGCAGGATCTTTTAACCATGCTTGCTTCTCAACAAGGCAATGACCAGCCACCTGCATCCCATGTTGATGCAAAATTTCATTGGTCAAGAACTTATTGATGGTTGTTGATGAAGATTGAAATCCACTGCCATTGTAAGGAATCCCCAATGCATCCAGCTTTTGCTGCACAGCACCATCCTCTCCCGGCCTTCCATGCAAAGCAATAAAGACCGTTTTTACCAGCGATGCTAACTCCGCGTAGCTTATTTCACGCGGCTGGTCCAAGGCTCCGGCATGACGATATTTTTTCGCAATGAAGGCAGTCCGCGCAACAATCCCCTCAACAAAAGGATGACGCTGGTAATGCAATACTTTTTCCCTTATATCGTCCGCATTGTCTTTCAACAGAACATGCACCGGCAAAATAAACAAACGATGCTCCGCTTCATTTCCTGTAAGAAACACCGGCAAGGGTCTGTACTTGGGCGATGAAGATAATTTCTCGTAAATATTACGTCCCGATTCTACTGAAATATGACGTTCAGACGAATAGCCGCCCAAAATGACAGCCACCGGAATTTTTTCCATGGAACCGGCATTGAAGCGATGTATATTTTCGTCAAGCAATTGTAAGGCCTGATAAGTCCTGTTAGGACGATGTACTAATCCCTGCCTTTTTACCAGCGAAGTGCGAATGATGTACGTTAAAAACTGAGAAGGGTTGAGTCCGATTTCTGCTGCCTGATGAAAGAAAAACGAACTCGGCATCATCCCTGAGGTGGTGTTCGGATCGTTCAAAAATATCTTCCCCTCATCGCTGTAAAAGCCGTCAATACGGGCGTACACGTCAAAGCGCAAATCTCTGAACAATTTTTCGCAACGCTCGGCAATCTTTTTTATCTCTCCTTCGGGCAAATCAATGGGCGTAATTTTACGCGCTAAGCCGGGCAAATATTTTGAACGATAATCAAAAAACTGATCGGCCTTTACAATTTCTGTTGGAGGCAAAGCAACCGCTTCCGCCATTCCTTTTTCTGTTTCGTTTTCCAAAACAATGCAGGAAAACTCTCTGCCCTTGATAAAGGCTTCAAACAAAACTCCGGTTTCTGATAAATCAC
>JBILVQ010000094.1:0-11070 GCA_044370375.1 Bacteroidia bacterium
GCAAAAGTTTTTAGGTGGTATAAGTGAGTTACCAGCAACTGTTCGGGGCGACAGTGCTATAATTTGACAGGTTTAAAAATTAGAAGTTGAATGACTGCCCGCCTTACGTTCTTCGACATAAATTCAATAGTAACTTTAAAGTTTCATCTTCGTTTTTAGGTTTTGCGCAGGCGGACAATAATTCAATATCTTAAAGGTAGACGCGCGAACTTAACGACAAAATAAAATCGAACAATTGCAAGTAACACAACGAGTGAAATCAATAAAAATTTATAAGCTATGCTAAATATTAATACACTTCTTGACATTACGACTCTTTTTGGATTGAACATATTTGTTCATTTAATCCTGATAATTATTTGTGGTTTCCCCACTTATTATATCTCTCTTTGGTTTTTAAAAGAATACCTAAAAGTTGATAAGGTAATAAAAACTGCAATATGGCCAATGACAATAATATTGACTCCATGGATTTACTATAGCTTTTTTATATTTGGGGTTAATTTTAATAATAATCCTCCTCAAGCGAAATTCAATAAAGAAAAATGGTTTGCAAATAAGCAAATACGTCATGAACTAGTTAATGACATAATTGAAACTAAAATGCTAATAGGTAAGACAAAAGCTGAAGTTCGACAAATTTTGGGTGACGATTACAACAAACATGAATCTCTTCAAGAATATTACTTTGCTGAAGTTCGACAAATTTTGGATAAAGAAAATAAAAACGAACAAAGCCTCTATTGGACTTATGACCTTGGGAATAAAACATTTAACAGAGGCTATTTAGGAATTATTTTCAAAGACGAAAAAGTTATAAAAGCAGAATGGTTTGGGGTATCAGACTAATACTTAATGAACGACCTAACGAACTTTTATACTTCATACTAACACAACAAAATATTTAACTGCAGACATCGAAACGACCAGTAATGACAACGCTTTTACATCGACACATTGACCCAACGACCTTTATAACTTGAAAACAACTCAACATAATATTTGACAGCAGACTACAAAACGACAAGAAAAATTTTGTAACTCGAAAACAAAGAATAAGAAAAAAACATACTTTTCAAGACAGACAAAAACTAAGTAAACATAGTGTGACCAACAGAAGGGAAGATACAGCAGCTGGTAACAGCGGCTAAAAGAAATTGGCTAATTTGTGGTTCTAAAGAAAATTTATTTTACATTTGAAGTGCGGATTTCAGAATGAGGTTTTTAGTTCAAAAGCGCCAACTTCTTTTAGCCGCGGACCGTCAGGCTGTGAAATAACCTCACTTCTTCCTTAGAATAAAAAAAACATCGTCCTAAAAATCCTTATCATTGAATTAGGTGCTTTTTAGCGAGGGCAGAAATTTGGACTTCATGATGATTCTCAAAATTCAACATCGGCCGTATCTCATTTAAATCAAGCCATTTTATAAAAACCGGAGAAGCCTTTTGTAATTTGGCTTCTAGGCACTCATTTTTTTGTAGGGCCGTACCGGCCCTCCCCGTAATGCAAAATTACAAAACAGAACCCATTGCCCCAAGAAAATAGCCCTTTGGAATCGTTTGGAAACGTTTGGAAACGATTCCTAACGCTTATGGGGCATTTGGTTTTCAAGGACTTTGCTTATCTTTGAAACGCCCCCAAAAAAAATGTGGTTTTGTGGCGGGTAGGAGGAAGTTATAGGGTTATGCCTATAACACAACAAATCCTTGCAAACATTGTAAATTTTTACTATTTTAGCGACATGAAACACTATTCAGAACGAATTACAATTGACTCGCAAAACAGATTTGGCAGACCTTCTATTCGTGGAATGAGAATAAGCGTTTATGACATTCTAGGTTGGTTAGCTTCCGGCATGACCATGCAAGACATTTTAAATGATTTTCCTGAATTGACAGCAGAAGATTTACAAGCTGCACTTTCCTATGCTGCCGACAGAGAACATAAAATTCTCATCGCTTCGTGAAGCTGCTTTTCGACCAGAATATTTCGTTTCGTGTCGCCAACCGACTAAAAACCATTTTCCCTGGTTGCAGTCAAGTTCGAGAATTGCAACTTGAGAACCTAAGCGACCGTGAAATATGGAATTTTGCGAAGGAAAAGCAATACACAATTGTGTCGTTTGATGCTGATTTCTATGATTTCGTCACACTTTACGGACATCCTCCAAAAATAATCTGGCTTAGAATTGGGAACACCTCCACTGAAAACTTAATAAAAGTCCTGCAAAATCACACAGACATTATTAAGACCTTTGTTCAGGACAAAAACTACTCAGCTATTGGTTGCCTAGAAATAAACTGACAATAAAGGCACAAACCCATAACAGCGCGGTTGGGGCAATTGGCGGACACTTTTTTCTTCGGAAATATTTTTTCTTAAATTTGGCTTATGTCAAAACGGAAATTATCGTTAGACCGCCTAATGCGCAAACGCGCGGGTCGTTAGTAAGCCTAACATTTAAGTTCATATAAAAACCTATAGATACTTTTATGAATTTTTCATAAATTGCAGAGTGAAAAAAAACATACAAATCGGCCTTGAATTTGAAGTTGACAAACTGACAAATTCAATCGAAAACGTTGCTACTGGTGAGGTTTTCAATACCGTTATTGAAAAATTAGAAAGCGAGGATAAGAAACAAATCAAAAATTCAGATTGGCAATTCGATTGGCATAAAGAACTTAAAGACAGCACTAAAGAGGTTTTTTAGCTCACCACGGAAAACAATCCGATGATAATTCAAGGCTTAGTGAGTATCGAAGATAAACAGGATCATATCTTCATGCACGTGATTGAAAGTTCCAAATTTAATAAAGGGAAAGGTAAAATATACTTGGGAGTGCCTGGAAATTTGATTGCTTTTGCTTGCAAAGTATCTGTTCAAAGGTTATGATGGTTTTCTTGCATTTGATGCTAAAACCTCATTAATCAAGCATTATGAACAAACTTTAACTCAACTCATTTCCGCGGCCTGAGAATGTTTATTGAAACTACAGCAGCTTTGAAACTCATTTCACAATATTTTAAAAACTAGCATCATGGGACTAATTAAAGAGCCAAAAGAAGTTGATCTATCAACTAAGTCTGAACCTTGGACAGAAGAAGAGCTTATTGACTTTAGAAAACGAATGAGTGAAATAAAATTAAAAAACGCAAAGCGCAGAAAGATATATAAGCAAACCAATGCAAAGGCTAAACAGCGTGTCTAAGGAAGGCAAGCCTGCTAACCTTTAGCCTCCCAACCGAAAAATCCCCTCCCGACCCATGCCGGGAAAGCTCTAACGAAAGCTTTCGGGATAAGGGGCTATTTTGCTCTATTCGGCAACTACGCTATTTCATCAACTTCTTTTAACAAACCTCCCACCACAGGGACCGCAGAAAAACGCTGAATTTTTTTTTTTACATTTGCTCAACAAATTCAATTCCCATGAAAAGAAATTTTTTGTCAATTGCCTTTCTTTTTACAGTCGTTTTGTTTGGCACCGCCTGCAAAAAATGCTACGAATGCACTACCAATTCCGCAACCGTGGTAACCACCGGTTCTTATACCACTTCTACCACCAGCAGTGGAAGTGATGAGTTTTGCGGTACCAAAGATGAGGTAGCCACTTACGAAAAGGAAAATTCGGGCAACACCTATGCAGGTGTGCCGGGTGCTTCCACCTCTATCGAGGTAAGAACCAATTGCAATCCTAAATAATTTCCTAATTTTTTGCTGAAAAATTAAAACAGCGCTTCGCCTCCTGCCGGATTTGAAGCGCTGTTTCTTTTTCTAATTCTGTTCTATATCAGCGTTTCCGGCAATCTCTTCTTGCGGAATTTTGAAGAGAAACTTTCCATATTGCGATGCATCGCCTTTGCGCAATGGAAGTTGAAGTCTTCTTAAATTCATGTAACGGTCACCCTCAAAACATAATTCCAAGCGTCTTTCAAGGGTCACCTTGGTTAAAAATTCATCCACATTGTTGGTGCTTACCGCTACAAAAGGAAACTTCGACCGCTGCATCAATGCATTCAGCCGGTCGAGCGATTTCTGGCTCACTGAACCACTCGCCCTTACCGATGCCTCGGCACTTATCAGATACATCTCCGGCAAGCGCAATACTTGAACATTCGGGGCCGTCAGCGCTCCAGATGCACCCTTGTATTTTAAAGAGTAATAAAAGACAAAGGCATTGAAGAATAATTTTTTTCTCCTTACATCATAAACGGTATCCGGTTCATATTGGTCAACAAAAGATGGAGCAATGGTCATTAAGGCGCCCGATTGTTGATTGAAATAGCCCTGTGCAGCGTTTGATGCATCGGTGGCTACATTCACCAATTGAAAAATCGTTTCAGGTTTGCCGCCTGTTAATACCACGTTGCTGCCCGATGCCTGATAGGCATTGGCCAAATTGGTAGAGTCGCTCAAATTGTATTTACCCGAGTTAATCACCGCATCAGCAAATTGTTCTGCTTTTGCATAATCGCCTTTGTAAAAACAAACCCTTGCCAGTAAGGCTTTTGCTGCCATGGCAGAGATGTATCCGTTGGCCGTAATTTGACCCTTGGCGCTTAATAGCACATCTGCTTCCTCCAGGTCTTTTACAATTTGTGTATAGCAATCTTCTACGCTAGAGCGGGCTTTGGCCAATCCCTGCGGACCGCTTAAGGTAGGCTCGGTTCTTAATACCACACCCGCCTGTGTGTTGCTGCCAATTTTGCTAACATCGTAAGGAAGCGCCCAAAACTGCAACAACTGAAAATGGCAAATTGCGCGGGCAAACAAAGCTTGTCCTTTGTACAATCCTTTGGTGTTTTCAAAACCGGGATCGGTAATTTTTCCTCCATCAACAGCAGCAATGATGTTATTGGCCCTGTTAATGGTGCTGTACGAATCGCGCCACATATCGCGCAAGGCACCAATCTGTACACTGGTGTTGCCACTGTATATTTCTTGGGTGCCAAACGGACTAAGTCGATTTTCCTGAACGTTGGCATCATCGGCCAATAAATCCATATAGCCAATGGCATTGCCACCCAGCACATTGCCTGATTGTAATCCATCGTACATGCCGTTTAGGACAATGTCCAAATCTTTGGCAGTGGTGATGGCCGATTCATTGGGGATTTCTGTTGGTGGGTTCAGATCAAGAAATTTTTCGCAGGAGCTGAGGCCAACCATTAACAGAAGAACCCCGGTATATTGTTTCATTAAATTGCTTTTCATGTTGTGCAGCTTAAAAGGTTAGTTTAATGCCGGCCATAAGGGTTCTGGTCTGCGGTGTTTGATAGGAGGGACCTGAGAAAGAAACATTGCCCTGCTGTGAATTGGGGTCAACATTCCGCAATACCTCCGGATCCCAGCCCGGATACTTTGTAAAGGTGATAAGATTTCCTCCGTTCAGGAATATCCTAACCTGTTGCATTTTAATTTTTTCGCAGAGGTTTTTAGGTAAATTGTAGCCAAGGGTTACTGAACGCAATCGAATGAAAGAGCCATCAAACAAAAAACGATCAGAGTTGATGGCCGTGTAGTTGTTCAAGGATGGCACTGCATTCGAAGGATTGTCTTTGGTCCAAGCATCTTGTATTTCAGGACGCTGGGCCTGGTTTTGCCAGTTGCCTATTTGCTGTTTGGCAGGATCATCGTATATCGTATTGCCATAAACAAAATTCCAAAGAAAGCTTAAATCAAAACCTTTGTAGGCAAAGCTATTGTTGATACCGCCAATGAATTTAGGAACGGGATTTCCGGCTGCAACCCGGTTATCATAAAAATTACCGGTGGCATTGGCAAAGGTCATTACATTACCATACCGGTCGTAAAACAATTCCGTTCCCGCCTTTACCTGATTTTGTACCTGAACACCATTGGCATCCAATTTAGCACTTCCATCCGCATTGTAAGCAGCAATTTCGCCATCGCTCTGTTGCACTCCGGCATAGCGTACCACAAAAGTTTGTCCTACCGGATATCCTTCTAAAACCCTTCCTTCACCGGGTTGTCCGCTTTCAAAAGCATCGGCAGGCAAATCGGCTAAATCCTTCACCGTGTTGCGATTTACAGCAATGTTGAAATCGGTAAACCACTGAAATTTTCCATCAATGTTTTTGGTATTAATGGTTACTTCAACACCATTGTTATTCAAACGGCCTATGTTCTGCAATACACCGGCATAACCTGATGAGGTGGGCACATTTAAATACAACAAAAGATCTTCTGAATTTTTGTTGTAGTAATTGATGCTGGCAGCTAAACGGTTATTGAAAAAGGCCACATCCAAGTTTATATCAAAGCTCTCGGCCTTTTCCCAACTAAGATCTCTGTTTTCTAAACTACCCGGTACAATGCCTTGTTGTCCGTTATATCCATTGGTGGAATTGTAAACACCGCGCCATGCATAATCGCCAATAGAGGCATTCCCGGTTCTACCGTAACTGGCTCTTAACTTTAGAAAGCTAATGGCTTTTACGTTTTTCAAAAATGCTTCTTCGTTGATAATCCAGCCTGCACTCAATGCCGGAAATAGTCCGAATTTATTGCCCGGGCCAAACTTCGATGAACCATCGTAACGCAAAGATCCTTCCACCGTATAGCGGTCCTTCAACTGATATTTGGCTTTGCTGAAATAGGATAAAAAGCTGTAAGCGGTTGCATAATTATATCCGGTCAATAACAAGGCATTGGTGGGTTCGGTCAATGCATCATTGGCAAAGCCTACGCCTCGTAAACCAACTCCGCGGGTGTTCGATTTTTGTACTTCGTTACCCAACAAAAAACTGATGTTATGAATTTCTTTCAATCTTTTGGAGTAGGTAAGATAGCTCGAACTGGTCCAGTTAAAAACGTTGGTTCTGCGGTCCCATGCTTCTGATTGGCTGGCACTATCTTGTGTGTTTCTGAAATTAAATTCACTTTCCAGTTGACTGAAAACATCAAATCCAAAAACAGTCCTGAAGCTTAAGTCAGGTAGGATTTTGTAATCGGCCGAAACATTGGAGATATTTCTGAATCCTTTGGAAACAAATTCACGGGTGGCCAACTGCCAGGCAGGATTGGCATAGGGGTCGTTGAAGGTTCCATTCGGATTTTCGATGGGTAGGTAGGGGAGTCTTTGCTGCGCTGCTCCCAAACCACCGTTATCGCCAATGGGAACACGGTTGTTGATGGAGTAGGAGAAATTGGAGCTTACACCAAATTTTAAACGACTGCTGGCTTGGTTATCAAGGTTGATTCTTCCATTCACTCTTTGGTAATCGTTGCCTACCAAAAATCCTTTTTCATTTCTGTAACTACCACCAACATAAAAGGTTGTTTTTTCATTTCCTCCCATGGCATTCAAATTGGCTACCTGCAGGGTTCCCTGACGGATAGCGGTTTTTATCCAATCCGATCCGCCCAATGCTGCAAAGGAATCAGCTTGCGCTCTGGTGAATGGTTTATTATCCCAAAAGCCGACTACTGCATCTTTTTTTTCTGCATCACCTGTGGATTCAATGGACGCTTTGTCGCGTAGCGCAAGATGCTCTTCTGCACTTAATAAATCAAGGATGTTGGTAGGGTTCAAGGTTCCTACCGAATAATCAGCATTAAAGGTGGTCTTGCCTTCTTTTCCTCTTTTGGTGGTGATTAAAATTACGCCATTGGCACCGCGCGATCCATAAATGGCAGTGGCTGCGGCATCTTTTAATATTTCCATCGATTCAATATCGGATGGATTTAAATCGGCAAGTGCATTGGTTCCTGAACCCAAACTACCGCCTGCAAAATTTCCGGTGGTCATTGGAATTCCGTCAATCACATACAATGGTTGAGAACCTGCAGTGATGGAATTGGTTCCCCTGATGTTAATTTTGACCGGGGCTCCCGCTACGCCATTGGCAGCCGTTACCTGTACTCCGGCCGCTCTTCCCTGAATGGCTTGTTCAAAACTTGGCGCAACGGTGTTGTTAATGTCTTTGGCTTTGATGGTGGAGATACTGCCGGTAACATCTCTTTTTTGCTCGAGTCCGTATCCAACGACCACCACTTGATCAAGTTGTAAAGCATCTTCTTTCAAACTAACACTGAGGCTTTGGTCACCGTTGCTAAAATCTATGCTTTGTCGTTGTTTGGCATAGCCAAGGGCACTCACCAGTATGCTCAGTTTTTTTCGGGGAAGTCCGCTCAACTTATAGTTGCCGTCTAAATCTGCAGCAGTGGCCTGGGTGGTTCCTTCAACGCTAATGGTGGCCCCAATCAGTGGCTCATTTTTGCTATCGGTAATCTTTCCGCTTAGGCTGGCATCCTGGGCCATTGCATTGCCGCATAACAAAAGGAAAAATAGGGGAAGAAATAGTAAAGTATTTGCAAAAACTGGTCGTTTGTTTTCCATAAAACTTGTTTGAAGCCATAAAAGTATAAAAAAATTAATAGTGTCGTTTTAACACCATGAAAAATTTTTGTTGGCGGGATTTCTTTGAAGATGATTTGCCCAAAGCAGGAAAAACAGACCATTCATTCGGTTTTTTAGGCTTGTTGGATCAAGGACCATGTTGCCTATCGGGCTTTCGGTTTCGATTAGTCCAAAACCCTTTTGTTGAAAATCAGGTATCCAAAGGTGAACAAAAAACTCACCGGTTTTTCTTTGCCCTGATAGTAATTCAGGTTAAGGGATAATGGTCCTACCGGACTGTTGAATACGATGCTGCCCGAGCCAATCAAATACCTTTTGGAAAAGGCCGGACCATAATAAGGTCTTAAATTTTCATCTCTTAATATTTCCTTGTAAGGCTGATATAAATATCCTTCTAATCTAACATCAATATTTTTCTTGAACAAAATAAACACACTTCTTAGTCCAAAGGCGCTCCAGGCGTGGGCCCGGAAGGTTTCCAGAAAAAGAGTTCTGCTTTCGGGAATGGGATTAAAAGAGGGAGCAGCAAGAATACTAGCGGTATAATTGTTGAAGAAGGTTTGATCACTCCAGACTCCTTCCATGTAATAACCTAAACGAACAGGTCCGGATTTGACAAAATAATTTTCATAAACCAAGCGTGCCGAAGCCCAATCATGGAATTTAGTAAAGAACAATTCGTTGGGCGAAGTGGTGCCTGGATTGGTAATTTCGTTACCATAAACATATCTCAATTTTAAGCTTAAAAAGGAACCGGTATTGGCAAATTGTTTTCTGTTGAGCGTATTTCTTTCATAAGCCAAATAGGGTGTTATCATGATGAAATCTGTTCGGTCGGTGGTGTCGGTCTCTGAAAATGTTTTGGTTTGATAATAACGATCAAAGAGGTTAGAAGCCGCACCTCCGCCTACTAATTTCCCTTTGTTACCCATAGGAATTCCAAAGTTAAGGTCTGCGGTATTTTCGTTTTGCAATAAAAAGGAAGGTTTGGATTCTTCAAAAAAGGCAGTGCTGCTTCTGAAAAAATCCCATCGATTTCTGGTAAAGGATGCTTCAAAATAGAAGGGATATTTGAATGGAAAATCAAAGCGTCCTTTTACCTGGTAGGAACCGTATAATTTTCCGAAATAACTGTTGCCGTAAAGGGTCAATCCAATTCTACGCAAATAGTTGTATTGAAGGCCAATATAGGCCGCATTCACTGGTCGTGAGCTAAAGTTACCGCCAAAAGAAGCAAAGAGTGTTTTTTCTTTTTTTACTTTTAAACGAAGAACATAATTTTTTTCATCCGGCAGCAGTTGTGCAGTGGTAGAAACCTGACTGAATTTTGGATCACCGGCCAAACGGAAATAATAGGGTTTAATTTTATCGAGGGATATACTATTGTTTTTTAAGCCAAGTAATTTTCTAACATACTGCGACTGGGCTTTGTTCAGTCCTATAATTTCTAATTCGGAGAACACTACGTCCTGCCCTTTTTGTTGGAATTTTTTTCTTGTTTCGGCAAGTTCCAAAGGGCTTGTTCTTCGGCTGATCTTGCTTTTTATTTCTTCTATTTTTTCGCCTGCTGCTCTGCTGCCTTCCGCAATAATAGGGTCGGGTTCATTGAAATTAAACAAGCCTACAATTCCGGTTTTAGGACTAATGACGATGGCATTGTCGGGCAACATTTTATTTGGGTCGCGGTTCACCAACATGCTTTTTACCTGCGAAATCAAATTATCTTCGTTGGGTGCATTGATGTTTTCAGAAACATTGGAACCAATGATCAAATCGGGCAAAAAATAGTTTTGCATCACATCAACCGGGAAGTTGTTGTAAAGGCCACCATCTACATACAAGCTGTTGCCAATCACCACTGGTTTTAGATAAAAGGGATATGACATAGAGGCAAGGATGGATTGTCCTAAATCTCCGCTGCCCATGATGGCTTCACATTTGAGCGTAATATCAGAGGCCACACAGCGAAAGGGAATCATCAAACTATCAAAATTATTTTTGGCCACTGCATTGGGTTTTGCAAACATTTCCATGAGGGCAAAATCGAGGGGCAAAGGCGAAACAATATGGGTAGGAAGGGAGGTTAAAATAAAGGTATCCGGTGAGAATTTAAGACTCACCCAAGAGGCATCCGTTTCCTTCTTTTTGAAAGAGTAAACATATTTTTCTTCGATTTCTCCGTTGGCCCATTTTTTAAACTTGGCCGATTGATACAGGGCTTCAATTTCGGAGGGCGAATAGCCGCTAGCATACAGTGCTCCAATGAGCGCACCAATGCTGGTTCCGCAGATATAGTCGATAGGAATATTGTTTTCTTCTAAAACTTTCAGCACCCCAATGTGAGCCAAACCATCGGAACCACCACCGCTCAGAACCACACCAACGCGCTGCGCCTGCAAGGTATTCCCCCAGCAGCTATGCATAAGCAGGAGCGTTGTGAGCAATATGCGGAGTTGGGGTTTCAATGAATTCTTGCTTTAATTTGTTGATGTAGTTGAAGAAAATAGGGCACTGCTTTTTTTAGCCTTGAGCCATACCAGGAGAACATTTCTCCATCAACGAGGATGGTTGTTGCGCGGGGAAATTTTTCTTGAAATTCTTGCACATGTTTTTCAGCAAAGGGAAAAGGCTCAGAGCTAAGGAAAAGATAATCGGGGTCCAGGTCATTCATAAGAGCTTCACTTA
>JBILVQ010000335.1:0-3092 GCA_044370375.1 Bacteroidia bacterium
CGTGTGGCGTATCGTAATTTTGTGAATAGGGCTCCTTTTTACCCAAGAGGTTTTTTACTTTCCAGATAAAACCGTTCATCCCCCATCTGCGCATTAAATATAATGGTTGCATGGCTATTTCAAAAGGACCCCTTCCATTGGGAATAGTAATCAGCAACTGCATATCAGGGTGTGCGTTTTTCGCGATATAATCAAAAATTTCGTGGTAGTTAGGAATATGCTCCAATACTTCGGTAAGGATGATAAAATCAAAATCTCCAATGGGATAATCCTGCAAATAGCTGAAATGAAAACTAACGTTTTTAAATTGGTTTTTGGCAATGGAGACATCGAGGTTTCCTTGGTGCATGTCGATGCCAACAATTTCGCAGTTTTCAATCATACCCAAGGGTACAGTGATGTTTCCTGTGCCGCAACCTACATCCAGCACCCTGATTTTTTTGTTGCTTTTTTTGGCGGTTTCCTCAATGGTGTGGTAGAGCCATTTTAGTCTTTCATAATGACAAGGAAAGGCAGTGTATTCTGTGTAACGATCAAAAACTTCCATTTTAGAATTTAATGCCCAGTTTTTTGAGCGTGTATTTGATATTGTTTTTCAGTGTTTCCTTAACATCGGTTTTAATTTTTTTCAAAGCCCCTTCCTCGGGTCTTGCTTTAAAGACAGTATCGTGGTAACGACCTTTGTAATTTCCGATCGGAGTATAGTAATAGGTGTAAAATGATTTTCTGGTCATCCCTTCCGGTACGGTAATTTTTCCATACCCATGGTAAGAAATTTCACTGGTTTCGAACATTACACAAACATTGTAGCCGGGTGTGTAGGCCTGGTACATTTTGCTAACGTCTTCGTTCCACATTTCTGCTTTTCCTCCGTATTCATCTTTCCAATCTTTGTTTAGAAATATCAGAAGGTTCATTCTGCGGTGTAAATCTCTTTTGTGGTGGATGTTGAAATCAATATGCACATCCAGGTAGGAACCATTTTTTCCTTGATGCACACCGCTGCCCAAATTGTCTTCGGTAGTGAATAGTCCTTTGATGCCGGTAATTTTTTCCAAGGCTTTTGACAGTTCGGGCGAGCCAACAAACTGGCGAAGTTCAGCAAAGGCAGGATGAAACTTTGTGAAATCACTGCCTTCCGATTTGTTTTCATTCAGGCCCTGATAATGAATAGATAATTCATCCATGGGGGGAAAGTTGGCATGAAGGGCTTCGGCCACTTCCGGCTTTAAAAAATTTTCAATCACCAAGTGGCGGTAGGGCTGGGCCTCATCGAACCTTTTTTTGAGTGCTGCAAGGTTTTCTTCGCTGAAAAAAGAATCAGGAACTAACATTTTCGTCATATCACGGGTTTTGATGCTCCAAAGGTAAGCAATGGAGGGCGGGCCACAAAACAACAAGCGAAAATAGCCTTTTTGGGGTAGATGGACCTGCCGGAAAGTGTGCATTTTAAGCGTCAAATCCAATAGAATCAAGGCTTTTGGAAAACAGCGAATTATTCGGTAAAATTTGACTACTTTTGCGCCCGCAAACAGAACCATGCAAAATATCAGAAATATCGCGATTATCGCCCACGTTGACCACGGAAAGACTACCCTGGTTGATAAAATGCTTCATCAAAGCAAATTATTCAGAGATAACCAGGATACCGGAGAACTCATTCTCGATAACAACGAATTGGAACGCGAACGCGGGATTACCATCGTTTCAAAGAATGTTTCCATCCGTTACAACGGGGTAAAAATTAACATCATTGACACCCCCGGCCACAGTGATTTTGGTGGTGAAGTAGAACGGGTATTGAACATGGCCGATGGCGTTATTTTGCTGGTTGATGCCTTTGAAGGCCCTATGCCCCAAACCCGTTTTGTGCTCCAAAAAGCCCTGCAATTGGGGTTGAAGGCCATTTTGGTGGTGAACAAGGTGGATAAGCCAAACTGCCGCCCGGAAGAGGTTCAGGAAGACGTTTTTGAGCTCTTTTTTAACCTCGATGCTACAGAGGAACAATTGAATTTCCCCACCTTGTACGGTTCTTCCAAGCAAGGTTGGATGAGCACCGATTATAAGCAACCCAAAGAAGATATTACTGATTTGCTGGAATGCATTGTTGAGAATATTCCTCCACCGGAAGCGCATGAAGGAATTTTGCAAATGCAAATTACATCCCTCGATTATTCCTCTTTTATTGGCCGTATTGCCGTGGGTAGGGTGGTGCGTGGAACCATCCGCGAGAACATGCCGGTAACCCTGATGAAACGCGATGGAAAACTTGTAAAATCAAGGGTTAAGGAGTTATTTACCTTTGAAGGATTGGGTCGTTCAAAAACAGCCGAGGTAGTGGCCGGAGATATTTGTGCCATCACAGGATTGGAAAATTTTGAGATTGGAGATACGGTGAGCGATTTCGAAAAACCGGAAGCTTTAAAACCCATTTCCATTGATGAGCCAACCATGAGTATGTTGTTTAGCATCAACAACTCACCGTTTTATGGCAGAGAAGGTAAATTTTTAACCTCGCGACATTTGCGTGACCGTTTGTTCAAAGAAACAGAAAAGAACCTTGCTTTACGGGTTGAGGAAACCAATTCTGCCGACTCTTTCCTTGTTTTTGGAAGAGGGATTCTGCATTTGTCTATTCTCATTGAGACCATGCGCAGAGAAGGGTATGAGTTGCAGGTAGGACAGCCACAGGTGTTGATACGCGTGATAGATGGCGTTAAGCATGAACCCATCGAAATACTTTCTATTGATGTGCCGGAACCTGTTTCAGGAAAAGTAATTGAAATGGTTAGTCAACGTAAGGGCGATATGTTAATCATGCAACCCAAAGGGGATTTGATTCACCTGGAGTTTTCGATCCCTTCGCGCGGTATCATCGGTATTAGAAGCAAAATGTTGACGGCCACTGCCGGAGAGGCCACCATTACGCATCGCTTTAAAGCCTTCGAACCTTGGAAAGGAGAAATTCCCGGGCGTATCAATGGTTCCCTCATCAGCATGGAGCAAGGTCAGGCCATCCCTTATTCATTGGATAAATTGCAGGATCGCGGCTTTTTCTTTATCGACCCAAATGAGGAGATTTATACCGGACA
>JBILVQ010000095.1:0-11048 GCA_044370375.1 Bacteroidia bacterium
TTTGTGTCATTCTGTCGGCTTTGCATGATAAATTGACACTTAATGGAAGGAAAAAGCATGAAACAAGACGAAAATATTTTAATGAATCCTCTGGGACTTTCCTCGTTAACAGAAGAGGAAACAGATTATATTCCATTGATGTCGGTGGAGGATGAGGAGTTAATGAATTTGGAAGCAGTTCCGGAATTGTTACCCATTTTGTCGTTGCGCAATACGGTTTTATTTCCGGGAGTAGTTATTCCGATTACGGTAGGTCGTGATAAATCCATAAAGCTGATAAAAGATGCTTACAAAGGAGATAAAACGATAGGTGTTGTAAGCCAGAAAGACGACAAGATTGAGGATCCGGGATTTGAAGATTTAAACAAGGTAGGAACCATTGCCAGCATCATCAGAATGTTGAGAATGCCCGATGGCAATACAACCGTTATTATTCAGGGCAAAAGAAGATTTGAGGTGCTAGAGGTGGTTCAAACAGAACCTTACCTTAAGGCCTCTACAAAAAACTTTGATGAGATTCGTCCGGCAAAAGACGACAAAGAATTTTTGGCATTGGTAAGTTCACTGAAGGACATGGCTTTGCAGATTATAAAACAATCTCCCAATATCCCGTCAGAAGCAGGTTTTGCCATTAGAAATATTGAGAGTCCTTCCTTTCTAATTAATTTTATTTCGTCCAACATGAATGCTCCGGTTGCTGAAAAGCAAAGGATGCTTGAGGTGGCTGATTTAAAACTAAGGGCTACAACGGTTCTTTCTAACCTAACCAAAGAATTGCAAATGTTGGAACTGAAGAATCAAATTCAGAGCAAGGTTAAGGTTGACATTGATAAACAGCAAAGAGATTATTTTCTTCATCAGCAATTAAAGACGATACAGGAAGAATTGGGTGGGAATGTATTTGAGCAGGAGATTTCTGAGATGGAGCAAAGAGCCTCCACCAAAAAATGGTCGAAGGAAGTTGGGGAAGTTTTTGCCCGCGAATTGACCAAGTTACAAAGAATGAATCCAAATGCTGCGGAATATTCCATACAAACCAATTATCTGGAAACCTTACTGGATTTGCCCTGGAACGAATACACCAAAGATAAATTTGATTTAAAGAAGGCACAATCTATTCTTGACAACGACCATTATGGTTTGGAAAAAGTGAAGGATAGAATTTTGGAGCATTTGGCAGTATTAAAATTAAAGGGAAACATGAAGGCCCCTATTTTGTGCCTTTATGGTCCTCCGGGTGTTGGAAAAACTTCTCTCGGAAAATCCATTGCAACGGCATTGGGCAGAAAATTCATCCGAATGTCGTTGGGTGGGGTACATGATGAATCAGAAATCAGAGGACATCGGAAAACCTATATTGGCGCCATGCCGGGCAGGATTATTCAAAGTGTAAGAAAGGCGAAATCATCTAATCCGGTATTTATTTTAGATGAAATTGATAAAGTTGGAGCGAGTTTTCATGGTGATCCATCTTCTGCCTTACTAGAGGTATTAGACCCTGAGCAAAACAATGCATTTTACGATAATTTTCTTGAGGTTGAGTTTGATTTGTCGAAGGTAATGTTTATTGCCACCGCCAATTCGCTGAGTACGATTCAGCCGGCCTTGCGCGACAGAATGGAGATAATTGATATTTCAGGATATACGCAGGAAGAGAAACTTGAAATTGCAAAGCGTCATTTAATTCCGAAACAAATGGAGGAACATGGTTTGAAGAAAAATCATTTTCTGTGGTCGGATAGTGCCTTGGCAAAGATTATCGATGAACACACCAGTGAATCAGGTGTAAGAAGCCTCGAGAAACAGATTGCCAAGGTGATCAGGATGATGGCAAGAAGTATTGCCATGAAAGAAAAGTTTCCTAAGACCTTGTCGGTTGCCGATGTTGAAAAACTATTGGGGCCGGCTAAAATATCGAAAGATAAATATCATGATTCCGGTGTTCCGGGGGTTGTACCTGGTTTGGCATGGACTCCCGTAGGCGGTGATATCCTTTTTATCGAGGTAAGTTTAAGTAAGAGTAAGCAAGGTGGAAAACTGACCTTAACCGGCAACTTGGGCGATGTGATGAAAGAATCTGCAGTCATTGCACTCGAGTATTTGAAGGCGCATCCACAATTGGCCGGATTAAAACCTGATGTTTTTGGTCAATACAATGTGCATGTGCATGTTCCGGAAGGGGCAACGCCCAAGGATGGGCCTTCGGCCGGCATTACCATGTTAACCGCCTTGGCTTCGGCCTTTAAAAACAAAAAAGTTAAGCCCTTTACAGCCATGACCGGTGAAATTACCTTGCGAGGAAAGGTTTTGCCGGTAGGAGGGATAAAAGAAAAAATTTTAGCAGCCAAAAGGGCTGGAATTAAGGACATTATTTTGTGTGCCGAAAACAAGAAAGATATTCTTGAAATTAAGCAAGATTACTTGAAAGGACTGACTTTCCATTATGTATCAGAAATGCATGAAGTGATTCAAATTGCCTTGGAAATGAAAGCTCCGGCTTTAACCAAAAGGGTTAGTCACGGCAGGGGTACGGTATCCTCAGCCAGACCGGCCGGCAGGGCCAGGCGATAAATTAAAAACACCGATCCTGAACAGGTCGGTGTTTTTTTTGTTACCTGTTAAGAATGATGTAAATTTCCAATCCCAAAAAAGAAGGTTATGTTTAAAGGAATTCAACTTGAGGATGAATTGAACAAAGAACTCGGCACCGAAGAGCTTTTGCTTGAGGAGGTTTCCGGACTTTTTGAAAATTCCGTGCTGAAAGAGGCAGATATCATGAAAAGGTTAACCGAAACAGGATCTGATTTGGTTAACATGGATGATTTGAGTTCGGAGGAAAAAAGCAAGATTTTTTCTTTGCAACAAATCAAGCCGGTATGTGTGAAATACAGGTTGCGTTTTTTGGACTCCAAACACTTTAAAGCAGAATTTCCCTATGAGGCAGTTCTCAAAATAAAAGCCTTTGAAGACAGGCATAAGGTTAGGATTCAAAACTTTAAAATCATTGCGCCCGACAATGTATTCAAATTAGAAGATATCAACCAGGATCCGCTCTTATTCGCGCAATTGGGTAATAACAAGTTTTTACTGCTTCATCAGTGGGGAAAGGACCTTGCTTGGTATCGCGCGCTGAAGTACTATCCTGTAAGAAACATTTATACCTATTTTAATACCATGGTGGCACTAGCCATTCTGGTGGCGCTTTCTATTCCCTTTAGCTGGATGAACATCGAAAAAGAAGTTGAATTGCAAATGCGGTTTTGGCTGAGTCTTCACTTTTTTATCGCACTGTTTTTCTTTGTTTTGTTTCTTGGGTCAACCGGCAAAAAGACATTTAGTGAGGATAATTGGAGCAGTAAATATTTTAACGAATAATCAATAATACCGTCTGTAGCAAGCCGTGGTGTTTAAGTGTTCGTTGGCTTGGTTGTTCAAAAAGCAAGTTGGGTTGCTATATGAATGGCTAATTTGGTAGTTTTGCACCAGAATACCGACCAATGCTTTACATTCTTAGGGGACTGATTTTTCTTTTGTTAAGGCTTAGTGGTTACCGTAAAAAGGTGATACAGCAAAATATTGAAATTATTGCCGGCTTCGATTCAACGATTAACAAAGAAAGGACCTACCGTTTGTTTCAAAAATATTTTGCCCGCTTATTTTCAGAGATTATTTATTCATTTATTGTTTCGCAGAAGGGGATTCTAAAAAGGATAAAATTCCACAACCCTGAGTTGGTTAGTCAAATTATTTCTGAGAAAGGAGGAGCATTTTTGCTTACTGCGCATTATGGCAATTGGGAAATGTCGTCTCTCGCCATGCCCTCTGTATTTGGTGATAAATTAGGGGCTATTTATTTACCCCTTTCTAATAAAAGATTGGATAGTTGGGTGAAGGAAAAGCGAATTCGGTTCGGCCTGCATTTTATGAGTCCTACAGAAGTGCTTCAATCGCTTAGAAAAAAGCAGGAAATGAAAGGTATTTGTTTTATTGCCGACCAAGCACCTGCCAACCCTTCAACAGCTCACTGGACTTTATTTATGGGCCGAATGACTTCCTTTTCGCCTGGGATTGAGCGGATGTCGAAATTATTGAAATGGCCGGTCGTTTATGGCCATATTCAACCCGACGGAAAGGGAAATTATGAATTATTTTTCGAAAAGATATGTGATGATCCTGCCCGGATGGAAAACGGTGAAATAACCAGGAGATATGCGGCAAAATTGCAGGAAGAAATTTTAAAGAATCCACATTATTGGTTATTGTCGCACAGACGTTGGAAGCACCGTCCGGAGGATTATCCAGATAAAATTATCTTATGAAAGAAATTCCGCTGGCTGAATATTTACGACCCCAAAAGTTTTCAGATTTTGTCGGTCAATCTCATTTATTAGGAGAGGGCAAAGTATTGCATCAGGCCATGCAGGGCGGAATGATATTTTCGATGTTGTTTTGGGGCCCGCCCGGTGTAGGGAAAACCACACTTGCCAATCTTATTGCAGGGAATGGTGGGAGAGATTTTTTTGCCCTAAGTGCTGTAAACAGTGGGGTTAAAGATGTGAGGGAGGTGATAGAAAAAGCCCAGGCCAGTAAAACAGAAAAGAGTGTTTCTCCCATATTGTTTATTGATGAAATTCATCGTTTTAGTAAATCACAACAAGATTCTTTGTTAGGGGCGGTTGAGAAAGGTACCGTTGTATTGATTGGTGCCACAACAGAAAACCCATCCTTTGAAGTGATTGGGCCACTTTTGTCGCGTTGCAGATTATTTGTTTTGGAGCATTTAGAGAAGGAAGACTTGCTTCAATTGTTGCAGCGAGCCTTGGCAAGTGATTATTTTGAAGGTTATGTCATAACGCTTAAAGAGTCAGGAGCTTTGTTGGCCTTATCGAACGGAGATGCAAGAAAGTTATTGGGTACACTTGAATTGGTGGTGAAGGCTTCTCCAAAAAAGGAGATAGAAATTACCGATACTATGGTAATGAACTGTGTGCAACAGAATATTGCCTTGTACGATAAGAATGGGGAACAGCATTACGATGTAATCTCTGCTTTTATTAAATCAATTCGCGGTAGTGACCCCAATGCAGCAGTTTATTGGATGGCTCGAATGATTCATGGGGGAGAAGATCCGCTTTTTATTGCCCGTAGAATGATTATTTTGGCCAGTGAAGACATTGGCAATGCCAATCCAACAGCTCTGGTTTTGGCCAATGCTTGTTTTGATGCTTGTCATAAAATTGGATATCCGGAGTGTAGAATAGTGCTTTCACAAACTGCTGTTTATTTGGCAGGTTCGCCCAAGAGCAATGCATCCTACATGGCCATTGAGGAAGCGCTACAAATGGTTAGGCAGGGAGGAGATCTTCCTGTTCCACTTCATTTGCGCAACGCAGTAACAGGTACCATGAAAAGTTTGGGCTATGGCAAGGATTATCAGTATGCTCATAATTTTCCGGGTAATTTTGTAGCTGTAGAATTCCTGCCCGAAAAAATATCGGGCAAAGTTTTTTATAATCCCGGAGAAAATGCCAGAGAGAATGAAATCCGCGATTTTCTAAAAAGACGCTGGCAGGATAAGTACAAATACTAAAATTACTATCTTTACCTCATGAGTAATTGTTCAATGGGGAAAAAGTTTATTCTGTTCTTTCTCCTTGTTTCTGTATTAGTTTATTCCTGCAAAAGAAAGGAAGCAACCGAGTGGAATACCCAATGGAAGGCACCTCTTTTGCATGGTGTTTTAAGCTTTGAAAATATTTTGGGCGACTCACTATTGAAAAAGGGAGAATCGGGTAATTTGATTTTTGTTTGGAATAAAAGTCTTTCCGACATTTTCTTCGATGATTTGATAGAGATTCCGGATACAGGTGTTTTCGATAATTTTTCTTTGCCCTTTGGGTCGATAAATCTTGGTCCTGGTGATCCTATCATGAATCAAGTTAAAGAAATGAGGTTTAATGTTCCCAGTGCAGATTTGCTTTTTGCCAAAGTAAAGAGTGGTCAGGTTAGGGTTCGCATATCGAATCAGGTGGCAGAAAAAATTCAGTTGAATTATGAGATTCCATCTGCAACGCTTAACGGACAAATGCTATCAGTTGCTCATTTGTTAGATGAGGCCAATGCTCAGGGTCCGGGAACTTTTTATACTTCCATTGATCTAACCGGATATTCCTTGGACTTGCGTGGTCCGGGTCAAAATTTATCCAACACGATTTACACGCGATTAAATGCAAGCATCAATCCATCGGGCAATTCTGTTTTGGTTACCAGTCAGGATAGTTTGATTATTGAATTGTATTTAGAGAATATTGTTGTTGAATATGCCCGTGGATATTTCGGACAGCAAAGTTTTGTTACCGCAAATCAAACAACCCCCTTTGATTTTTTTAACAACAGGGTAAGAGGACAGTTAGAGACAGATTCCATTAGCATTCATTTAGATGTAACCAATTATGCCGGATTTGATGCAGTTTTAAAAGTGAATGAATTTACAGCAAGAAATGCTAAAACAGGAGAGCAGGTAAGTTTGAATCATCAATTGATTGGTAAACCACAAAATATAACGCGTGCATCCGACTATCCTTTAACCCCAACCAGATACTCTTGGGATTTATCATCGGGGGTAACCAACATTCAATCTTTATTAAACATTTATCCTACTTCCTTCACCTCCGGTTTCGAATTAGATGTTAATCCCTTTGGGAATATTTCAGGTGGGAATGATTTTCTTTACACCGACAATGCTTTTGAGATTGATCTTAACATTGAGGCTCCTATAAGTTTTTATTTAGAATCACTTGTTTTGGCAGATACCTTGAGCGTAAACGTTGAAGAAGCTGAGATCCCTGCTGATTTGGATGAAACACAAATTGATTTAATTGTAGAAAATTCTTTTCCGTTTTCCTGTTATGTTGAGTTTTTCGAATTTTCGAATAATGAGGCAGGGCCTTTGCTCATCAATCAGATAAGAATAGAGGCAGCCACGCTTCAGGCAGATGGTAAAACAACTGTGCCTTATTTTGGAATAATTCCTATCCCGGTGGCTCGTGCTTTGTTGGATAAATTAAAATTGAACAACAAGGTATTAATGATGGTGACACTTGATACGGATCTTAATGGCAAACCCATGCGGGTTTATGAAGGTTATAAAATTGACCTTTCGCTCGTAGCAAAATCATCCATTTCAATCAAAGCCGGAAAATGAAAAAGGTAGTTTTTGTTTTTCTTATGCTTATTGGCGTTAAGTTTCAGGGATATTCTCAATCTAATTTTATTCAGGATACATTGGCCTTTAACGGAGGCGTTCAGGCAGGTACATCTTTTATGGCCGGAGCTACAGGGACAGGACTGCCCGTGAATTTTCTGTATAAATTTTACCGCGGAGGATTTTTGGAACCAACCTATTTAAAGTTGGTGCAGGCAAAATTGGATGATAATAACACGCTGGGTGGTTCGGGGAGAAATAGGATTAATTTTTCATTTGATGTAGATTCTGCATTGTTAAAGAAGAGCGGATTGGTTTTTGGTTTGGCTTATGAAGAACATTGGAATGCCGCAGCGATTTTTTCGAGCGACATTTTTCAATTGGTTTTTTTTGGTAATGACAATTATGAAAATAAGACCTCTCGCCTTGACCCAGCTTGGTTCAGAATTTTCAATTATCGGCAGTATTCGCTTGAGTTTGGCTACCAGAAAAAATTTAAAAATCTTCGGCATACATTTCAGGGACAGTTGAATTATTTAGAAGGAAAGCAGTTTTCTGAAATAGAGATTGTAAGAGGAAATTTCTACACATCAACCTATGGGACAAGAATTGACGCTGACCTAAAGGGGAGTTATATTCAATCTGACACTGCAAGAAATGGATTAAAACGTTTTGATAAAGGAAATGGAAGCGGTGCAGGGTTTTCGTTGGTTTATTCCATGCAGGGTCCCAAAACCAAAATTTTTGTTGGGGTTAAAGATGCAGGTTATATTTTATGGAATGCGAATACATTGCTGTTAACGGCCGATACGAGCATTCATCTTAAAGGTTATCAAGTTTATAATTTAAAGGATGTGAGCGATTCTCTTTTTGCATTGTCGGTTGATTCACTGCGTAATATTGGTCCAAAATCGGGGAAAAGTAAATATAGGATGTTGCTTCCGGCAAAAGTCTTTTTTGAATCACAACATCGTATTGGCAACAGCGGATATGAAATGATAGCCGGTTTCAGGTATATTGCTGATCCTGCCTACCTGCCATTGTTTTATACAGGTTTTGTAAAATCGGGTTTTTATGGCGGAGTATTACGAAGCACGATAGGGTATGGTGGCTACACAAAAATAAACTTAGCGATAGAATATGGAAGGGTATTTTATCGTCATTTTTCTTTGAATGTTGGAATTAATCAGGCCGAAGGAATTTTTCATCCCATCCATCCCAGAGGGTTTGCCGCCTTTGTTGGGTTGAGGTATCAATAAATTAGTGATGATGGTTTCGAAGTTGCTAAAATGGCTAACCTTTTCAGGATTATTAGCGGTGTTTTTTTTGGTGCTTTATAGATCTGCTTATGTTGCCCTAACTACAGATGAAGCATTTTTTTATCTTAATTTTGTTAAGGGTTCCTGGAGCAGGGTTTTTTTTCTTGATGGATTTGTTTCAGCTAACAATCATTTTCCTCTGGCCATATTGCTTAAATTAATTTTTACCAAACTTTCAATTTCTGAATTTTCTTTACGGGCGCCTTCTGTAATCGCCCTGGTCACCTTGATTGTTTTTATTTTTAGAAGGCAAAAACAAATTGACTTTTCATATTTTTTATTGTTTTCGGCTTTTGTCTTTTCTAGTCAACTTGCCGTTGAATTATTTTCACTTGCTCGAGGATACGGGATTTCATTCTGTCTTTTAATCGCTCATTTTTATTATTTGGGATTGTTTTCAGGGTTTGCAAAAGGTGAAGTTAGGAATATGAATAAAGCAATTTTGTTTATACTGATTGCTATTTCCTTTAATTTCAATTTGATTTTATACTTTGTATCTTTTGGTCTGGTTTTGTTCGTTTCAGAATTCAGAGAACAAAGATTTGGCATGCATACCTTCATTGCATTTTTTATTAAGAATCGATTGATGTTTCTATTTCTATTATTTCTTTTTCCTGTTTATCAATTAATTGTAACACAACAATTGTATTTTGGAGGTCAAAATAGCATTTATGAAGATTCGCTTCTTTCAGTTTTTCATGGCGGTTGGACTAATCAGAATCCTCTTCTTGAAGGCATTCTTATGAAATTTAAGTGGGTTGTTGTGATCATTGGTTTTCTTGCTATTTTCATTGATTCGTTTTTTGTTTTTTTGAAGAAACAATCGATCTGGGCAAATTATTGGGGAATAACTTTTGGTTTATGTTTGTTAATTGAATGGATGCAGCATCTGGTTTTTAATACTCCGTTTTTACTTGACAGAACCGCCCTGATTTATTGGTTTCTTTTCGCAGGAATTTTGTCCTCAATGATCAATCGATTCACAAGTTTTTTGAGCAATGAATTTAAACCTTTGCTTATTTCATTTCTTTCTGTTTTTTTATTTGCAATAGCATTTATGATTCCCAAATCAAGTTCTAGAACATGGTATAATGATGCATCCAATAAAGAAATTTTACCATTTCTTCTTTCTGATTCCGCGCATGGTGGTCCAATTTCCATTGACAATGAGTGGATTTATGAACCTGGTTTAAACTATTACCGTGAACTTTTTTCCCTTACGGATAAAATTAAAGAATTCGATCGGGAGGAGTTTTTAACCATGAAGGACGAATATTATGTTGTATCGGGGGGGAAGGTTGATAGATTTAAAACCTCCGATTTTCTTCTTCTAAAACATTACGAGGTATCAGATACCTATATTTACAAAAGAAATCCAGCCCAAAATGAAAAGTAATGCTTATTTCGAGTCTCCGTTTTTGTTAATTTCGGGACCCTGTGTTGTAGAATCTGAAGCTATTGTTTTCGAAATAGCCAGTAGGCTAAAGGATATTTCTGAACGACACGGTGTTACCCTGCTATTCAAGGCATCCTATAAAAAAGCCAATCGATCAAAATTATCCTCATTTACAGGCATAGGAGACGAGGCAGCATTATCCATTTTGGGTGAGGTTCGGCATAAGTTTAATGTTCCGGTAATTACCGATGTTCACAGCGAGCAAGAGGTTGAATTGGCAAGTCAATTTGTTGATGTTTTGCAAATTCCTGCATTTTTATGCCGCCAAACAGAATTGCTTTTGGCAGCAGGCCAATCAGGAAAAGTTGTGAATGTAAAAAAGGGACAATTTGTTTCTCCCGATTCAATGCGCTTTGCGGTTGAAAAGGTACTTTCAACTGGAAATAAAAATGTATGGCTTACAGAAAGGGGAGTATCATTTGGTTATCAGGATTTAGTTGTTGATTTTCGTTCTTTACCCACCATGAAAGAAATTGGTGTACCTGTAATTATGGATGCAACACATGCATTGCAAATGCCTAATCAGAAGGCTGGTGTTACAGGCGGAACCCCACAGTGGATACCACAAATGGCATTATCATCCTTAATTTGGGGAGCGGATGGTGTATTCATGGAAACTCACCCAGATCCATCAAAAGCTTTGTCTGATGGGGCGAATATGCTACCTTTGGATAAAATGGATGCGCTTGTTAATTCAATGGTTACCTTAAAAAAGACAATGGTATGAAGTGGTTTTTTACAAGAGTAATATTTGCAATTGTTTTTATTAACAGTGTTGATTTATTTTCCCAAATAGCCAATTCCCAAATTATTTTTGGTGGCAATTCTTTTGACTATGGTATTGATTTAGTTCAAACTTCAGATTCCGGCTATCTAGTGCTTGGTTCTAGTGGAAGTTATTCAACCAGTAATGATATAATTCTTTGGCATGTTGACAAGGATCTTGAATATCAGTGGCATAGGATTTTTGGTACTAATGACGCGGATAATGCCGTTAAATTGTGTCCTATGGGCGTGGATACTTTTTTGGTATTATGTTCAACTTTACATCCCGGTACCGGAAATTATA
>JBILVQ010000336.1:0-3084 GCA_044370375.1 Bacteroidia bacterium
GCCCTTTCAGGGCTGGGAGGCGTGGGAGTACGTGCTAAAGATGGGCGGGAAAGATTCCTTTATTAAAGATGGGCTCCACCCATCTTTAGTGGGATTGCGCCCTTTCAGGGCTGGGGCTGGCGGTTGTTTGAAAATTACACGATGAACCTTTTCCTTAAATTGAGGAATGGGGTTTCGAAATATTTATAGCTAAGGGCTGCTATGAAAACAGTGAGCAGCAGAATGATGAGTGGGTTAATCAATAAAACCTGCAAGGGATTTTCAGACCAATCGAAACGATAGTTGAAGTAACTGAAAAAAGTAATCACTACTGCATGATACAAGTATAGACCTAATGAAATTTTACCAAGTTGATTAAGCAAATTATAATTGCCCGGTTGTATGAATGGCTGTTTGTTGAAGGCCCAATCGAAAATTAATACTGCAAAACACAATGAAAACCATAAGCGTTCGAAAACAATCATGGTGGGATTAGAAAAAATATAGGCGTAAGCGAGGATAGAAATTAGGAGTAAGAGGTAAACAACTCTTACCAGGTTTTTAGAAATTATTTTTTCGGGATGATGAAAACTAAACCAAGCCAGGAGTGCGCCAATTCCAAAATTACCACCAAGGCTAAGTGAGTGGAAATAGAGCATATTATCATCTTCGAGCGCGTTAAAACGAAAAATCAGTGAGACAATAATTAATAGGATACTGGCTAGTGGTAGAAAAACAGATGGGGCTTCCATGATAAAGCCCCAAAGAAAATAAAACTGTTCTTCTACTGCAATGGACCAAAGGACAACCATGAAAAACAAAAATTCTAACCCGTTCTCGGCAATGAATAAATTAACCGAAAACGAAATCCACCATTGCCACACAGGAAGTGAATGGATAATAGGGCTGTAAAACATTTTCAGAGAAAAGCCAAGGAGCACTATAAAAAAATAAAGGGGCCAGGTTCTTAAAATTCTACGCAAAAAAAAGGCGATGGATGAAAAGTCTCCCCATTTCTTTTTTTCATGCAAGGCCAGCCATGTTATTAGGAAAGCGGAGAGTACGAAAAAATAATCGAGACCAAGAAGCCCCTTATCACAGGCAGCTTTAAAATAAACAAACCATGTTGCGTTTTGTAATTCAGGATTTGTGGAAACAAAAACATGAGAAAGGAAAACAGGGATAAAAGCCAGAAACCTACTCGCATCGAGGTTTGGTAATCGAGTGTTATTCTGAGGCGAGAGATTCATGTTTTAATACTAAATATAATTTGAAAACAACTTTTAAAACAAAAGAAACGGCACTATAAAGATATAACAAAAAAATTGAATCGGTAAAAACAAATTATTGCTACCTCTTTAGGGTGTTGAAAATGAGGAAATAGGTGCCATGTAGAGCCAAAAGATTACAATATCAATTATCATTACTAGAATATTTTATGCAATGGATATTTTGCTCATTTTCGAAAATGAAAAATCTATTCACAATCAATGATTGATTGTGGGAAACGCGAGGCATCGCATGGAGAGACGAGGCATTGCATGGAGCATGGAGACGCGAGGCATCGCATGGAGACGCGAGGCATCGCGTCTCTACCTAGAGGGTACCTCTTCTTGCTTGTTCTCTTTCTATGGATTCAAAGAGTGCTTTAAAGTTTCCTGCGCCAAATGATTGGGCTCCTTTTCTTTGAATAATCTCATAAAAAAGAGTTGGTCTGTCTTCAACGGGCTTGGTGAAAATTTGTAACAAATAGCCTTCATCATCCCTATCAACTAAAATACCCAATTTGGCCAAAGCTTTTATGTCTTCATCAATTTTACCTACACGATCTAAAACCTCCTCGTAATAAGTATCGGGCACGGTTAAAAATTCTACTCCACGACTTTTCAATTCAGAAACAGTTTCGATAATATTATCTGTTGCTAAAGCCAGGTGTTGAACTCCCTGACCTTCGTAAAAATCAATGTATTCTTCAATCTGCGATTTCTTTTTGCCTTCAGCAGGTTCGTTGATCGGAAATTTAATTCTGCCATTTCCGTTACTCATTACTTTACTCATGAGCGCAGAGTATTCGGTAGAAATCATTTTGTCATCAAAAGAAAGGAGGTTTACAAAACCCATCACCTTTTCATAATACTCCACCCAGTTGTTCATTTCATTCCAACCAACGTTACCTACCATGTGGTCGATGTACTTCAGTCCAACGGGTTTTGGATTAAAATTGGAAGTCATTGCCTTATACCCGGGCAGAAAAACACCCTTATAGTTTTTTCTTTCCACAAACAAATGGACGGTTTCACCATAGGTATAAATACCTGAGCGAACTACTTCGCCATCATCATCTTTTTCAACGGTGGGCTCCATGAAGGGTTTGGCACCACGTTTTACGGTTTCTTCAAAAGACTTTTTTGCATCATCCACCCACAAAGCAATAACCTTAACCCCATCGCCATGTTTTGCAAGATGCTGATTGATAGGATTGGCAGAATTCAAAGGGGTTGTAAAAACCAATCTGATTTTGTCCTGCGCCAAAACATAAGATGCCCTATCTTTTACACCAGTCTCCAATCCTGAATAGGCAAGCGATTGAAAGCCGAATGCAGCTTTATAATAATAGGCAGCTTGTTTGGCATTGCCTACATAAAACTCTACATAATCGGTTCCATTTAAAGGTAAAAAATCACCGGCATGCTGATAGATTTTTTTAATTCCCGGGGCAACGTCTTTTGTGTCCATGTTCAATATTTTTTTGTAGGTAATTTTTTTGTGAAGGTTTTGGAACAAATTAATTTTTACTCAACCCAACTTTTGAAATACTTTCCATCATCAATTCCCAAGGCAGTTTTGGTAACTTTCAAAGGACGGAAAGTATCAATCATTACGGCCAATTCGGCTGTTTCTTTCTGACCGATACTTCTTTCCATGGCACCCGGTGCAGGTCCATGTGGTATCCCTTTGGGGTGCAAAGTAATATGCCCTTGTTCAATATTGTTTCTGCTCATAAAGTCGCCATCAACATAATACAAAACCTCATCACTATCAATGTTGCTATGGTTGTATGGAGCCGGGATAGCACGAGGATGATAATCATACAAACGTGGGCAG
>JBILVQ010000337.1:0-3074 GCA_044370375.1 Bacteroidia bacterium
AAAAAGATTCTATCCACTCTTTTTACCTTCTTTTTGGTAACCCAACTTTCTGCGCAAAGCCTTTATTTTCCGCCCATTTCCGGCAATAACTGGGATACCATCAGTCCGGCTTCCATGGGCTGGTGCCAACAGGAAATAGATACTTTGGTTGATTATTTGGGTCAAATTAATACCAAAGCCTTTATTTTACTAAAGGATGGAAAAATAGTAATGGAGGAGTATTTTGGCACCTTCACGCAGGATAGCCTCTGGTATTGGGCCTCGGCCGGCAAATCGCTTACCGGTTTTACGGTTGGCATTGCGCAACAAGAAGGATTGCTTTCGCTGGATGACACAAGTGCTACTTATCTTGGTCAAGGTTGGACCGATAGTCCGCCAGCTAAGGAAGAAATGATTACCATCCGGCATCAATTAAGCATGACTTCCGGTTTGGATGACGGAGTTCCAGATCACCACTGCACCCTTGATACCTGCCTGCAGTACCTTGCGGATGCCGGTACCCGCTGGGCCTATCACAATGCACCCTATACGCTGCTTGATGAAGTAATTGCAGAAGCAACAGGCCTTAGTTTAAATGCCTACATCAATCAAAAAATAAAGGTTCCTACCGGAATGACAGGTTTATTCGTTCCGCAGGGTTACAACAACTTATTTGTTAGCAACGCCCGCAGCATGGCTCGTTTTGGATTGCTCGTTCTGAACAGGGGCAATTGGAACGGAAACCAAATCATGACCGATCAAAATTATTTCGATCAAATGGTCAATACTTCCCAAAATTTTAATTTGTCTTATGGTTATTTGTGGTGGTTGAATGGCAAACCATCTTTTATGGTGCCCGGTTTACAGTTTTCTTTTCCGGGTTCCATGAATCCCAATGCCCCTGCTGATATGATTGCTGCCATGGGCAAAAACGCACAATTTATCAATGTTGTTCCCAGTATGAACTTGGTTTTTATTCGCATGGGCAACGCTCCCGATGCCAGTGAGGTTCCTTTTTTATTCAACGATAGTATTTGGATTCATTTAAATGCCGCCATGTGCAATGTAACGGCCAACCCCAAAAAGAACGCCCAGGCCTCTTTTTCCTTTTATCCAAATCCTTCGTCTGAAACACTTTGGGTAGAGGGCATCAACCATCTCGAATGGCTGAATATTCTTTCAGTGAATGGAAGACTTTTGCAATCGCAGCGGGGAGGAGCGGATAGAATTATGCTGAACACAGAAGGCTTTTCGCCCGGGTTGTATTTTATCCAAAAAACCGATGATGCGGGAAAAATATTGGATGTTCAAAAACTAATTATCAAACGCGAATAAATGGTTTATGCGGGAAATGAAAAAGTAATTTTGCTATAAATAGCGCTGCTTTGACCCGGAATTATTTGATGATTTTGTCTAATTCCTTTTTTGCATTTTTGGCATTCACCTTTTTCTTTTTCTTTTTTAACGCATCCTTTTGTGCCTGGGTTTTTGCCTTGGCTTTTTTCTTTCCGTTCTTAATGGCATCGCCACCATTTTTTAATTTCTCGGCTTCTTTCTTAATATCTTGGGTAACTGTTTGGGCACTTGAACCATTACCATTCTGGGCAGGCAGAATGGCCGCTGTGAAAAGCATAAAACAAAAAGTGAGCAACAAACCTCTCATGGTATTGGAATTTTTTTCTAAAGATAATCATTATCTCCTAAACCTTATCTAAGGGCTTTAGAATGTTCTTTCAGGTTTTCCTTCCGGCCATGAATTTTGTAGTATTTTTGTTTTTTAACATTCCGAAACCATCGCAGCCATGGACTTCCCCAACTTTGAAGAAATCAATAAACAATCCTGGAATGCCAGAACACCTGTGCATGTGGACGCTGATTTTTATGATATGCCAGCATTTTTGCAGGGAAAAAGTAGTTTGAAAAACATAGAATTGGATTTATTACCCAAGCTTGAAGGCAAAAAAATACTGCACTTGCAATGTCATTTTGGACAGGATAGTTTATCCTTGGCAAGAATGGGCGCAAGGGTTACTGGTGTTGATTTTTCTGAACAGGCCATTGAAAAAGCAAGAGAATTAAGTCAAACATTGGGACTGAATGCAAACTTCATTCAATGCAACCTTTACGATTTGCCTCAGTATTTGGATGAAGAATTTGATGTGGTTTTTACCAGTTACGGCACCATTGGATGGTTGCCCGATTTAAACCGATGGGCCGGCATTGTGGGGCGCTTTCTAAAACCAGGCGGACAGTTTTGTTTTGTAGAATTTCATCCTTTTGTTTGGGTGTATGATGAAAAATTCACGGCATTATCTTACCACTATTTTAACCGTGAACCCATTGTTGAAACGATACCCGGAACTTATGCTGATCCGAAGGCAGCAATCTGCCATCAAACCATTTCCTGGAATCATCCCTTGCAAGATGTTTTGAATGCTTTGATAGCATCAAACATTCAGATAAAAAAATTCAATGAATATGATTATTCACCGTACAAGATTTTTGAGGATATGCTGGAACAGGAGCCCGATAAATTTCGGCTTCGGCAAATGAAGTTTTCTTTTCCTTATGTATATGCCATTGTAGGTGAGAAAAGTACATAGCAAGGTGTTTTTCGTTCGCTTAGTACATCGTCCTAATTATGCTATATTTCAATGACTGAATACCAAGGTATCCTCATAAAAGCTTACCAAACCTGTGCTGATATCATGAATACCACCCACCAATCCTATTTGACCCGTTTCAACCATATCCTTCAAAATTGGGCTTCTCTCCAAAATTGATTTTACGGTGCGTTTTACATTAATACCGGCTACATTTTCAACAAAGACAGCATTAGAGGAGGTACGGTTGGTGGTGGTCTCCGTTTCACTATCCACAGCAGGACGTAATTTGGTGAGAAGTGCAGTCAAATTGCCCATCTCGATATGATCGCAGGCACCTTTTACAGCCCCACAACGGGTGTGGCCCAGCACTACAATTATTTTTGAACCGGCTACCTTACAACCAAATTCCATACTGCCTAAAATGTCCTCGTTAAGAATATTTCCGGCAATTCTTACGCTAAAAACATCCCCCAAGCCTTGATCAAAAAT
>JBILVQ010000338.1:0-3054 GCA_044370375.1 Bacteroidia bacterium
ACCGGGTATTTCTTCCCGGCATTGCCTTTGAGTATGTTGGGAAAAATCCTTTGCCTAAAAAACTGTGGGTAGGTAAATCTGCTCACATCTTCATTACAGCAGATACTCCCCGTTGGTACGATTACCTGTTGATGGGCAGTCCGGCCATTCGACAGTTTAAAAAAGGAACCCTTCAATTTTGCGGCATCAATCCGGTAAAAGTAACCTACATTGCTCCCTTGCGTCATTCAACCGAAGAATTCAGAAAGCGATGGGTTGAAAAAGTGAGATATTTGGCGCAACAAACCCAATAATCTTCAACATGCAAGATCACGCTCATTTTGTTGCTCTTTTAAGCCCTGTTTTTGAATCGTTCTTTCATGCACCGCAGACTGCCATTGAAGAATATGCAAGGCATTGCGAATGGGTGAGCTATAAAAAGGATGAAGTGCTCAAAGCGCAACACAGCACCGAACGCTATTTTTATTTTATTATCAAAGGCAGTGTTGGTGTTTTCCTTTGGAAAGAAAATAATTTTGTTTGCCTTGATTTTGCCTTCGATGGTCACTTTTGCTCCGATTACATGTCAATGCTTACCGGCATTCCAACCGCCCTGCAGGTCATGACCCTCGAACCCTGTCAAATGTTACGCATGAGCGCTGAAAATTACCATGCCATCACACAACACCATGATGGAAAAAATATTCGCTTGGTGGCCGCAGAAATGTCTTATATTGGAAAACAAAGTCAGCAAATCGACCTGCTAACCAAATCTGCCGGTGAACGCTACGACCTGCTGCTGCAACAATTCCCCAATATTCAAAATCGCATCGCACAAAATCATATCGCCTCTTACTTAGGGATTACCCCACAAAGTTTGAGCAGAATCAGACGGCAGCGAAACTGATTTTTTACCATAGGGTAAATTTTTTTCTTGTCCTATTACAGACATTTGTACCCATCAAACTGTTTAACCATGATGCATTGTCTGGCACTACTGCTTATCTTTGCACCTTTAACCTTATCCAATACCTTGGACTTAACCAAAGAGCAAAAACTACAAAAGTTACTCGAAAAAACCGTTGACGGCAAAAAGGTTTTTGGTGCCTCTTTTGCCATTTTGAAAGACGGAAAGCTTTGGCAGGGTGCAGCAGGTGATCTAAGCATCGATAAGCCATTTTTTATGGCAAGTACCACCAAACTGTTTACCACTGCGCTCATCATGCGTTTTGTCTCAGAAGGAAAATTGCAATTGAACGACCGCATTGCCCGCTATCTTTCACAAGATATCCTGCTTGGTTTGCATGTTTACAAGGGCAAAGAATATTCAAGAGAGATCACTGTTCAACATTTGCTGGCGCACACCAGCGGCTTGCCTGATTATTTTCAGGACAAAGGGGAAGGGGGAAGGAGTTGGGAAGATGAATTGGTGGCCGGCAACGATCGCGCCTGGACTTTTGAAGAGTGTATTCAACGTTCTAAAAAAATTAAACCGCATTTCGCCCCGGGAGCTAAAGGAAAGGCACATTATTCGGATGCCAATTTTCAATTGTTGGGAAAAATTCTAGAAAGCATTGCAAAGAAAAGCTATGCATCCCTCTGCAATGAATTCATCATTCAACCCCTTGGTCTGAACCAAACCTGGTTGTACACCGATAATAACGATGCAAGGCCTAAGCACCTGTATTATGAACAAAGGGTATTGAACATTCCCAAAGCCATGACTTCTTTCGGACCCGATGGAGGAATGGTTTCCACCGCTGCCGACATGGTAAAATTTGTGGAGGCATTTTTTAGCGGGAAACTATTTCCAAAAGAATACCTGAACAACCTGCAAGTGTGGAACCGCATTTTTTTTCCAATGAAGTCGGGAGTGGGGATTCATTTGTTTAAGTTGCCATGGCTCTTGAATCCAACGGGTGCAGTACCTGCCTTTATAGGTCATTCCGGACTTTCGGGAGCGCTGGCCTATTATTGTCCGGAGCAAAATACCTATTATGCAGGTACGGTGAACCAGGTGGCACACCCCGACTTGTCCTTTAAAACCATGATCAAATTGAGTCAGGTGATGAAATAGGGTTGGTTATTATTTTTTTGTTTTTTTTACATTTTAAGTTAGTGTTTTGTGGATAGATTTGAACAATGAATCAAATTCTCTACAAGGATATTGTTGGTAATGAAATCCGCCTTTCGCGGGTCAACCAATTTGATGGCGATATTCCCTTTAAAGGAATCGGCATAAAGTACGTGGTATCGGGGCAGGAGTTGTATTTTGTCAACAAGAAAAAATTCAAGGTAGAGCAGGGCCAATATTTATTGGGCAACGATTTTACTACTGCGGCAGTAAAAATCAAGCAGAAAGAACCCGTAGTAGGTTTATGCATTGATCTTTCTCCGCAGATCATTCGTGAGGTGGCAGCATTGAACCCTTCAGCCAATGACGATGCCTTGGCGTTTCTCCTTTCCGATCAATGCTTGGTAAACAGGTACCTTTCCATCAATTCTTCGCTCGGAAAAAGGCTTCAAAATTTTCAGCAAACAGCAATAGCAGGTTTCCATGCAGATCGTTTTTCATCGGATGAATTTTTTTATGGCCTTGCAGAAGCCCTGCTGGCCGACCAACGCTGGATGCAGGAAAAGCTAAACAAAATCCATGGCAAAACGGACATCACCCGCAAAGCTGTTTTCAATGCTTTGCTTCAAGCAAAATATTTTATGGATGAACATTTTCACGAAAATCCATCTTTGGATAGAATTGCTTTGGAGGCAGGTTTATCCAAATACCACTTCATCCGTTTGTTTAAAGCTACTTTTTCCTTCTCGCCTTACCGCTATATGATGCGGCTGCGACTTGTCTTTGCCAAAGAACAATTGAGCAAGGGTCATAGCATTCCTGAAGTAGCTGCTATTACCGGCTTTTCTGATACATCAGCCTTTATCAAAGCTTTTAAAAAAGAATTTCTGCTTACCCCCGGACAATCATTAAAAAGCAATTTTTGACAATCCCTTGTAACGATTTCTTCTTTAATTCGCCCCAAAATAAGATTATGACCCGGCCCCTGTTAACGCTATTTG
>JBILVQ010000096.1:0-10915 GCA_044370375.1 Bacteroidia bacterium
TTTCTCCAATCATTATTCGAAACATTTTTGTTTTCAACGATTGTGACACCATAAGAATTGTCATGCCACCGATTTTCCCCGGTGGTGCCATCTAGCCCATACGTTTTGGTGCCATCCTCGCTAATATCACCCGGGCATTCACCATTTGGTCCTTCCCCATCCAAGCCAAAGGGATCAAGAATATTGGTAGGGTTGTTAAAAAAACAAGCGAAGGGTGATTCCCATTCTTTAAAGATTGGATCGATATTCCACCTTCTTCCAATTCTACTATCATACTCCCAAAATTCAGCGGTTAAGGCGCCTTTGAAAATTTCATCACTCTTCTCTTGGCCGTTCATTCCATACCGATACTCCTCCACACTAAAACTCCTACCCTGCATTTCCATACCCAAAGCACCCTCCTTCACCGGGTTACGGCGGGCAAGGTATTGTTCTGTGGTGGACAATATTTCTGCCGTGTAATGATGCACCACACCCGGGTTATTGGGCAGGTCTTCGTGCATGATCCGGCCTGCACTTTGTTTCGGCGGACAGGTCTTGCGGTCACTTATAGTGCTTAATATGTTGCCCAAATGGTTCACGAGTTCAAAAACTTTCTCCCATAATTTACGGAATTTTTGGGTTGGCTATCATTAATTGTGAATTTCTTATGAATTACTATCCAAAACAATTTTAAAGCAATAAAACACCTAATTCTTGTGCAAAAAAATTGGAGTATGAAATGCATCTTGAAAAAACCAAGAAGAAAGTTCACCTAATGCTTTCGGATTAAGGAATTCCAAAATCTTTATCCCTGAAGAATCCTTAGAGGAAACTCTAAACTTAAGTGGTTCCTTAATCATATATAACCTTCGGTCTTTCTCTTCAACCAAAAAAGAAAAACAATTCAGGGTTGTTGATGATGAAAAATACAAACGATAGAAAATTACCGATTGTTCCCTAGCCTCTAAAAATAAAAAATTATCTTTCAACTTACATTTCTTAATTTTCATAACCTCCATACTATCGGAATAGTGCTTTCTTTTTTTCGTATCATAAGCGGTTGAGTACTTAATTCTCCTTGGATTGCCGGAAGGATTTTTCTCATAAAAATAAAATTTAAAGTTGGCGGTATCCGAATCGGCCCAAGAAGAGTCAGGGGAATAAAAATCCGCTGGAAAACAAACAAGCGTATCATGGTCTATTCTATAAAATCCTGAAGAAAAGGGTATAGTATCTTCAGAATTATAATACTGGATAAGTCTGAACTGATTATTCGACATAAGGTTCAAAACAAAAAACCTCGTTGAATCCCTAAAATTCTGAGAATAGGAATCTAAACTAAGGGAGAGAAAAATAACGAAAAGCAAAATTTTCATTCCTCAAAAAATAAATTAAAGGTTGGATAAACCTCATAAGGTGCTAAAGGTTCGAAAACCATTGGTTCACGAGACCAAATATGTTCGATTTCAAAATAGTAACTTTCATTTTCGAAGGCTTCCATCCTGAAAACTAAATTAAAGCCACAATTGTTCTTAACTTTTCTGAATGAATTCTTCGCCACCATGTATGTTTCATTAAAAATATAAAGTTTATCTTCATTAAAGGAAAAATAAAAGGTATTATTCTTACCCGATGAATCAACAAAGAGAAAAAACGACCTAAAGTATCTTTCTGCCTCAAGCCTTAAAAATTGAGATTCCATAACATTCTTCTTCAACCTAACCCAGCCATTAGCATCCGCAAAAAAATGTAGTTTGTCTAATTTTCCATCGTGGAGGAAATAACTTCTAGATTTAGAAATAAACCTCAACTGAATGTAAAGGGAATCAGCACTACCAAAAAATTTAGTAGAATCAGGGTAAAAATTTCTATTCCCGTCCAAAATTATCTCAGCATTAGATTCTTCATATCTTCCACAACCATATCTAGGCCTGCCAGCCGAAGTGTCAACTGAATATAAACGGTAAGTAGAATCGGTATTCAAAACTAAATACCACACACGGTTGGTGGTTGCTTTCGCTTTAAAAACCCTTTGTGCTTGTAATGGTTGTTGATTCAAGCCCAAAAACAAAAACAGAAAAAATATTAATAATCTGGACATCGCTCTTTCGGTTGAATTTTTGGCAAAGAATTTATCAAAATTCTTAATGTGCTTCCAGTAATGAGAACTTTTTGAATTGTGCTGGAATCATTCGATAATATGGCCTTTTTCATATATTCATCACGCGCTAAATTCATTTCAACTTGAAACTCAGGTGCCACTACATCATGCTCCTCAAGCCCATCATAACAATTACCATCCCATGGAAAACTTTCGCTATCGTCTTTTATACAGGAATTCGACCATCTAAAAGCCTCCCTTTCATCATCCTTTGAATAATTAAAATGCACAGCAGGGTTACCATCACCAGTATATGAAATTCTCATTTTTAAAAACTGATACCCATGACACAATTCATGAATGGTGGTCAAAGCTCTGGGATACTTTTCTCTTCCGTCTGTATTCTCCTGTTTGAAAACTGTAATTTCAATTCTCTTCTTTTCAGGATTATACTTATTTTGGCCACCTGGACTTTTGTCATTAGGCTTTACACCTCCGTCAACCAAATGAAATTCAATATCAGGGTCCATGGCCATTTCTAAAATTGCAGCTTTTATTTCCAAATAAACATGTGCATTATCTGGCCATTTATTTTGGAGCATTGTTAATCGATCCATTACTTCAGAAAGCAAATAACAATTCCCCGTAAAATAATTTCCATCAACATCCACATAAAAAATTGGATTAGATGCCATGGCTTCATAGGGGCTTCGTGAAGGATAATATTTCTTCATATAATCCATCCCCCACCATCTACCCACCCTACCATCATACATTCTTGCACCAAAGTCTTGGCTGTTGTTGTTAGCCATAAGTTCATCTTGGTTTTCTTTCCCATTAAACCCATACCGATACTGCTCCACACTAAAACTCCTGCCCGGCATTTCCATACCAAAAGCGTATTGCTCTGTGGTGGACAATATTTCTGCCGTGTAATGATGTACCACACCCGGGTTATTGGGTAGGTCTTCGTGCATTAATTTGCGGTCGCTTATAGTGCTTAATATGTTGCCCAAATGGTTCACGAGTTCAAAAACTTTCTCCCCTAATTTACGGAATTTTTTGTTTGATGGTGTAGCCAAAGCAGGAATATTTTCATTGCTGATTTGGTTGTTGATTATCTCATAGGTTCTATTGGCTAAAATCATTGGATTTTCTGGCGCTCTTGTCCCTAAACGCGAGGATCCGTAAAAATCCCATTCTTCTAGGGTTATTTGCTCGTTCCACACCCCAAAGGCTTCGGTGCTTTGCTGTTTGTAAACGGCCAACACATTCCCCTGCGCATCCCTGATATACCAATGCGTAATCCACTCATGCTCGGGAGCTAACACCCCGCCAGCCCTTGGCTTTACTACTTTTTTAATCCGCTGCCCAAAGGAGTCGTATTCATACAACAAATCGGGTTTGCTTTGGCAAGCGGTGGTACGAATTACCTCTGTAACCTTACCATAAGGATTCCATTTTATCTCTTCAATTTCTTCCGACAAATCTTTGGTGAGGTTTCCTATTGGGTCGTATTCGTATTCTACTTCGTTGGGCATTCCCGAAACCGGCAGACCATCAATATCAGTTGCATAATTACTTGTCAGGTTAGCCTGTTCGGTAAGCTTTGCCAGTCGGTTGGTGGCTAGGTTAGTTGTGTTACCCGAAATGCTCGGTAATTGTCCGGTTTGTGCAGCATTGCTATTATCTAAATAATGGTAGTAATAGTTTAAGTCGTCCATTTGAAGACTGGATGAATTGTTTCCATTCCGTTTTAGGTTAAGTATATTTCCATTCAGGTCATAGCTCAACTGCATTTGGTAGCGATCATCCTGGGTATAGGCTTGCCAACTTAAACCATTGCTGCTGATGTGGTCGTAAGATTGTACTTTCTTCAAACGGTTCATTTGGTCGTAGCGGTAAAAGGAGGCCATGGGAATTGGACTTCCATATTGTGCAGAGGCGGGATTGATGTCATAGAGGGTGGTGGTCATCCCGGAGATATTGCCATTATAAAGATCTTGTCCGGGCTCTGCATTGTTTGGGTTGGCAATAAAAGGAAAAATGCTTTGGTCAAGGAGTGGCCCGTTGCTTCGGGGTAGCACTTCTGCATAATCCTGGCCTGCGCTACCGGCAACACCATGATTAAAGTAATCCATAGAAAAACCAAAAGCATCATAGGCAAATTTCTGATGATAATTGCTTCCGTTAGGAGAATAGACATTGCCATAAGCTCCATCCTGACCGATATCGTAATTGGGGTTGAGGATCTCCCCTTTTCCCTTAATTTTGCAGCCCTCATGCCCGGCCGAATAATTCTTCTATTGCTGTTCTATTTCGTCTCCACCACTGCATTGATGGCCTCCGATGGAAGTCCGATCAGCAGCAAAAGACCCGGTCTCGCCATAAGCAAAACCCACGAAAGCATCAGCATTGACGGCCTTCTAAACGAAGCATCGTGGCTAAAAGCACAAAAAGCCAACACCTTTATCTGCAATTTTCCCAACGATACCCTCTGCGCCAAAACCCAAACCGAAGCCATGGTGCTCTATGATGATCTCATGATTTATGTTGGCGCCATCTGCTACGATTCCCTAGAAGGTGACTTTGTTATTCAGTCGCTCAAACGTGATTTCAATTATTTAATCAACGATGCATTTACCGTGGTCATCGACCCCTTCGATGATAAAACCAATGGTTTTTCTTTTGGCGTAAATCCTTACGGGGTGCAACGCGAAGGCCTTATCGCCAATGGCGGTAACATGGGCATCAACACCGATTGGGATAATACCTGGTTCTCGGCTGTGCAACGCGAAAAAACTTACTGGACCGTTGAAATTGCCATTCCATTCAAAAGCATACGATTTAAAGAAGGCATTTGTGAATGGGGCATCAATTTTATCAGAAATGACCTGAAAAGAAACGAAAACTCTACCTGGGCCAATGTGCCAAGGGTTTACAACATTTCTACCCTTGCCTTCACCGGTAAATTATTTTGGGATGAAGCCCCCAAAAGAAAAGGAAAAAATATCAGCCTTATCCCCTACCTCTTAAACGAATCATCTATTAATTATGCGGATCCAAAGCGAAAAATTATCAATCGCTTCAATGGCGGATTGGATGCAAAATTTGCCCTAAGCACTTCGCTAAACCTTGATGTAACCGTTAATCCCGATTTCTCGCAGGTGGAAGTGGACCGGCAGGTAACCAACTTAACACGCTTCAACATTTTCTTTCCTGAAAGAAGATATTTCTTTCTCGAAAACAGTGATTTATTCTCAAGCTTTGGCTTCCGACAAATTAGACCATTTTTCTCGCGACAAATTGGCTTGAAAAACGGACAATTGATTCCCATTTACGGAGGCTTGCGATTGAGCGGAAAACCGAATCAAAACTGGCGAATCGGAGCCATGAGCCTGCAAACGAAAGAAGTACAATCCGATGCCCTTGCTGTAGCCTCCGAAAACTATTCGGTGCTGGCTTTTCAACGCAAATTTTTCACCCGCTCCTTCCTCTCCGGCATATTGGTGCATAAACAATCCATGCCCAATGGGTTCGCTAATTTGAATGCCTATAATTCAGTAGCCGGATTGGATTATAACCTGGCCAGCGCCAACAACCATTGGATGGGCAAATTCTTTTATCATTATAATTTCACACCCGAGAAACGCAATCTTTCTTATGCTCATGCCTCATGGTTAAATTACACCACCCGCAAGGTGCAATTAGAATGGAACCATGAATATGTGGGCAAAAATTACAATCCGGAAGTAGGCTTTGTCCCCAGAAACAAACAATTCAATGCCAGGGAAAACAAAGTGGTCTCCCTTTCCTACTGGCGATTGGAAAACATGGCTTATGCCTTTTTATATCCCAAAAAAGGAAGCATCAATAATCATGGTCCGGGTGTATATACAGATTCTTATTATACGGATGAAGGTTTAACCACGGATGTATTGGTACAACCCAATTATACCATTAATTTCCAAAATTCTGCCTCTGCAAAAATTAAATTCGATGAAGTGTTTACTCGCTTTTTGTTTGATGTAAAAATTCCCGGCATTGAGGATACCCTCAAACAAGGAACCTATCGTTACCGCGATGTTGCCCTAAGCATCAACACCAACAAAAGGAAAAAAATAACAGGACTTTTCAATGCTGCTTATGGGGGATATTTGAATGGAAATAAATTATCCGGCTCAGTAGAACTATCGGGCAGGATACAACCTTTTGCCATCATTTCTATCAATGCTTCGTACGACCGCATCCGCTTCGAGGGTAGCGGTAACACCAGCGTTTTAGCACTCATTGGCCCAAGATTAGAATTTACTTTTACCAAAAGTTTATTCTTTACTACCTTTGTTCAGTTGAATACACAAACCAATCAAATCAATGTGAATGCAAGGTTTCAATGGAGGTTTAAACCCATGTCGGATTTATTTGTTGTTTATTCCGACAATTCAAGCCTTCAACCAGAATTTAAGGCCTGGCTTCCGCAAAGGATGAACAGGGCGCTGGTGCTAAAATTTGTTTATTGGTTTAATGCTTAAAAAATGGAAAAGAGTAAAAAGAAAAAAATAATTCCTGTTTTGATCATCATGGCTTCGTCTGCCTTTTTTTGGCTAGGGATTAAGCACAAATCGAAAGATAAACCATTAAGAGAGTTACCCTATTTTGGAAAGAGCATTGTAGATTCTAGTCTTGTGAATGGGGTTTGGAAGAAAGATACCCTACCGCACAGAATTGGCACATTCTCCTTCATTGACCAAAAAGGAAATTCCTTTACACAGGAGCAATTGAAAGACAAAATTTACGTGGCTGATTATTTCTTTTGCACCTGTCAGAGTATATGTCCGGTAATGACCAAACAGATGGGCCGGGTAGCGAAAATATTCAGCGGAGATGAAGAAGTAAAATTTGTTTCGCATACGGTGAATCCCGAATACGATTCGGTGAATGTTTTAGCGGATTATGCTTTAGCGAATGAGGTAGTTTACGGACAGTGGTTTTTGCTAACCGGTTCAAAAAAAGAATTGTATAGTTTGGCGCGTGAGGGGTATATGATGGATGCTTCGCAGGGAGATGGCGGGGCGGATGATTTTATTCACACGCAGAATTTTGCATTGATTGATAAAGATAAAAGGATCAGGGGTTATTATGATGGGACGGATTCTACGGAGGTGAATACTTTGATCAATGATTTGAAATTGTTGAAGCAGTACTATCGTACGAAGGGGAATTAAATTCAACGCTTGTTTCTTGCCATTTTTAGCATCCCTTTTAACCTCAGAGCAAAAAAACACAGAGGGAACCGAGGGTTTTATAATTTAAAATTTTACCTAACCCGGTACGGGTGATATAAACGTAATTCTTTTACCGCGCCCAACCTAACGCAAATCAGAAGCGCCAGCCACCAAAAAAAATAAAAGACATGTCACAAAACCACTGGCAGTCCTGTAGGGACGGCCCATATTTCAGCCTTGGATTTTAATCCGAGGCTATAAGGCGATATTTTTCTCATCGCTTTCATCCAAACTTTTGCATCAATCCAAACAACATCCACTCGCAGTTCCATAGGGACGGCCGATGTTTCAGCCTTGGATTTTAATCCGAGGCTATAGGGCATTTTTAGCACACCTTTCAACCACAGAGCCCACAGAGCAAAAAAACACAGAGGGCACAGAAGGGTTTACAATTTTAAATTTTTGCATTTTACCTAACCCGGTACGGGTGATATCTTCATAACCAAAATAACAAAGATGAAAGCAACCCGGTACGGGTGATATAAACGTAATTCCTTTACCGCGCCCAACCTAATGCTAACTTGAAGCGCAAGCCATTCAAAAAATAAAAGACATGTCACATTTGTCCCCCGCAGTCCCATAGGGACGGCCCATATTTCAGCCTTGGATTTTAATCCGAGGCTATAAGGCGATATTTTTCTCAGCGCATTTATCCAAACTTTTGCATCAATCCAAACAACATCCACTGGCAGTCCTGTAGGGACGGCCCATATTTCAGCCTTGGATTTTAATCCGAGGCTATAAGGCGTTATTTAATTGCATCCCTTTCATCAAAACTTTTGCAATTATCCAAACAACATGTCCCTCGCAGTCCCATAGGGACGGCCGATATTTCAGCCTTGGATTTTAATCCGAGGCTACAAGGCGATATTCATTAAGCACACCTTTTAACCACAGAGGCCCTCAAAGAAAAAATGCAAAAAACACAGCGGGCTTAACGATTTTGAATTTTTGCATTTTACCTAACCCGGTACGGGTGATATTAAATTTGCAATTCTCAATATTTTTCATCCCTAATCCAGAACAGATGACAAGAAAAAACCAAGCATTAGGACAATGTTTTTTTTTGTAGTACCAAAATAAAAAATCAAAACCACCTTGAGCCCCAAAAAACAGTCCTCAAAAAAAAGAACAAAGCCTGTTCATTACCGAATGCCCAACCTCAACACCCAACCCACGGGTTAGCGGATGAAGCGGTTACCCCCTGTGGCCGGGCTGCTACGCAGGGCAGACAGGCTGCAGGTGTAATAGCGAAACACGCGACCCCTTGCCGCGGCAGCACACGATATCCCAATTTTTAGTAAAAACTGCAAGGGGGAACCCCCAAAAAAACCAAGCAGTCTTTATTTTGCAGGTGGCTTTCAAATTGACCGGCATTTCTTTAGTTTTGCAAGAATTATCAGCGCCTTTGTCCTTGCATGAAGAAAATTACTGAATCGGATTCGCTCTATCAACACCTTGACCGCATGAGCAGCAGGGATATTATTACGGCCATGAACCGCGAAGATGCCAAGGTTCCGGCTGCTATTGAAAAAGCGCTTGACGCTATTGAAAATTTAATTGATTGTTGCGTGCCAAAAATGAAAGGCAAAGGCAGATTGTTTTACATGGGTGCCGGAACAAGCGGTCGTTTGGGCATTGTGGACGCTTCTGAATGTCCGCCCACTTTTGGTGTAGCACACGGCAAGGTGGTTGGCATTATGGCCGGTGGTGATGCTGCCATTAGAAAAGCGGTTGAATTTGCCGAGGATGATACGCTGCAAGGCTGGAAAGATTTACAGGCACACAACATTACCCAGGAGGATGTGGTGGTGGGCATTGCTGCTTCGGGCACTACACCTTACGTTATTGCTGCGCTTGAATCTTGTAATAAAAACAACATTGTTACGGCTTGTATTACCTGTAATCCGGGTAGTCCGCTGGCGAGTGTAGCCCGCTATCCGATTGTGATTGAAGTAGGACCCGAATTTGTTACAGGCAGTACACGGCTCAAAAGTGGCACAGCCCAAAAATTGGTGTTGAACATGCTCTCTACAGCCATCATGATTCAGTTAGGTCATGTGAAAGGAAACAAAATGGTGGACATGCAATTGAGCAATGATAAATTGATTGAGCGCGGTACACAGATGATCATGAAAGAAACAGGCATTGAAGCAGAACAGGCGAAAGCATTGTTGCTGAAACATGGCTCTGTGCGGAAGGCTGTGGATATTTATAGAAAAATTTAGGCATGCACACGCTGGAACCCTTTTATAACTGGCGACATTTGTACACTGCCGAAACAGATGAACGCTCACCGTTTTTTGAACGTGAATACAGTGAGTTTGAATACACCCATGCTATTTATAATTATTTAATACACCCGCAATGGGATGATATTGATTCGGAAACACTTTACATCAAAATAATTTTTGTTTCGTACGATGCGGGTTTTTGCATTATTGAATTGATTGGCGAATGGAACGATGCGATAAACAACGACATCATGCTCTTAAAAAGAGATGTGATTGATTTAATGATTGCAGAGGGTATCAATAAATTTTTGTTGATTGGGGAGAACATTTTAAATTTTCACAACTCGGATGATAGCTATTATGAAGAGTGGTACGAAGATGTGGCCGATGGTGGATGGATTGCTTTTATGAATTTCAGGGAGCATGTGATGCGCGAATTTGCCAAAGCCAATATTGACTATTATGTAGTGCTGGGTGGAAAATTGAATGAGGTACGGTGGCGCACTTACCACCCGATGGAACTGTTTGAAAAAATTAATTTACTGGTCATGAAACGACTGGGCAACTAAAGCTATGAGTAAGATACCTGCGGTAGATTTAAGCAATTTGAATGCGTTGTTGAAGCAAAACCTGGGAGAGGTTTTTAAAGAAAGTACTTCGCCCTTTCATCGTTGGTTGGCTCCGGTCATTTTAGCGGTTGAAACCGGTGAAGTGGAACTAAAGTACAGCATTAGACCCGAAATGCTCAACCCCATGAACACGCTGCATGGCGGTGTTACGGCTGCCATTGTGGATGATGCTATTGGGGTGGCGGTTTTTAGTTTGGGCAAAAAATCTTTTCATACCACGGTGAATGTGGTGGTGGATTACTTGGCCCCTTGCCTACCGGATGATCATTTGATTGTGAAGGCTTCGGTACTAAAAAATGGCAAAACCTTGGTGCATGGCGTTTGCGAAATGTACAGCCAAAAGACAGGCAAATTGCTCAGTCGTGGCATTGCCAACTTGATGTATTTGGGTGGCGCTCAATCATAAGCAAGCAATTTTAGTCTTGATGCAGTCCATCTGAACAAAAATTACTATGTTTGGGAGGATGAATTTCAAAGGACGACTTAATTCGAAACTTCCTGTTCACGGGCTTTTGGCTACCCTTTGCCTGTTGATGTTGACGGCTTGTACCAAGGAAAACGTTGAATCTTTGCAGGCAGAAAAAACCTTGGGTTGTAATTCGGCCAAAGAAATCTCCTATGCCAAGGATATTGCACCTATTTTACAGGCCAATTGCGGCTCGCAGGCCGGTTGTCACAGCAATG
>JBILVQ010000339.1:0-3041 GCA_044370375.1 Bacteroidia bacterium
CATTCAAGCCCATGATTTCATCTACGGTAGAAATCTTGTATTTGTTAGCAATCTTCCAGAGTGTATCCCCTTTTTGTACCGTATGAAAAACCATCTTACGGCTTTCGTTGGTACGCGGTGCCGATGATTTTGCAGTGGAGGCCGTGTTGTTGGGGGCCAATGGAGGCACCAAACTATCACCTTCAGCAGGTTCGGCAGCAACGGTGTTGGTGCTATCCGAACCAAGCGAATCAACAAGTGCCACGGTGGTTGGAGGAATGGGCTTTTCTACAGGAACCTTTTCTTTCACATAAAGCACCAAAAGCTTTCCGGGGTTGACTTTGGATGACCTTATCCTGTTCCATTTTTTTATTTCCGCAATGGTACAACCATACTTTTTTGCCAAAACGGTCAACGATTCTCCTTTACGAACCTTGTGGTATTTCTTGACAGTTGAATAAGTAAATTCACGGTTATCGACTGATAATACGGGCTCAATTCTTTTATAGGTATAAACCTCAGATTCACGGTTCAGAAAAGAGCCTATTTTATCGGCTGGTAACCTGAGGCTCATCGCTTTTTCTGTACCTGGAATTATTTGAAGGCGATAGGCAGGATTCAGGAATCGCAAGTCTTCCATGGGTATTTCCAACACCTGTGAAATCTGCGAAAAGCTTACCTCTTGTTTAACCAAAATGGTATCTGAGTAAAAATATTCAGACTTAATGGGTAAAGGATAAATATGGTGTTGCAACTGATACTTCATCACATAATTGACAGCAATAAAAGCAGGCACATAGCCTTGTGTTTCTTGCGGCAAATAAGGTCTTATTTCCCAATACGTTTTCTTTCCGCCTGATCTGCGGATAGCGCGGGTTAAAGTTCCCGGTCCGCAATTGTAAGCAGCCAATACCATTTGCCAATCGCCAAACATTCTGTATAAATAAGCGAAGTATTGACACGCTGCTTCCGTTGAATGCAAAGGGTCTCTGCGCAAATCCACATAAGAAGTAACATCCAGTCCGAACATTTTACCGGTGGGGTACATAAACTGCCACAAACCTGCAGCTCCAGATTTTGATACAGCATTAGGATTGAGGGCACTTTCTACAATGGCCAGGTATTTGAATTCCATGGGCAAATTGTATTTGGCCAGTTTTTCTTCAAATAGCGGAAAATACAAATTGGCCAAACTGATCATTCTGGAAACCAAACCCCGTCTTTTATATCCATAGAGTTGGATGTAATTTTTCACCGATTGATTGAAGATTAAATCAAAAGGAGTTTCTGCATCCAGCTTGGCTAATCTTGCCTCAATGATTAAATCATCGTAATAGGGAATGCTTGTTGGGCGGCCTTCTGCGGCCACGGCCATGCAAGAATCGGTAAGCGCAGCATTACAGGTAAAATAGCGTTCCTTTTCAAGGCTATCGAGCATTTCAAGAATAGGGTCTTTCAGGAAGGGGGATGCATAGAGGGCCGAATCATTTTGAGCCAATGACGAATAGGTTCTTAGGCATAAGAACAAAAATAACAAGGCGGGAAAGTAGTAACCTCCCCTATTCAAGGGCTTTTGCATCACCCTGCAAAAGAAACAAAAAGAATGGGGCTGAAAGTTATCTAGGCGATGAAGTTACCCTCGTTGACTTGTTAAAAAGTCTTCGATTTTTTTTGAGGTAGCCAACAATTCAGGTTCTGTAAATGGGGCTGACATTAATTGCAGACCAAAGGGCAGGTTCTCTGTTGTTTTGCCCAAAGGCAAAGATACAGCAGGGATTCCGGCCAGGTTGGCTTGCACAGTAAAAATATCTTCAAGGTACATGGCCACCGGATCGGCCGATTTCATTCCGAATTGAAAAGCAACAGAGGGAGTGGTTGGGGTTAAGAGAAAATCAAATTGTTCAAATAGATGCAATGTTTTTTCACGAATCAAGCGTCTAACTTTTTGGGCTTGTCCGTAGTAAGCATCATAATAACCTTCGCTGAGGACAAAAGTTCCGAGCATGATTCTTCGCTTCACCTCTTTGCCAAAACCTTCGCTTCTTGATAATTTATAGGTGCTTTCTAAATCGGTGGCATTGGGAGAACGGTAACCAAAATGAATACCATCGTAGCGCGAAAGGTTAGAGGAAGCTTCGGCAGTGGTTAACACATAATAGGCAGGAACAAGATAATCCAGATAAGGGAAAGAAACAGGCTCAACACTGTGTCCCATTTTTTTCAAACCATCGAGAAGGGCATTGAATTGTGCGGTCACCTCGGGGTTCATCCCTTCGTTTTCAAGACATTCTTTGTAATAGGCAAAACGCAATTTTTTATCGCTTTGCAAATGTTGAATGAAGATTTCTTGCTCAGGAACGGGACGATGAGAAAGGGTTGCATCAAAATCATCTTTGCCTCCTATCACTGATAAAATGGTGAAGGCATCTTCGGCATGATGGGTAAAGGGCCCCACCTGATCAAAAGAGGAAGCATAGGCAATAATTCCATGGCGACTCACCCTTCCGTAAGTAGGCTTCATCCCAACCAAACCTGTGTAAGAGGCCGGTTGACGAATAGAGCCACCCGTATCGGTACCCAGTGATGCCATGCAAAGGCCGGCAGCAACAGAAACCGCTGCCCCACCACTTGATCCGCCGGGAACACGACTTTCATCAATAGGATTCAGGACTTTCCCGTAAGCAGATTTTTCGTTGGAACTACCCATGGCAAATTCATCACAATTGGTACGTCCAATGATGATGGCATCTGCTGCCAAGAGGCGCTCCACCACGGTAGAACTATAGAGAGAAACGAAATTTTCGAGAATTTTAGAAGAGGCGGAAACCTTGTGGTCTTTGTAGCAAATATTGTCTTTGATGCTGATAACAAGGCCAAAAAGAGGACCAAGAGCCTGACCGGATTCCTTTTTTTTATCGAGCGCAATGGCCCTTTCGGTGGCCTCTTCGGCAAACACTTCGAGAAAGGCATTGAGGTGTTGTTGCTGCTCAATTTGTTTTAAGTAATGGCGAACCAAACTTTCGCAATTGAAGGCACCGCTATTGAAGCCCTGGTGCAGGGCC
>JBILVQ010000128.1:0-8726 GCA_044370375.1 Bacteroidia bacterium
CCTAAACTTATTTTTTATTGTAAATTCAAGGTAAAATCTAAATGCTAATTTATTCATCTTTCAAAAGCAATTCGTATTGATTTGAAATCGCAATGCAACTTTTCTTTACATCATTTTTTTCTACCCAGGCGCGTGCCCTTTTTACCATTTCAAGTTTTAAGCTGGGGTTTTCTGTGAAATGAAGGATGGCTTTTGCCATTTCCATGGGTTCATTGCTTTCAATTAATTTGCAGTATTCTTCGCCTAAATCTGCACATATTCCTACCCTGCTGGTTATAATAGGAATTCCCGATGCCATGGCTTCCAGAAAAACTATTCCCTCAGATTCAAATCTTGCCGCATGAATAAAATAATCTGCGTTTTGGTAAATACTATTTATTTTATCATGTGGAACAAATCCCATGAATTGAATATCATCTTCCAGGTTGTTTTGTTTTACGAATTTCTGGACTTCTCCGTTATAGTAATCTCTCCCAACATGGATTAGTTTACAAGGAATCTGAGTTTTTAGAATTTTTAGAACTTCTACCAGAAACATTGTATTCTTTACAGGATGCAGGTAGGAAACACTTAAAAGAAGCAACTCTTTATTCTTTCGCAAGGGTTCAAAATTAAACTTACTCGTATTTATTCCTCTAGGAATTATTTCAATTCTTTTGAGGGTCTTTAAATTCTTTAATAAATCAACTGCCTGAAAGTTACTTAAGGCCAATACCAAGTCAGCCTGCTCAGCCACCCATTGGTTTATTTTAAGGGTTTTTCTTTTTAAGGCATCTCCAAATCCTATATCAGGGATTCCAGAAAATTCTGCTGCATCCATTGCAACGATCACTTTCTTCCTGAAAATTTTGCCGATTAAAATTCCTGTAAAACCGGTTGGAAAGGTGGAATGACAATGTATAAGGTCGTACCTTTTTGTGAAAAACCTGAAGAAAATCATTAGAAAAAAGAATAGCTCTCTAAGTCTTCTTGGCTGCCTTGGATGAACTACTCTGATGATGTTAAATTTGTTATTACGATAGTTTTTTTTATTGTATTCAATAAATAAATCGATATCGTATTCTTTTGATAATTCCTCCAGTAGTGTAACATAAGAGGGAATACGCAATACGCCAAGACCTAGAAAGGCTATCTTCTTTTTTCGGATTTTCACCTTACAGCGTTGTTAGCACAAATCGTTTGTTTTTCAAATCCTGGATAATTCCCATAGGCAAAGTGATTTATCGGCATAAATTCCGTTGCCTTCACTACATTGTTCATTAATGATGCTATGCGGTATTGGTAATCGAAACGGTTCTTTTTCGAGATTAATGGGTCTCCAATCTCCTGTAATAATATCCTCATTTTCGTGGTGCGGAAAACTGGTAGCCAGCAGATATCTAGCTCCTGATTTCTTTAGGTTATTAATGGCCTTATTAATATTTTTGTACGAAAAATGAACAAGGCAGTCACGGCAGATGATAAGATCCACCGCTGGTATTTTATCCTTGGTTATATCACCAACAATGAACTTTAAATGTCGATCTCCGTATTTTTTGTTGTTGTCTTCAATTAACTCAGGCACGATATCCATCCCGGTGTAGCTTAACTGTTCAAGATTAATTTCTTTCATCCAGTTAAAATCTCCACATGGAACATCTAGTATACTTTTGATTTCTAAATCTTGGAAAAGTTTCTGTATTTCTATTCTAATTTTCTCTGTTTGTTCAAGAGTGCTTCCGGGTCCTGAACGACTCTCTTTATTTTTCCAACCATTGTTTTTAAATATTTGCCTGAAAATATGCCTTTGTGAGAAAAGAGTATTGGGTAAAAGTTTGATTTTTACCAACTGATATTTTAGTTTATCGATCATTGTTTACCTGTATCCAATTGTTTCTTCTTGGAGGTTAATTGTAAAAAAAAAGCAGGTCAATTAGAACCTGCTTTTTTTATCACCCCAAAAACGGATACCTGTAATCCGTTGCAGGCACAAAGGTTTCTTTGATGGTGCGTGGCGATACCCAACGCAATAAATTGATCATGGAACCTGCCTTATCATTGGTGCCTGAACCCCTCGCTCCTCCAAAAGGCTGCTGTCCAACCACCGCCCCGGTACATTTATCATTGATGTAAAAATTACCCGCAGCATGCACCAGTTTTTTTGATGCCAGTTCAATGGCGTATCTGTCTTGCGCAATAATGGCCCCGGTAAGTGCATAGGTTGAAGTTGTATCAACAAGATGAAGGGTTTCTTCAAATGCCTCGTCATCGTAAACGTAAAGCGTCAAAACAGGCCCGAAAATTTCTTCACACATGGTCACGTATTTCGGGTCCTTGCTCACAATTATGGTTGGCTCCACAAAATATCCTTTGCTTTTGTCGCTATTACCGCCGGCAATGATTTCAACATCTTTGTTCCCCTTAGCGGAATTGATGTAATTGGTGATTTTATCAAATGACTTTTCATCTATAACAGCATTAAAGAAATTGCTGAAGTCTTCGGTAGGTCCCATTTTGATGGATGCCAAATCTGCCAATAAACCTTGTTTCACCGCTGGCCAAATACTTTTTGCAATGTATGCTCTTGATGCTGCGGAGCACTTTTGTCCCTGATATTCAAAAGCGCCACGGGTTAACGCAGTTACAACCGTAGGAACATCTGCACTCGCATGCGCAACAATAAAATCTTTACCCCCGGTTTCTCCCACAATTCTTGGATAAGATTTGTACAAGTGAATGTTGTTGCCAATGGTTTTCCAAATTTCGCGGAAAATTTCTGTGGAACCCGTAAAATGGATACCTGCGAAATCAGGATGTTTAAAGATTACTTCTCCTGCTTCCGGTCCTGAAACAAAAACCAAATTGATTACGCCATCCGGAACCCCTGCTTCTCTAAACAATTCCATCAAAACATGGGCAGAATAAATTTGCGTATTGGCTGGTTTCCAAACCACGGTGTTGCCCATCAAAGCAGGTGAACTTGGTAAATTACCGGCAATGGCCGTAAAATTAAAAGGAGTCAATGCAAATACAAATCCTTCCAGTGGTCTTTGTTCAACACGGTTCCATATCCCGGGAGAGGAAATGGGTTGTTGCTGGTAAATCTCCGTCATGTATTGCACGTTGAAACGCAAAAAATCAGTGAATTCACAGGCGGCATCAATTTCTGCCTGATAAACACTTTTGCTCTGTCCCAGCATGGTAGCCGCATTCAGGCGGTTTCTGTAAGGCCCCGCCGCCAACTCAGCGGCCTTCAAAAAGATGGAAGCACGGTGCTCCCATGATAAATTAACCCAATTTTCACGGGCTGCTAAAGCAGCATGAATGGCCTGTGTAACGTGTTCTTTGCCCCCTTTGTGGTAATTACCCAACAGGTGTTGGTGATCGTGCGGACAGCTCAGTTTACCGGTGTTTCCTGTGCGAATTTCTTTTCCGCCAATAAACATAGGGATATCAAGTACCTTCGACCTTAGCTCTTCGATGGTTTTTTGTAATGAAACTTTTTCTGCTGAACCCGGTGCGTAATTTTTTACCGGTTCGTTGACTGCTTTCGGAACGTGAAAGAATCCTGTTGACATAAAAAAAATGCCGCTATTTTGGCGGCACAAAGCTAAGCATTTTAGGCTAATCTCAATTTAATCTGAAAGGACTAATCAGATTAAATTCAGGGATATTTACATTAAATTTCAGCCCTTCTGGCTCCCAACGCATTAAATAACTTCCCTTCATGGTGCCGAATTCTGAAATCAGCCGACAAAAACTTTCATATTCGTAGGTCCCGCCCGGTGGAATGGTTGGTTGTTCTCCAATCACACCTGCGCCTTCAACCTCATCATGCGTGCCCAATGAGTCAAAGATAATCCAATGCCTGCGCAACAAAGTACAGGTTTTGGAACTATTGTTTTCTATGCTGATCCGATAAGAGAATAAATGCGGTAAATCGGCTCTCGATTTTTCCTGCACCCTGTATTGGGTTTCAACACTTATTTTGATTCCGTTGGTGATGGCTGTTACCATGTTTTTGAATTCAGTAATACAATAATAGAAATTTTTTTCGAAAATTCAATAATAATCCAAAAAGCTTGTAATACTTATCAACAAGAAACCTAGATTTTGTTAAAGATTTTTAAAGGTTCCTTTATCCGGAGCAGCAGGGCATTAAACTTCTTCGCTTGAAGGGTTGTAAAGGATGATGGCGTGGTTTTAAGAAAAATTTGCAAATAAAAATCAAACAAATACAAAGAGGAGAAAACCCACTGGGCATTAAGCATCAGTAGCCATTCTTAGGGCAAGATTAAAATCCGCAGCCCGGTATTGAAATCCATGGCTTATAAAGCGTCCGTCCCTATAGGAATGCTTAAGCTTATTGTTGGAATGGTTTCAAAAAACGTAGAAGAAAATTGAAATACGATAACCGCGTCAAAAGGCGAGAAGGGTAGGAGCAGTAAGGCTAAAAAAAATCTTACCTCAAAAATACACACAAAGTATCAAACTGCTCAACACTCAACTGCTCTGGCCTTAATCCGGCAAAAGGCAAATCATCCATGCCCGGTTTCATCATCGATTTCAAAGAATTACGCAAGGTCTTCCTGCGCTGATTAAATGCAGTTTTTACAACGGTCTTAAAAAAAGCAGGTTCCGATTTTATCCTCGGCTCCTCCAATAAATCCAAACGCATAACACCCGATTTAACCCTAGGTGGCGGTACAAAAGCATCTTCACCAACGGTGAATAAATATTCACACTTGAAAAAGGATTGCAATAAAACACTCAAAATACCATAGTCCTTATTGCCCGGTGCTGAACATATCCGTTCCGCTACTTCTTTCTGCAACATAAAAACACATTGATGCACCCATTCACGATTGTCTAAAACCCTGAATAATATCTGCGAACCAATGTTGTAAGGCAAATTACCTACAATAAAAATAGACGCATTGTCCGCAAATTCTTTTATATTCAATTGCAAAAAATCACCGCAAAAACGATTGGCCTGTAATTGAAATTTTTGCGCCAATACCTCAACCGAACGTTGATCTATTTCTGCTAAGTGTAAGCGCTGTCCGTAGTGTTCCAACAGTTGACCTGTAATGGCCCCGGTACCGGGTCCTATTTCAATGATTTTTCCCTTGTTTTCTATGACCAGAATCGCATCAACAATTTTTTGTATAACGCTTTCATCCGTCAAGAAATGTTGACCAAGATGCTTTAAAGCTTTGATTTCATGCTTAATCAAAATACTAGTCGATTAAAGCGAGTAAAGTTCTGAAGGCCGCAAATTTTCCGGGGAATCTTTCTAATCCTTTTTTTTGCAGTTGGGGTGCAAATTTCTCTTTGTATTGTTCGTAGGCCGCTATGTCCGGAGCCAGGTATTGAACCGAATAACTAATGCCATCCACCTCCTCGCTCAATATTTTGGTGAACCTTTTTTCAAGAAAAATTCCCGTTTCCATCACTTCCGGTAAATGAACTTCTTTCATCCACTGAACCCATTCCTGTTCAATTTCTTTGTCAATACTGATGGTTACATTATATATGATCTTGCTCATGCTTTAAGGTTTAATTGAAACTGTCGCCACGAAGTTTGCGGTATCTTTTTCTCGCCTCAACGGTATAAAGACTACCGGGATTATTCGTCAATACCTCTTGGTACAATTCCATGGCTTTGTCTTTGTTGATTAGCTTGAATTCGTTCAACTCGGCAAGATAAAATCTGGCATCATCGCCCAGCAACTCAGTGCCAAAACCATCGATAATCTTTTGAAGGTAACTGGCAGCCAAAACATAGTTAGATTTCTTCATCGCTAGTTTGTACTTGCGGTATAAAACATCATCGGCCAGTGGGTGATTCAGGTAACCGGTGCTGATGCTGTCAAAGGTAATTTCCGCCAATGAATCCATGTTTCTGAAGGCAAGTAAATCGCCTCTCGAAAAAATCGACAAGGGTACAAAATCTGAGTCGGGTGCATTGTCGATAATTACCAAGGATAGCTCCAAGGCATCATTTGCAATAAGCTTGCTGGTAGCGGCTTTCAGTACATCCAATTGCGCTTGGGCCCATTCAAATTCTCCTTTGTAAAACGATAGCCGAGCATTTTTTAACTTGGCTTCTTGCCCGATGGGCTCATGCTTAAACGATTTTTCTACCTGCGAATACAACAAGGAACATTCCCATAAATCACCCGTAAAAAGTAAAATATCTCCTAACTCAAGTTTACATTCTGCCAACAAGGCAGCAGGTGCGTTTTTATAATTGAGCGCTTCATCCAGCAAGGCAAAAGCTTCGGTGGTATTGTTCATATAAAAAGCCTTTAAATGCGCCAAACCACGCAGCAAGGGCAAAGTTTGTGCATTTCTTCCCAATTCATCAAGTGCTTTTTTGTAGGAGTCTTCTAGGTTGATTAAATCCGCAGCGGCATAGGTTGGTGCATTCGTAATTTTTTTATTCAATACATTCACCCATTCCATTCTGGCAAAAGAGTAGTAAGGATTATTGCTACCCTTGGCAATTTCTGCTTCGTAACATTTTAAAGCCACATCATATTCCTGATTGCTCATGCAAATGTTAGCCAGACTAATCAATTTGCCTGAATTACCATTCATTCTTTTGTCTAAAGATTTGCTCTGCGTAAATGCCGATTCGTAATCCTTTTGTTGAATGAAAAGCCAAATCAATAATTCTGCGAAAGCAAGCTTATCAGGGTTGCTTTGAATTTTCTTGAGCAATTGTTTTCTTAATTCTTCCTGTCGTGGACCCTTGTTATCTTCTCCTCCTATCAATCCCTGCATGATGTATTGAACCTGTTGCAAATACGCTTCATTCATATCAATGGAATTCAGGTAAGAGGCAATGGCTCCGGGAAAATCATTTTTCGAAAGTAAAACCTCGGCAATTTCGTAATGGAAAGGATACATCCCATCCAGCACTTTCCTTCCTTTTTCGTAGGCCTTCAGTGCAAAATCGTATTCACGCAATGCAATAAAAGCCTGCGCCAATTGCATGATTTGCGATTGATCAGGTCCTATTTTATCAATAGCCTCTTCAAAGCTTTTCAAAGCCTTTTCATTGTCTTGTTGGGCACGCAACACACTACCCAAATCAACCAGCATCGACAATTGCTGTGGCTGCTTCTTGATTTGTTTCCTAATAAACTTCTCTAACTCTTTCCAATTACCGGTTTCTTTTACTGTTTTCAAATAGGCCACATAATAGGCCTGAGCTTGGGTTTCATTGTATAATTCCAGGTACAAATCTGCCGCCTTTTGGTAATCCTTTTCCTCATAGAATTGCTGCGCCAATTGTTCTTTTTCACTTTTCTGCGCCAGCAAATTTGTTGGCAAACCCAACATTGAAAGAACAACCAACAATATTTTGAAAAGGTTTTTCAAGGCGCTAATTTTTTTGAGGAAGTGCTTTCAACGAATCAAGAATTTTTTCTACTGCAGGATTCAAACTGTCGAACAATGCAACCCTGCTGGCTACTGCGGCTTTTTCCAATTGAATGAAATCAATTATTTTTTTTGCATTGGTGGCTTCGTTGGGCAAATGTTTTTTTAAGTCTTCTGCAGTCATTAACTCCTTTGAATAATCATGTTTCAGATCTTCTATTTGCTGTGCGCAAAGTTTTAATTCTTGCTTTACATAAGTTTGACGGTGTTTGCCATACTCTTCTGCTTTTTTTTCTTTTTCTGCTGCGGCTTCATCGCTAAGCGGATTTTCTTCCGGACCGGGATTTCCTGTTTTGTTTTTGCCGGCAATCCTCGCATAATTGCTGATGATCAGGGCATCTTCTCTTTTTAGCGTGTCTTTGAGCAATATCTGTAGGTCGCGAATATTGCTTTTTGCTTTTTGCTTTTTTGTTTCAAAAGCAGGGTAATCAATGGCTTCAAAATCTTTTGACGATTTTTCTAAGGAAGTCAACAAACTGTCCATTTCCTTGATATAAGCATCATCTTTGGGTTGACTGCAGGCCATCATCAGTAACAGCAGACCAAAGGTAAGCTGTGAAAATTTTTTTTTCATTGATGTTAATTGATCCATTCGAAACCGGTGTAAGGGACTAAGACTTTCGGGATTTTTATTCCTTCAGCACTTTGATTGTTTTCTAAAATAGCGGCCACAATTCTCGGTAAGGCCAAAGCAGAACCATTCAGCGTGTGAGCTAACTGCGTTTTTTTGTCCTGATCTCTGTAGCGTAATTTTAATCGATTGGCTTGAAAGGTTTCAAAATTGGACACTGAACTAACTTCCAGCCATTTCTTTTGTGCGGCACTATACACTTCCATATCGTAAGTCATGGCTGAGGCAAAACTCATATCACCACCGCATAAGCGCAGAATGCGAAAAGGCAATTCCAATTCCCTGATCAACGATGCTACATAGTCTTTCATTTCTTCCAGAATACGATACGAATCTGCCGGAGATGCAATTTGAACAATTTCAACTTTGTCGAATTGATGCAAACGATTCAGTCCGCGCACATCCTTGCCATAAGAACCCGCCTCTCTTCTAAAACAAGGTGTATAGCCTGTATTCATCAATGGCAATTCTTCTTCTTTTAGAATGACATCTCTGTACAAATTGGTAACAGGTACTTCGGCCGTAGGGATAAGGTACAAATCATCAACTCCGCAATGGTACATTTGTCCTTCTTTGTCGGGCAATTGTCCGGTACCATAACCTGAATCTGCATTGACAAGAATGGGCGGTTGTATTTCTTTATAGCCCGCGCGTGTTGCTTTATCCA
>JBILVQ010000097.1:0-10879 GCA_044370375.1 Bacteroidia bacterium
TGCATGCAAACCCCCGATTACCAAATATCTTAATCAGCGAATATGAAAAGAAAAGACTTTCTTTCTGTAGCAGGAACCGCTCTTGGTTCTTATTTGCTGATACCAAAATTCCTCACCGGAATTCCTTTATCTGAGGAAGGAAAGAAGCCTGGTGAAAAAAACATACTCGTTTTCCTTCAATTGAATGGCGGTAATGATGGCCTCAATACTTTTATTCCCATCGAGGATCCTGCCTATAAAGCAATTCGTGGAAATCTAGCCATCGACCGAAACAATGTCCTAAATGTTTATAATGGAATGGCTTGGCATCCTTCCTTGCTTGGCTTAAACGAAATTCAACAGGCAGGTGATTTAACCGTATTACAAAATGTGGGCTATCCCAATCCTTCTCGTTCGCATTTTAGGGCAATGGAAATTTGGCAAACAGCATCGGCATACGACCAATACCTGACCGAAGGATGGATAGGCAGGTACCTTGATGCCAATTGTCCGCCTGATAATTTATTGGGTGCTCTTAACATTGATGCCACCGAATCTTTGGCACTGCGTTCTAAAACACCACACAATATTACGATGCAGGATCCTAACCGCTATGAAAAAATGCTGAAAGGATTGCCTGTTTTGGAAGCAGAAGAAAAAACATACAATCCGAACTTGGATTTTGTGCGTAAATTATCCATTTCGTCAATGCAGGGTGCCGATGAAATCAAGGTTGCTCTTCAAAAGGCCGATGCTTTTCCGCATCCCTATCCTGCAACACGCTTGGCTAAAAGTTTGCAGTGGATTGCCAAAATGATTTTGGGCGATTTGCAAACTTCCATTTATTACACAGGCATGTCGGGTTTTGATACGCACATCAACCAATTGCCGGTTCAAAGAACAAGGTTTGAAGAAATTTCCGGTGCAGTTTCTGCCTTTTATCAGCATTTGAAAGGGGCAGGACTTATCAAAAATGTAACATTGGTAATATTCTCTGAATTTGGCAGAAGAGTGGCGCCCAATGGCTCCGGCACCGACCACGGGAAGGCCGGACCCCTTATTATTGTTGGAGGAAATAACCGTGGTAAAATTATTGGTAAAAATCCCGATTTACTTCAACTCGATCAGGGCGATTTAAAGTATGAAACTGATTTTAGAGCCATTTACGCCACCTTGCTTTCGCAAAAATTGGGCGTGGATCCTAAGGTGGCAGGGATACAATTACCGCCCCTCAACGGAATATTTTAAGTTGCTTTCCTCAATTGTCGTATGGACGCAAAATGAGCAAACATTACCAGCGGCACAACAATTCCCGGCAACCATACAAAAGGGAAAAGCAGTACGCCAATGTTGGGTTCATGAAAGGATAGTTGTTGAATGGGCGATGGTGCCGATAATATGCCGGTAATCACCACTTGCAATACAAGCGCAAGACAAACCCAATTCCAAATCATCAAAAGCCGGGCGGAGAGGACCTTGCGTTGGTATCCGAAGTAGGCAATCATACCGGCTGTCAGCCCCGAAAATAGGTCAAAATTGCGTCCTTCAAAGGTCATACTCTCAGGAATAAGGCCTCTACTGAACAAAAGAAAAAGAACAATTTCTACAGGGATTCGGACAATGTGCAAATAATTGAGACTTGCATAATTTAATGAATCAAGGAAGCTTTTTCCTGCTTGACTAAAAAAGCAATACAGTATCAATAGAACGGAAGGTAGAATGACCAATAAAAGGGGAGGAGGAAGTTGTTCCTTGTTCAGGAGGATTCCTGAAATGGCCAATAAACTTTGAAATACCATCAAGCCTCCGGCCAACAATAGTAGTTTTGTTCTTTTTCCTCCGGCCAGATAAAATAGATACACGGCCAAAAGGGTGCTTAGGCCAAAAAAGATTTGCAGGGCAACAGGAACGGAGGGGTTGATTGGGCTCATGGTAGTTGGTTTTTATTTGTATATACAATTAATTAACGCCTTTTATTTTTCTTTTAAATGTTGTAGGTTGCTTTGTACTGCATGGGTCATTTGATCAAGAACCTGAAGCTGGTACTGTCCTAAAAGATTTCCTACTTTATCATGAATTTTCTGCCAAACAGGGGAGACCTCCTCCAGGAGCTGATATCCTTTTCTGCTGAGGCTTAACACTGAATTGCGCTGATCATCGCCTCGGTCAAAAAGTACCCATCCTTTTTCCTGAAGTTTTTTCATATCCCTGCTCATCGTGCTTGGATCAAGGAAAAGTATTTCGGAGAGTGTTTTTTGATTGATGCGTTTTTGCTTACCTATCACAAAGAGAATGGATAACATGCTTCCACGCAATCCAAACGGAGTTAAAGCAGGTTGGTAAACAGCATTCATGATGCGTTGTAGTTTCCGTAGTTTGCCGTTAATACAGCTTTGTGGCGATACACGATCAAAATGAGGTGTTGAAAAATTAGCCGCTTTTTTCATGCAGCAAAAGTAAAAAGAATAATTGTATATACAAGTAATTGAACAAATAGAAATAAAAAAAGACCCCGGATGTCTTTCGATCCCGGGGTCCTTTCAAGCCAAACTTCATCAAGGAAACGGCCCTTTATTATTAAAAAATAGGGATTTTATTGCTTAATCATTTTGTGAAACTCCGGTTCCTTTCCTTCCTTCAAAATTTGTAAAGTATAAAAACCCGAAGGCAATCCTTCTGCATCAAACAGGCAGTTTTGGGCGGCCGGGTATTGCAGCACTTTTACTACCCTTCCCTTCAGGTCTGTAAGTGTTAATTGAAAGGGCTTTTCATCCATTGCAGTAAACTCAATCTGGAATAGGTTGTTAAATGGATTGGGATAAACACTTGTTTGTTTTTGTCTATCTGCTTGTTTTTGAACGCTTGTGGGTATGGGTTGGTTCACAACAACATATCCGCTATCTCCAACACCAAAAACAATAGAATCGTGTACCGAGGCCAGTGAATAAATAGCCTGATCAACAATGGCAGAATTCCAGTTTCCAATGGCGCTGCTTTCAAAAATTAAGCCCGTTAGAGAAGTCGATGAATAGCCTCCTGCATAGACTTTATTTTGGTTGCTAACATGAATACCAAAAAAATTGGGATAGAAGAATGTGGCCGAACTAAAGTCTTCGGCCCAACTGATGCCTCCATCCAATGAGCGCAAAAGGCCAAACCCTCCGGCTGCTAAACTATAGCCTGCATAGCAGAGGGTATCGTTCACAAAAGCCACCGAGTTCAAGGAAAAGCCTTGTACCGAAATTGAATCCCATTGGTTGCCTCCATCCGTTGTACGATAAATGCGTCCACCTTTGGCTGAAGCAAGACCCAAGGTTGAATTATAAAAGTCAATATCGGTAATCATGCTGCTGTTGTCGATGGACGCAGCGTTCAGCGTACAGGAAACGATGTTCCCTGACTGCATTTGGTCTATCATTTCTCCCTGAAAGCAACCCGTTCCGCCAATGAAGCCATTGTTTTCATCAAAGAAATATAGGCCTTCATTAAAACACAAACCATTGCTTAAACTCAAGGCGGTCCATGAATTTCCTCCATCAGTAGTTTTATAGGTTCCTCCGTAAGGACCAACCGTCATAAATCCTATCTGCTCTGTTACAAAACGTATTTTTTGTATGTCAGAACCACCTAAAAACCATGTAATACCGCTTGGATTAACAAGCTGCCAACTTTGTCCTCCATCTGTGCTTTTCAACAAGGTACTGTCCGCCCCTCCAATATAACCTACTTGATTACTCGGAAAATCAATGGTATGAAGTTTCTTATTGGTAGGAACCGAAATGGTTGTCCATGTTTGTGCTGTAGCCGTTTTCAAACCAGCAACCACGCAAAGAATCAAGATGAGCTTTTTCATATCTTTTGTTTTTTGTTCAGGACAAAGCTATGACCTTCGCTTTTTGCCTTGGGGGTATAATTCATCCTTAAATAGGTAAAATTGACCCGTGATGAAAAATTATTCTCGCTTCATTTTGATATGCAAAATCCCATCTTCATCATAGGGTTCGCTTTCACGAATGAAACCAAAGTTATTGTAAAATTTTTCTAGGTATAATTGTGCGCCTATTTTTATTCCGCCTTTACCAAATAACTTTTCCGTTTGTTCAATTGCCGTTTGCATCAACATTTTTCCTTCACCGGTTTTACGTTCTTCAATGGCTGTACATACCCTGCCAATAGAGGCTTCTGCATAAACTATCCCAGGTGGTACCAGCCTTGCCGTTGAAATAATTTTGCCATTTATTTTTCTAAAAAGGTGATGGCATGCCAAATCTATTCCATCTAAATCTGCGTAAAAACAGGTCTGCTCTAAAACAAAAACATTTTGTCGCAAAGCCAATATTCCGTACAAATCAACCGGCCTTAATTCAGCAAATGAAACACAGTAAAAGGCTTCTTTATCCATTGATTTTTTCCTTCTTATTTCTTTGATTGGACTTTCAAGTCATTCAACTTAATTTGTTGTTTCCATTTAACTTCCCCTTTTCCGTTGATGCTTTCAAAGGTGATGGTTCGGTCGGCCACTGGACCACTGATGCTTACCTTGCCAAAATTATTTTCGGTTAACAATGTTCCTTCAACGCGCATAGGGTTGCCGGCCTCCGCAGTATTAACAACACCGGTGTAAACGCCCGAAGAAATTGGACTATTGGTGAACTCGTATAGGGGATAAAAATTCTGTTGTTCTAGTTTTAACAATTCTGTAAAGTGCCTGTCTCCACTTAAGAAAAGCACACCTCTGATTTTATTTTCGACAATAAATTTCATCAATTCATTGTATTCATAACTGTACTTTGAAAAACATTCTTTATCAGCCATTTTATTATTTACTTGACTGCCGCAAACAATAAATTTTATGTTGTAATCACTACTGATCAATGCATTCTTTAACCATTCCAATTGTTGTTTGCCTAAAAAATGTTTATCCGGATTGGGCTGACCATTAACGCTGTCAGGCAATTGATTGGCGCTTCGATGATAGCGGTCATCCAACAAAAATAGCTCAGTGTCCAAATAATTTACACGACCATAAATACCCGGGTTATCCGCCTCGCCATAGGTTTTATTTCCCCAGTAATCTTTAAAAGCATCAAGGGTTTCTTCTTTCATATCAAAGGAACCGTTAGAATCATTAGGTCCAAAATCATGATCATCCCAAATGGCATAATTGGGTCTAACTTGCAAAACCTTTTGAATTTCTTGCTGAGAGCGGTTATAAGAGTTCCTTCTGTAAATTCCATAACGGCTTGTCCAGTCAGCTTCCCTTAAATAAATATTGTCTCCTGTCCATACCATGAAATCAGCAGGTGTTTCGGCCATGGTTTTTAATATGGAAGGGTCTTGTCCGTAAGGTTTTCCGGGCCTGTCGAAAGGTGTTTCATTCAGATAGGTGCATGATCCAAAGAGAAATGAATAATCTCCCGGTTCATCCTTACTCCAACGTGCCCAAACTTTTTTCGTGTTAAACTTATAGGGAAAATCACTACTTAATTCTTTTCCATCCAAGATAATTCTATATTCATAACTTTTGTTGAACATTAAACCGGTCAACACAATTTTAACCGGATTAAAATCTTGCTCCAGCGTATTTTTGTACGTTGTTTTTTTTCGGCTTTCGGGTTTATCTTTTTCTTGAAATTCTATTTCAATGCTGCGAACCTTGTTGTTTACTTCCAGCCAAATCAACGCTTCCTGATGTTCAACATAACCCAGCATGGGTCCGGATACAATACCGGATTGAGCAATTGCCGGAATTTGCAGAAAAAGCTGGAGAATAAATACCAAAAATAATTTTTTCATGTTGTATTTTTTTGCGTACCAAATGTAACATCATTGGATTGAATTTATTCAATGCATTCTTAATTAAACTTTAAGTTTTAAAACTTACAACACTCTTTCCACATAAGTTCTTTGAACACCATGCCCTGTTTTTTGTTATAGGGTCATGAATATTTTAATTGTAGGAGGTAGCAGCGGCATTGGTGCCTCCGTGGCGTATCATGCCATCGAAGCCGGACATCAAATAACTTTATTAGGCCGCAAAACACCCTCGCATGCTGCCTACCACCATTTTTTTGAATTCGATGTCACCCGCGATGAGCCTCTTCCCGATGAAATTCAAAGCATCGATCACTTGATTTATTGTCCGGGTTCTATTCGTCTCAAACCCTTCCATCGCCTTAGTCAGGAGGATTTTTTAAATGATTGGCAAATTAATTTTTTAGGAGCGGTGAAAATTTTGCAAAAGGCATTTCCACTTTTAAAAAATGGAACTAATCCTTCCGTGCTACTGTTTAGTTCTGTGGCTGCTCAAACAGGAATGAATTTTCATGCATCGATTGCTGCTGCCAAAGCCGCAGTGGAAGGACTAACCCTTTCGCTGGCAGCAGAATGGGCACCCACCATTCGTGTAAATGCCATTGCACCATCCCTTCATAACACCCCACTTGCAGCCTCGTTGTTGAATTCTCCTGAAAAGGAAATGGCCGCTGCCAAGCGTCATCCTTTACAACGCATCGGTGATCCAAACCATGTGGCGCAGTTGGTTTTATTCCTGCTTTCGCCGGGTGCAAATTTTATCACCGGACAGATTTTAAAAGCAGATGGCGGTTTATCAAGCCTGCGTTAGCAAGTTGATGTTTGGTTGCTATGGAAACGATTTTAAAAACTTCATACGAAGCAGAGAACAATAAAAATGGTTTCTTGGCCTAAAGATTTTATTGCAAACGCTTCTTTTTCCAATTCGAAATGGGCTGCTCCGGTTTGGCGCTTTCCTTCATTTTTTTAACCGGCTGATTATTTTCCCAAAGAAACGCAGCCGCAAAAGCAGCTACCTTCTCAAGTTCTTCACTTTGGTTTTGCAGCATTTCCGGCTTAAAATATTTGGCAACAAAATGGGTATCGAAGTTACCACTGGTAAAGGCCTCATGTTGCAATACAAATTTACAAAAGGGTAGGGTAGTGGCAACACCGGTAATTGCATACTCATCAATGGCTCTAATCATTTTTTGAATAGCATCCTTGCGGTCCTTTCCAAAACTGATTAATTTGGCAATCATGGGGTCATAATAAATCGGAATGTCCATGCCTTCTTCAAAACCATCGTCAACCCTGATTCCTAAACCCTGTGGACGTCTGTAAGTTTTTAACTTTCCAATATCCGGTAAAAAATTATTAGCCGGATCTTCAGCATATACCCTCACTTCAATACTATGACCTTTGATGTGTAAATCCTCCTGTGTAAAACTTAGTTTTTCGCCTCTGGCAACTTTGATTTGTTCGGCCACCAAATCCAATCCGGTGATCATTTCCGAAACAGGATGCTCCACCTGTAAACGGGTGTTCATTTCAAGAAAATAAAAATCAAGATTTTCATCCACTAAAAATTCAACGGTGCCGGCACCAACATATCCGCAAGCTTTAGAAATTCTAACCGCACATTCACCCATGGCTTTCCTGATTTCAGGAGTAAGGACAGATGATGGCGCCTCTTCAATTACCTTTTGGTGCCTCCTTTGCACTGAACATTCTCTTTCAAACAAATAAACTACATTTCCATGCGTGTCGCCAAGGACCTGAATTTCAATATGCCTTGGTCCGGCCACATAACGTTCAATAAAGACTGAACCATCACCAAAGGCTGATTTAGCTTCCCCAATGGCCATCTTCATTTGCTCCTCAAAATCCTCCATTCCTTCCACAATGCGCATTCCTTTTCCACCGCCACCTGCCGATGCTTTAATCAATACAGGAAAACCGGTTTTTGCAAGCGTTTGTTTGGCCTCTTCCAATGAAATAATGGCACCCTCAGAACCTGGAACCAAGGGGATTTGATGTTTTCTGGCCGCCTCTTTTGCAGATAATTTATCGCCCATCATTTTCATGGAAGCTCCGGAAGGTCCGATAAAAATTAAGCCTGAAGCTTTTACCGCATCAGCAAATCCGGCATTTTCTGATAAAAAACCATAACCGGGATGAATTCCATCTGCCCCACAAGCCTTGGCCACTTCGATGATTTTATTTCCCAACAAATAACTTTGGGCAGAGGGTGGAGGACCAATACAATAAGCCTCATCAGCAAAGCGGGCATGCATTGAATTTCTATCGGCCTCAGAGTAAACGGCAACGGTTTTGATACCCATTTCCTTGCAGGTACGCATGATCCTTAATGCAATTTCCCCACGGTTGGCGATCAGTATTTTTTTCATTTGATTTATTCAGAAGGGCACGAATTTAATACTTCCTAATTCACTACCATGCCCGACCTTCATTTCCTTTTCCATCAGATTTAAACAATTTGGAGATTTTCTAACATTTGTCGGGCATTTTTGTCAATTGATTATATTTGTTTCAAAATTCATCGAAAATTCACCCGAAATTATGATTTCAGTGGAAATTCGAATTTTTAATGGTCTGAAAATAAAATAAATGCAAACGAATGAACTTTTTTTTGGCTCCCCCAAGAGAAGAATTTCGTTTATGTTAAAGTGTTGACTTTTCTTTTCAGCATAAGCAAACAAGTAAGTAATTAAATCGAAATAATGAGAAAAATGAAAAAAATCTACTTTCTAGCCCTCACAGCGGTTTTGTCGCTGTGGAGTCTATCACTGCAAGCCCAATACTGCACCCCGCAGTACGGTTCCTCCTCTTCGCCATCCTCAGGCGATTATATTGATGGGGTTCAATTAAATGGAATCTCCAACCTTTTTACCGGTGGCCTTTCTGCGGCTTCCTACACCAATTACTCCACCGTGTTTTCAACGTCTTTACAGCGTGGATCCTTCAATCAGGTGTTGTTATTAAGAGGAACCGTTTCTACCACTCGTTATGGTGTTTGGATCGATTACGACCAAAACAACGTATTCTCTAATACAGGAGAATTTTTAGGTGAAATTACCATGGGTTCCCAAACCTCTGCTTTTATCAATTTCTCTGTGCCAACCGGGGCAACCTTGGGCACAACCAGAATGAGGGTAAGAGCAGTAAATGCCAGCGCAGGAACGCTTGATCCGTGTGGTTTTTATTCTTTCGGAGAAACAGAAGATTACGGCATTAATATTACTTCCGTTGGATCTTATTGTGTGCCCAATTACAGTATAGGTACAGGTTCCAATGACTACATCAATTTTGTAGCACTGGGTTCAATTGCCAATACCACCGGTGCCTCTGCCGCTCCTTATTATAATTACTATCCCACGCCTGTGGCCACTTTGAATGTCTCTGGAAATTATACCGTAACCGTGCAATCAGGAACTTACCCTACCGACAATTATGCGGTATGGATAGATTTTAATGGTGATGGAGATTTTTACGATGCAGGTGAGGATATTGGGGCACAAAGCACTACAACGGCTAGCCAAACCTTGACCTTTCCATTTCAGGTTCCTGTTGGGGCAGTTTCTGGTACCACTAGAATGCGGGTTTTGTGCAACTACGGTCAAACCACTACCGATCCATGTGCAAATTTTACTTACGGTGAAACGGAGGATTATAATGTAGCCATTTCCGTTACCAGCTCTGGTTATTGTGCACCAAATCCTACCAACGGAACGAATTTTAACGACTATATCAATGGCGTTCAAATGGGACCCATTCAAAATACCAATTCAGGAGCTCAGGGTGGACCCAGCTACACTTATTTTACAAGCCCTGTTTGTACGCTTACGGCAAATGTTTCCCAGTCATTGACCATTACAGGTGGGGCAGACCCTGCAGATGTTTATGCTGCTTGGATTGATTATAATGATGATGGTGATTTCGCGGATGTTGGTGAGAAAATTTATGAGGCTCAAGCAACCGCAGGCTTTCAAAGTTTTTTAACGAATTTCGTTCCACCGCCAAGTCTTATCAATGGTGCAACCGTGATGCGCGTCCGTTGTGTTTACAATACAACCAGCCTTGATCCATGTTTAGATTATACCTATGGTGAAACGGAAGATTATAACGTTTTCTTGCAAGGAGGTAGCAATGGCCAATCCTATTGTACACCGGTTCATGGAACCGCTTGTTCTACAACCGACAACATCAGCAATTTTTATATTGCCGGAACTTCCCTTACGAACCTGAATTCCGGTTGTACCAACCTTTCCGGTCAGGCTTACAATCTTTATCCGGTTTCAGGAAATTTCACAACGCAACTGCTAAGAGGTAACACCTATTCTTTCACGATGTCCTCAGCAGGTACCAGTATTATGTCTATTTGGGTTGACTTCAATCAAAATGGTGTTTTTGAAACCACTGAGTGGAATCAATTCACCACATCTTCTGTTCCTAATCAACTTTACACAGTAAATATTACCGTGCCTGCGAATGCTGCCATTGGCCTAACCGGAATCAGAATCAGATCAAGAGCCAGCGGCTCACCCAATGCCGCAGTAGATGCCTGTACCCAATTCTTTTCGGGTGAAACCGAAGATTATTTTATCAGTATCGCTGATCCGGCCGGTTTACCGCCAATTGCTAATTTCACTGCTGCCGTTGGTACAACAGGAATCGATTTTACAGATGATTCTCAAAATTCTCCAACTTCTTGGTTTTGGATTTTCCAAGGTGCAAATCCATCTACTTCAACAGACCAAAACCCTTTTGGCGTTACCTATTCAACCCCGGGTTGTTATGATGTAACTTTAATTGTAGCCAATCAGTTTGGCACCGATACCATTTACGTGCCTTGTTTCGTAAGTGTCACCGATAATAGTTATTGTCAGGAGCTTTTTATCTCCGAATATGTTGAAGGTACTGTTAACAATAAGGCCATCGAAATTTATAATCCAAACAATTTTACCGTTCCATTGAGTGGATACCAATTGGCAGTTTATAACAATGGGGCTTCCGTGCCATTGGGATATATTTCTTTATCCGGTGCAATTGCAGCACACGATGTTTATGTTGTTTCACATCCAAG
>JBILVQ010000340.1:0-3028 GCA_044370375.1 Bacteroidia bacterium
TGCAAATGAAACCACAGAAATGGAAAAGTCCTTGGAAGAAATAGAAAGAAAAATTGGTGCCTTATTGGTAGGAAATGAAACTACAAACATTGTTGGCAACAAAAAGTGGCAGCAAATTCAAGAAAAACTGCTTGAGGATGAAGTGGCCATTGAATTTATTGATTACCCATTGTACAACGATTCTACCAAAAGAAAATTGGCTGCACTGTTAATCCGCAAAGATAGCGAACAACCCATCTTTGTTGACCTTGGCGATGAAAAGGATTTGGCCGATTTCCTCCAACAACAGGCATCAAAAGATTATGATCACATCCGAAGCAAATATGGAACGCAACTCAGTCCTAATTCCACCTTGTACAATAAAATATTTAAACCGCTAGAAAAGCATCTGCAAAACATCCGTAAAATTTATTATTCCCCTTCTGGAATTCTCAACAAGGTCTCCTTTGGGGCTTTGTTTATTAATGATCGAGAAATGTTGATTGACCGCTATGAATTGGAGCAACTGCATTCAACAGGTCAATTGCTCACAAGTGCTAAAATAAACATTGAATCTACCGATAAATTTTTGTTAGCAGGAGGGATTGTTTATAGTGCCGACAGCAGTAAAACCCAACCTTGGAGCTTCCTGCCGGGCACTTTAGAGGAAATACACATAATTCAAAATTTGCTCTCCAAAGATTCTGCTTCTGTAAAATCCTTTTACCGAAATTTTGCCAGCGAAAAGCGAATAAAAAGAGCGTTTATGGGCAAGGAAGTCATCCACATTGCTACGCATGGTTTCTATTTTCCTAACCCACGCAATCAAAATGCTTACCCACTGCTTAACCGCGAAAATTTGCAAGAAAAACTACTCGCCTTCAGGGGAACGAAAATCTATGCCGATTGGAATTTCATTCATCACCCTGATCCTTTAATGCGTTCAGGATTGGTCCTTGCCAATGCCAATGAAACCTGGCTCAGTGAAAAAGGCTCCTCGGAGGAAGATGGTATTTTAACTGCAAAAGAAATTTCACTGATGGATCTCTCTTATGCTAAATTAGTGGTTCTTTCAGCCTGTAACACAGCCTTGGGAGATTATCAAAAAGAAGAAGGCGTTTATGGTTTACAAAGAGCCTTAAAAATGGCAGGTGCCGATCATTTGCTAATAAGTTTATGGCAGGTACCCGATCAGGAAACCGCAGCATTTATGGAAATTTTTTACCGAGAATTATTACAAACCAAGAACATACAAACTGCATTCAGAAACACGCAAAAAAACTTGAGAAACAAAAATTATGACCCCTATTATTGGGGAGCTTTTGTTTTGGTGCGATAGTATCTAAGCGCCAATGAAATGAATGTCTACACTGCGCCAACTTAAAGCAGTCAATAAAAAAATCAAAGCACCCTCACACCCCATACGCTAACATCATCCACCTGTTCAAAGCCATCTTTCCATTGGTGGAAAGCACCGGCAACCTTCTCCTCCTGGTCCGACATGGATAAGGCGCTTATGCTGATCAACAATTGCTTAAAAACAGCACTCTTAAATTTCTTGCCATTCGGTCCGCCAAACTGATCAGCATATCCATCCGATATCAAATAAAAGCAATCGCCCGCTGCCAGACTTATGGTATGCGTGGTAAATGGCTTCGGGTCAAAATGCAAACCCACAGGCTGCTTGTCGGCTTTAATTTCTATTACTTCTTCACTACCCGTTTTGATGATCCACAAGGGATTGTTAGCCCCTGCCCATTTTATTTCCTTATTGGCGCGATCATAACATACAAGCGAAATATCCATTCCGTCCTTCACTTCCGATTCACTTTTCTTAAAAGTTTCTATCACCAGCTCCCTTACTTTTTCAAGAATCAAACCAGGTTCAGTAATCGCGAATTCCAGCAAAGCCCTGTTCAAAGCATTGGAACAAACAACACTGACCATCGCTCCCGGTACGCCATGTCCGGTGCAATCTGCCACTGCAAAATACAAGTACGAAAGCCCCTCCTTCTCAATGCGCTCAAACCAATAAAAATCACCGGCTACAATGTCTTTGGGTAGATACAACAAGAAATAATCCGACAAGCTTTCACGAATGGCTAAAGCAGATGGCAAAATAGCATCCTGCAAATGTTTTGCGTAATTAATACTCTGAATAATCTCGTGGTTCTTTTCTTCCAACACTGCATGCTGCAATTCAACCAAACGTTTGCCCTCCGCAATTTCATCCTTCTGCATAACCACCTCACGGGTTCTTTCTTCCACCACTTTTTCCAAACGCAAGTTTTTTTCAATCAATTGTTTGTTTCTTAATTGAGCAAAACCAAACAAGGATCCAATGAAAAGTAAAACATACAAACCATAAGCCCACCAACTTCTGTACCATGGTGGCATGATCAACAATGAATAAGTAAGCGGCTCACTCCAATCACCGGATGCCAATCGAATACAATATTCAAACCGATACGTCCCTTCAAATAAATTGCTGTATTCGTGGTGAGCAATGTTTTTTGCGTAGTTCCAATGAGCATCGGCACCCAATAATCGATAAGCAATTTCTTGGTCCTGCGATTCCATCCTTCCACCACTGTAGCCAAAGTAAAATTTCAAACGATTATTCCGAAAAGGAATTTCCTTCTTCATGCCCATTGTGGAAGCTTGGATGCTTTCATTCAAACCCGAGTAAAGCATGAAATCCCCGGCTTGAATGGCCGAAAGCCGGGGTTTTAGGTCTATTGACTTCCGCTGGTTGATGTTGTTTAGGATGGTAAGAACATCTCCTGAACCAAAACTTACCTCGCCTTTTGGAGAAAAAGATGCAGCTGCCAAGGATTGAAAATCATCAAAAAACAATCCATCTTTTTTGTTGATCACGTTTAATTGAAAAGGGAATAAGTTCATCCGTAGCAAACCCTTTCCGGTTCCAATCAAAAACTGATTGCGCGCAATACGGGTAATACTCAAAATATTGTTATCCGGAAAACCTATCGAATCATTCAGACAAGTGATTTCTTTCTCATGAATCAAATACAATCCTGCACCATAA
>JBILVQ010000341.1:0-3021 GCA_044370375.1 Bacteroidia bacterium
AAAAACCCCATCCAATTGTTCAATTTCAAGATTGATTTCAAAGGATAGTTCTCCGCGTGTTGTTAATTGAGCAATCAACACCTGGTTGGTATCACGAATAACACCGCCAATCCCTGCAGAATTAATGAGGCCGGCATTATTGCTTACAAAACTCATTCCCGGCACCAGGGAACCAAAGATGGTTGAATCATTCTGCGTGGCAAAATCCTGAAATCCGTAATGGGCCCAATTGTTTGGCTCTGCCAACATGGTATCAATTCCATCAGCAGTGGTTAATGGAATTCCCATTTCCGTATCACTGTTTACAAGAAGTCCTTGAGCAATGGCTGCACTTCCACCATCACTATTTAATCCGCCAATAAACGAACCGTCTCTATCTGCAGGTTTAGGAACACCGAAATAAGTCTTTGTGCTTTGTTGAGAAACCTGGCCTATTGTGAGCCACGTATCTAGAGCAACGGTATTTTCTTTAAAGCGATTTCTATTGAAATCCTTGGCAAAGGTTAAACCGTCCACCTTGTTATTAAAAAAAACTTCTGTACTGGAGAACATAAGTCGGTGATAGGTATCTCCATAAATTTTTCGAATTTTTGAGCCCGGTTTTAAATCAACATAAATTCGATAGGTTTTTGTTCCTGCATCAATGCCTCCTCCAGTGGTGTCCGTTGCATCGTTGGCATCAGTAATATAATAAGTCTCAATAAATACTTTTTCAATTTGTGCCATAAGGGAATGGCTGCAACAAATCAAAAGCAAGATTATAAGAAGTGGAAAAGGTCGAAATCTCATGGTTACAATTTATAAGCAAAAGACAAAATGTAATTGGTTCCGAACTGAAACCTATCGAAATCCAAGGTGTAGCCTTCAGGGTACTTGTATGCTCTCCTAACCGGTGAATTCAACAAATCTTTTATATTGAAACTAACCACAAAATACTTACCCAAGTCTTTCGAAATTTTTATATCAACCAAATGTCTGGGCATTTCAAAAACATTGGGGGTTAAATCGGTGGAAACAAGCACTAGTCTTGGTCCTTGCACATTATATCCTATTCCAACACTAAAACCAATAGAGTCATTGGTATAGGTAAGTAAACCGTTCAGAACATAAGGTGCCTGTCCAAACATTTGTCGGGAAATGGTATCAATGGGCGTGTAGGATTTAATGCCATCCTTAACGAATAGAAAATTCTGTACGAATCCAGTATTTGAAGATGCAAGGGTTACATTGGCTCTAAATTCGAAATCGCGAAACAATTTTTTTCTCCCTTCCAATTCGAGACCTTTCACCTCAGATTTTTCTGCATTTTGCCAAGTAAACCCTTGTGGCGTTTTAATTAATTCAATATGGTTTTTAAAATCTTTGTAGAATAAACTCAAGGAAATATTATCGCCATTCTCAAAATAATTCTCAACCCTAAAATCATAATTCTTTATCTCCACCATTTTCAACTGAGCATTTCCGAAAACGAAATTTCTAAACTCATAATCGTAGATTAAAGTTTCTGAAAGTTCTCTGATGGTTGGACGGGCAACCGATTGACTATAATTCAACCTAATATTCATCGGTGCATTTTCTTTATCAATTAATTTGTAAATTACACCAATACTTGGAAGGATGCTGATTTCATCAATACTTCCGGGATTGACTATAAAAATATCCTCCAACTGAAATCTTCGCGGGTCATTTACTCCATAGCCCAATGAATCAAATTTAAAAACATCCGTATATACTTTTGCTTGTTCTATCCTAAGCCCGCCATTGGTGCGCAACCTTTGTGTAATGGCAAAATCGGTGCCGGCAAATCCCGAAATAATACTGGCATTTCCGAAGGTGCGGTATGAGTCCAGATTTACCCTGCGGTAAAACTTATTGATGGTTTGCAACTCACTACCATCAATAATTTGTTTGGAAAAACCAAAATCTTCGAGGGCAAAATAACCATCAATATCGTTGTTGAGGAAAGATGGATCTCCATAGGGTCCATAGTTTAAAAAATATTCGTACTGCCTGCTTTCCTTTTCATTGAACAAATAGCCCGCACCCAATTTTATTTTTCTACTTAAACCCGGCTTTTCATAAATAGGAATTTCCCATTTTATCTTAGAATCAAACAAATCATCCGTTAGGTATCGATACAACCTTCTGATAGCAAGCAATCCGCCAATTTGATACTGGTTTGTTCCCGGTGTATTGGCATATTGAAGATTCTTGAAATCGGGAGCTGCACTTTCACCAAAAGTTTGTGATAAGTTAATTTCCAATTTTGATTTTGTTGCCGGAAAATAATGCTCTGATTTTGCCTGATAAACCAATTGTCGTCTTTGTTCGTAAAATTGATCCTTAGTAAATAAGTTATAAATACCTCCTGAAGAATCAACAGAACTTCTTATGTTATTTACTCCTGTAAAATTTGGCATAAACAACAAAGAAAAAGTATGATTTGGGTTTAATTTATAAGACATTTTTACCAACGCACTCCAACCATTCGTTTCACGGGCAATTTTTTGAATCGCACTAGTTTCAATACCATTGGCTCCGGTTGCATCCACATTGGCCCTGTTCAAAACAGATAGTGAATCATACTGAACATTTGAAGAATATTTGAAACCGGCAATAAATCCTAACGGACGATTAAACAACATCACCTGGTTACCGATACTAAAACTTTGAGAAAAATTTAATGGAGCCTTTCGTGTAACCGTGTTCCAATTGTTGGGCATTGCCTGGCTTGATGCAACGGCTGCCTCGTTCAAATTCAAAAATGCCTTATTTCGGTAAACGTTATCTTTGTCATAAAGAGCTTTGGCCGCCAATATTGCTTCAGGATTATCGAAATTAGCTCGGTCTAACAAACCCAGTTGCACAAGACCTAACTTGGTGTAGGTATCATTCCAATTGGTTTTCTCGTTAATGCCCAAACCATTGAAATAATCTTTTAAACCCAAGCCAACAAATTCATCATAGGTGCTTGGCTCGTTGTTAACCTGAATATACTTTGCATGATCGAAATCCCTAAGA
>JBILVQ010000342.1:0-3016 GCA_044370375.1 Bacteroidia bacterium
CTTTAACCAGTATGGTATTGGAATGGAATTTTACAATATTTTTCCCGCTGAATCCAATATTATTGAAAATAAATTGATTTATGCTCCAAAGATTTCATTTGAATTGGATCCTTTTCTTCCCCCAATCTGTCTTTCAAGACTTAATTTATTATATGTGACAGATTTTGCTAATAATGCAAGTATCAAATACCGACATGAGGTGGGATTCAGCTACCTTGGAATATTGAATGTAAACTATGGTTACAGTTTTAACATTACGAACAATGACTTTGTTAAGGTAAAGCATTCAGTAAGCATACAATGGAATATTTTTTGGGGAGAAAGAAAGTGGGATAATTGGAACTGATTATTATTGTTTATTCCCGGCTCCTGGCTTTGGTTACATGAAGTTTTTTATCAGCTCTTCGTAGTTTTATTTCAGTTTTTTTTTCGGAAATGACCAGCTACCCTTGACGGCTTGTATCAGTGAAAATTTGTTATTTGTATTATCTTTTAATTGCTAATTTTGTACGTAGGTTTGACCGGTGAATGAATCCTGTTTTTCTGTATTTGAGGTTTAAATAGGTTTCACTTCAAGCCATTTTGAAAGTAATATTTTGAATAAAGTAGCAGCATTGTTTTGTTTTGTGCTTTTGAGCCAACTGGCCTCGGCCAACCTGATTTATCATCCGGTAAGTTTTGCGATAAGTACAGGGCAGGAGAGCTATTATGAAGGCGAGAAAATAACTTTTAATCCTTAAAATTTTTGTTTTGAATAAACAGATTCATTGGAAATATGTGTTGTGTTTTTACACACTCGCAGTTCTGCTTGCCTTTCCTTTCAATGCCTTCCTGACCGAAGACTTTCACCATCGGCTTACTGACGGAACACTGTTGTATAAAAGTGTTTTTTTTACCCGCGGGTCTTGCTACTTTAATTCTTGGACTTATTGCCCTTCAATTGGATAAAACCATTGTAAAAGAAGTTACTTTTCTTGGGTTGAATAAGCTGAAGAACGTGATTATTGCTCTGGTTCCTCTTATGGTTTTTACCTGCTCAGGGCTTCAGAACGACTTTGACATCAATCCTAATTTATTTGGCTTCTTAATATCATTGGTATTTCTTGTTTATGCTTTGTCCGAAGAAATATTTTGGAGAGGCTATTTGATGAATGCTCTTTTGCCCCTTGGTCGTTTCAAGAACTATCTGCTTGTTGGTTTGATGTGGTGGCTTTGGCATATTCCTATTAGCAGTGAATATGATAACATGAAATTTTTTATCATGATTGTAGGTGGCTCCTTTTTAATTGGAAAGTTTGTGGAGGCAACCCATTCCTTTCTAACAACCGCAGGTATTCATTCCATGATGAATATTGGAAGTAATATTAACTGGACCAGAACTTTTGTTATTGACTTGATCATTATTTTTGCCCTTATGTATTTCATAGACAAGTCGTGGAAGAATTCCATTGCAATTCGTGAGACCCAACCTTGAGTTTTTTGTTTCCTAAAATTTATTTAACTTTGAATTACTTTAATTAATATCTATGAAACGTATAATGAGAATATTGCTTTGTGTGGCGCTTTTGTTTAATAGTTCTTTCTCCAACGCCAACAACATTCAAGTAAGTAATGTTTCACTTACCGGTCAAAATATTACTGCGGGTCCGAATAACAGTGCTAATTTTAATCTGGTTCAACTGGATTTGAGCTGGCAGAATTCCTGGCGGACATCTTCGGCTCCCAACAATTGGGATGCTGCATGGGTTTTCGTTAAGTATAGCGTTAATGGCGGTGATTGGCAACATGCTTATCTGAATGACACGGGCCATTTCGCCCCTGTTGGTACCACCATCGACCCAGGTTTGCATTATCCCGACAGCGTTTTTCATCCCCTTAACAATCCTTGTTTGGGTGTTTTTGTTTACCGAAGTACAGATGGTAGCGGGACCTTTTCTCCTAGCGGAATAAAATTGCAATGGAATTATGGTGCAAATGGCATCAACGACAATGACAATGTTGAAATTGGTGTTTTTGCCATTGAGATGGTTTATGTTCCTCAAGATAGTTTTTATTTAGGGGATCGTAGTAGTTATGGAACCTTTTATACCGCTCCTGATTTGAATACTCCGTATTATGTGACCGATGAGCATACGGATATTATTGTTGGGAGTGCAGCAGGAAATTTGACCTATGCAGGAGGAACTAGCTATGGTGATCAAATGGGTCCGATTCCTGCAGCTTACCCAAAGGGATTTGCGGCTTTTTATTCTATGAAGTATGAGCTTACCCAAGGTCAATATGTTGATTTTTTGAATACCCTCACCGCTAACCAACAAGCAGGCTGTACCTATATTTCTCCGCAATCGGTTGTTGGAACTCCCGCTTTGGCAACTGATACCGGGTTTTTCTCCAATAGAAATGGGGTTCACATGCAGACACCCTCCGTTGGTAATTCACCTGCTGTGTTTGGCTGCAATTTGAAAAATAATTCCATTTTTAATGAAATAGATGATGGTCAATGGATTGCTTGTAATTGGATTTCAAGAGGCAACCTAGCCTCATTTCTTGATTGGTCGGCCCTTCGTCCGATGACCGAATTGGAATTCGAAAAGCTTTGCCGTGGGCCACTAGCATCAGTTACCGATGCTTATGCATGGGGAACAACAACGATTGTTTTGACTTCTGGAGGGCTTTTTAATATTAGACGCCCCTCAGAGGTTTGTTCTAACCCAAATTCGAATTGCGTGGGGGCTATCTATTCTGGCCCTATTCGGGTTGGCAGCTTTGCAGATGCAACCTCAACAAGAACACAAAGTGGTGCGGGATATTATGGTGTTTTGGATCTTGCTTCCAACGTTTGGGAAAGTACTGTAAGTGCAGGCAACGCAACAGGACGCGCCTATTATGGTCAGCATGGAAATGGAATGTTAGATGCTGCCGGAAACGCTGATGCAGATTTATGGCAAACTGCTTTTGGCCCTGCCGCAGGAGCAAGAGGTGGAGGTTATGGGAACATTAACTCAGATTTTCGCAT
>JBILVQ010000098.1:0-10786 GCA_044370375.1 Bacteroidia bacterium
GTGGGACACCTTTAGGGCTGCTCATCCGCTTTATAATTTAATTGCACCCGAACAGAACAAAGATTTTATTCTTAGTTTTTTAGACCAATACAAAGAAAGCGGACGATTACCTGTTTGGGAATTATCATCTAATGAAACCGATTGTATGATTGGTTATCATTCCGTTTCCGTAATTACCGATGCGTTGGTAAAAGGAACAACCTTTAGCGCCAAAGAAAAAGAAGAATTGTTAGCGGCAATGCAACATTCGGCCAACCGCAACAATGAGGGACTTCAAGCGCTTCGCAAGCAGGGCTTTATTGGCATTGAAAACGAAAGTGAGTCGGTATCCAAAACCCTCGAATACGCTTATGATGATTGGTGCATTGCACGATTTACCGAAATAACGCAGGGCTATGAAAAAGCAAAACCATGGTATAAAAGAGCCCTGCATTATCAGGAACTATTCAACCCGCAAACCAACTTTATGCAACCACGCTTTAACGGTGGGTGGCTGCCCGGATTTGAGCCGCGGGAAGTTAACAACCATTACACCGAAGCCAATGCTTGGCAGTATTCCTTTTTTGTGCCGCAAGATGTGCATGGATTGATTGCATTGCAGGGAGGACGCGATAAATTCATACAAAAATTAGATGAATTGTTCAGTGCAAGCACAGCCACCACCGGAAGAACACAATCGGATATTACCGGATTAATTGGACAATACGCACACGGCAATGAGCCAAGTCACCACATGGCCTATTTGTATGCAATGGCCGGTGCACCGCACAAAACGCAAGAAAAAGTGCGATACATCATGGATGAATTTTACAAGAATGAACCCGACGGATTAATTGGCAATGAAGATTGCGGACAAATGAGCGCTTGGTTGGTGATGAGTGCTTTAGGAATTTATCCTGTTTGTCCGGGAAGTGTTGAATACATTATGGGAACACCTTGGTTCGCCAATGCAAGTTTACAACTGGGCAATGGCAAAACATTTACCTTTCTGGCACCGGGTATTTCACAAAAAAACTTTTATCCGAGTGCAACTTTTCTCAATGGAGAAAGGATTATGCGCATTTATCTGAATCATGAAGAAATACTCAAAGGGGGTGAATTAAAATTAGCGATGGCATCGCAGCCGCAAATGAATTATCAGTATCAGGACAAAGATTTGTCGCAATACCAAATGCCCTCGATGAAATATCTAAGGACTCCGATCATTGAATCGCTAGGGGTTTCCTTTAGGGAAAAGCAAAAGTTGAGCATTCGTTCAGAGGAAGGCCAAAACATTGTTTTCAGAAAAATTACTCCTATACAAATAAGTGAGTGGCAAGACTATTCAGGAGAAATTGACGTCAACGAAAGTATGCAAATTGAAGCCTTGGTGCATAATGGAAAAGGCGATAGCAGCTATGTTGTACGTGCCAACTTTGTAAAGCGTCCGAATCAATATACCATCAACATTTTAAGTCGTTACAATCCACAGTACAATGCCGGAGGAGATGAAGGCTTGTTGGATGGGATCAGGGGAGCTAAAGACTGGAGAAAGGGCTATTGGCAAGGATTTCAGGGACAAAATTTTGAAGCGATTGTGGACATGGGAAGCCTTAAAAAGGTGAGTGAAATGAAAGCAGGATTTTTACAAGATCAACGATCATGGATTCTGATGCCCAAGAAAGTAGAATTTTGGGGCTCGGTGGATGGTAAAAGATTTGAGCTAATTTCTACAGCAAACCATTCCATTAAGGATAATGAAAATGAGACCATTCTTAAGGACTTTGTTTATGAAGGCATGCCAAAGGAATATAGGTTCATTAAAGTGGTGGCTGAAAACTACGGAACATTGCCTGCATGGCATCCTGGTGCAGGCGGGGAAGCCTTTATCTTCATTGATGAAATTATGTTAAGATAAATGAAGGAAAGCCTTTCAATGCGGTAAGCCATTATCTTTGTAAAAAAACAAAAAGTATGTATTTCAAACTTCCCACCTTTTTACTTACCGCCCTTTGGGGAATATTATGGACAGGAGCACAGGCCCAGGGTCCGGGCACAGAAGAGAAATCACTTTGCTGGGAAATTTCGGGCAATGGTTTGAGCAAACCCTCCTACCTGTTTGGCACCATACATTTGATTCCGAAAAAAGACCTTGTCATTAGCGATAATGCCCGCAAGGCCTTTGAAACTTGCAGCACCCTGGCCATGGAAGTTGACCTTGAAATGGATAAAGAAACGAAAGAAAAGGTAGCCAACAGCACGATCATACCCGATAACAAAACTGTTGAGGATTTACTTACAAAAGAGGAATGGGAATATTTGCAAAAATACATGAAAGATTCAGCAGACATGTCGGGTATAAAAATCACCATATTCAAAAGAGTGAAGCCCTTTTATTTGAGCAGTATTATTTTGAAAGAAATGATTAGCGATGAAGAATCTTATGAAGAAACTTTTGGTAAGATGGCGGACAAGAGAAAGATGAAAAAAGTTGGGTTGGAACTAATCACTGAGCAATTGGCCTTATTAGATTCTGTGCCCATGGAACAGCAGGTAAAATCTTTAATGGAAGGAATTAGCAACGGAAAATCGCCCAAAAGAGAATATCAAAAGCTTATTAACATATACAAGAACCAGGATTTAAACGGGATGAGTATAATGATGAAAGAGGAGGCACCGGGGATCGATCAGTTTGAAGAGCGTTTTTTGAACCGCAGAAACAGGAACTGGATTCCAAAGATTGAAGAAATGGCCAAAAAAGAATCAACTTTTTTTGCGGTTGGTGCAGGTCATTTAGGGGGTGATCAAGGGGTTATTTCTTTGCTCAGAAAAAAAGGCTACACGGTGAAACCAATTTATTAATATCTTCGTACAAGTAAAACCGTAAGAATTACCCATGAAAAAACTTTCCATTTTTCTTTTCCTTATCGTTACAGCCGCGGTTTCACAGGCTGCACCACCACCACCACCTTTCGGGGTTTATCCTTTTGAGGACAATTTCGATTCTTATAATCCCAATGCCGGTTCATTGGATGGGGTGAAATGGACAGCCGGTTCAACAACATTTAAGGCCTATGGTGGTCATGGATTGGATTCAGTGGCTGGAAGTCCGAGCACGGCCATGGCCCGCCAATTCAACGATAACAGTCCGAAAGATTCCATCGTTACCAAATATGTTGATTCCATGACGGTAAATACAGAGTTGACCTTTCATTATCGTTTTGTAGAAACAACCCAGTACCCAAATTTCGCTGCAACCTTGCCAGCTGATGCCTATTTAAGGATCTATGCAAACGATGGTTTTGTTGAGGAATTTGTTTCAGAGTTAAACGCATCCAATTACACCCTGTCCTCCAATTTTAATTACTTCGCCATCAGCATTCCACAATTTGCCGGCGGTGGTCCCGGAAGCGGCAGGTATTTTAAGTTGGTATTTTATCGCGGATCGAGTGGAGACTATTGGTTAGACATCGACAATTTCAGAATTGGTGAACCTATTCCTGTATCGGTAAAGAAAACAGCCAACACAGGCAAAGACTGGTCTTACCTACTTAGGGGTAAAACCATTCAATTACAAGATCAGGGGCAAGCTAACTACAGCCTTTATAACGTAACCGGTACGGTGGTGAAAACCTGGCAGGTGAATCGAGGAAACTACAATTATTCTATGAGCGACCTTCCTAACGGAATTTACTTTTTGAGGAGAAACTCCGGAAACAGTCTGGAGACCAAAAAAATATTGCTTTCTGAATAATTTTTTTTTGAAAGAGGGATTTTTTTATAACTTTGATAAAAAAATCCCTCTTTATGAAAAAACTTTTACTACTAAGCATTTTTGCATTTGCTATCCATCAGCTTGGATTTAGCGCTCCACCGCCAGCCGGTGCCATTTATCCTTTTTTTGATGATTTTGAAAGTTACAATCCGAATGCTGGAACTTTAGGCTCACCGAAGTGGTATGGTGGCGCTAGTTCTTTTCGTTCCTATGGAAACCACGGGTTGTTTGAGACCCAAGGTATGAGTTTTGAGTCAGCCGCCTTTATTCCCAAAGATTCTATCACCTCATCGGAAATCGGCCCCTTTACCCTTCAATCAAAATTGTATTTCCACTACCGTTTGGTAGAAAGTGCTGGTTGGCCAACGGTGCCTTATGCTATGGCTTCGGACGCCATTTTCAGGATAAAAATGCTGAGCCAGCTAAACCCAGATCCAGTTGTTTTCTCTTTAGATTCCTTGACCCAAGGAACACCAACCACTAACTTCACCTATGTGGAGATTCCTTTGGATACTTATGTAGGGCAAAGTGCTTTTTTTGAGATTTATTTCGACATGGGAGCTCAGATTGGTATGCATTGGCTGGATATAGACGATTTCGGTGTAAGCGATGTGGTTGTTACCGGATCTGGGCAAGGACCTGTAACTGAAAAATGGAATTATTTTTATAACGGAAGCGAGTTACGGGTGAATGATCAGGAAGTGAGTCAGTATCGATTAATGAGCATGAGCGGTGCGTTGATCAGTGAATGGAACCACCAACCGGGCACAGAAGTAAAATCCTTATCTGACATTGCCAAAGGCCTATATGTTCTCACCAGAAATTCGGGTGGCAGCATTGAAAGCAAAAAAGTGGTGGTGAATTAGAGGAGAGGAATCGACTTTAACTTGATTATATTTTTTAACCCAAAAACAGCTTTTATGAAAACGAAACTTGGATTTTTTTTCGGCCTAAGTTTATTTTTCTCAACCGCTTTTGGACAAAACAATGCATTCAACAATTGGTCTATTGGCAATGGTGCAGGCCTTTCTTTCAACAATGGCACCGTAACTCAATATCAGAGTTCTATAAGTTGTCAGGATATTTCATCCACCGTGTCTAATGGTAATGGCCAGTTATTGTTCTATTGTAACGGGACCACCGTTTGGGACAAGAATCATAATGTAATGGTCAATGGCACCGGCTTGTTAGGAGATGTTACCGGTGGTCATACGGCCTTAATTGTTCCACAGCCTGAATCAAAACTTTATTACATTTTCACCATTGACAAGTATGCCGATAGTGATGGATTAAGGTACCATATTGTGGATATGGGTGTGACCTCGGGGCTTGGGGAAGTAGTATCAAAAAACAACTTACTCTTTAGCCCTTCGGCAGAAAAAATAGCTGCCGTTTGGAATGATGCACAAGGGGAATTTAAAATTGTAACCCATCAATTCGGGAATAATACTTTTAGTGTTTATACCCTAGATGATCAGGGCTTAAACCCTACCCCAGTAAATAGTTCCGTTGGCTCCTCACACGTTTCCGGAGTTTACGGGCAATCTCACAATGCCTTAGGACAAATGTCTATTTCGCCTGATGGGACTAAAATTGGACTAGCCCTTGCCTTTTCAGGTAAATTTGAATTTTTCGATTTTGACATTAACACAGGTCTTATTTCGAATCCTATTTCCATTCAAGGATACTCAAATGCATGGGGAGTAGAATTTTCTCCTGATTCAAAACTTGTTTATTTCACCCGATGGACCGAAAACATGGTTTATCAAGCGAATATAACCAATTGGAATTCGACAGCCGTTGATAGTTCCACTTACATCGTAGGAACAGTTCCGTCAACAGGACTCTATTCTGTTGGATATCTTGAAAGAACACCGGATAATAGAATTTTTATTGCGCACTATGGTTCCAATGATCTAGCTGTTATAAGCAACCCAAATAATTCCGGACCAAGTTGTAATTTTGCTGCCGCAGGATTAACCTTACAATTTGGAAGCTCCTTTGCCGGACTATCTGATGCTCCTGTTTACCCAACAAGCAGTAAATTATCTATCACAAGCCAACCATTGCATGAAAATATGTTTAGCGTATATCCTAATCCAGGCAATGGAAAAGTTTTCCTTACAGTTAACAAAGATATCAACGTCATTAGCATTGATATTTTTGACATTGGTGGAAAAAAACATGAAGCTGATATCTTCAGAAAGGACCATGATTATGAAATAAACAATTTAACGGAACGCGGAGTTTATTTTATTAATGTAACGAGCTCTGATGGGCAAACCATTAGTAAAAAGCTCATCGTTGAGTAGTTAAGACTTCCTATTTCTAGGAAAAAATTTTCCGTTGAAAATAAAACCAAGGTATTTCTGAAACTCAGGTAATACCTTGGTTTTGTAGCATATAAAGAAAAAGGTGACACTTATGATAAGGCTTCGCAAAATAACCTTTGCCCAAACCAAATCTATTGACGCTGCGGCAAATCCAAATACAAAGGAAACCACTCCAGCCATCAAAATCCAGACAACGAATTTGCCATAAGGATTTAGGTCGAACAACTTTTTTATTAAGATAAATTTCAAAAAATTAAAGAAAAAAAAGCTGACGGCAACGCTATAGGCTGCGCCCATAATCCCGAAAATGGGAATAAAAAAATAATTCAATAATATGTTAATGCCCAAAAGGCCTACCAAAAGAAAAGATCCTAGTCGTACATGTTTTGTATAAAACAATAAAGAACTATTAATTCCTGTTGCCATATTGCTCAAAGACGCTAGTCCTGCAACAAAAACAACCCCGGCAGCATTAGCATATTTTAGTGGCAGGTAACTTAATAAATCCTTTATGTTAGCATTAATGAGCATGAATAAAAGAAGCCCTAATGCCATTAATAAGCGGGTAGAATCGGAATAAATTTTACTCACAACATCCATTCTCTTTTCTTCAAAAGCCTGCGCAATGTTACTATCTGCAATTCTACCCATTGCGGATGCTGGTAACTCAATAAATCCTGCAACCAAAATGGCAATAGAGTAAACACCAACCTCCTCGAGATTCAAATAGCTTCCCATCATTATTACATCAATGTTTTTCAATGCCATGTTGGAAATAGTAATGATACTCATCACCAATGAAAAGTTAATTAGGGGTCTATAATCTTTTCGTTGGTCATTTAATAAGCCGGGAGAAAGAATTTTGCTAAACGCTCCAGTGGTCCGCGTGTAAAAAAACAATGCCAAAAACTGTAAAAAGTAACCAACTAAGAATAGATTAAAGAACATACCGGAATCCAAAAACCCAACAAAGTAAAGTGAAATTATAACCGTGCTATATAATCTAATAAACAAATCGTTTATTAGAGATGGAAAAACTGATTTAAAGTTCGCAAACAGGTAAATGGAAATCAAATTGGCATAACCAATGAAAAAAGACATTGGCAAAACAAAATGAAAATACCTCACAAACATTGGAGATTCGAGAGAAAATTTTTCAATAAATGCATCACGAAAAAGCCAAAGAAAAAAACAGGTAATCAAAAATACCGGTAAGGAAAGTAAAATTACACTACCCAAAAAGCCACCATGACCAGTGCTGTTGTTTCTGAATTTGGGCAAAAACTTAATGATGGCTCCGTTTAGGCCTAAAGGGAAAATGGTGCCGATTAAAATTGCAGTTGAATACAAAATTCGCATCAACCCAATTTCCTCGGGCTTTAACATTATTGGCTGAAGAATGAGAACATTCAAAAATCCAACCACCAGCCCTGAATAACTAATGATTGAATTTAGGATGGACTGTTTTCTGATATTACCCATTACGGAGCAAAATCCCCCTACAACAACTTACTGGCCACATTCGCCAATTCTGAACGCTCCCCTTTCTCAAGTGTAATGTGCGCATACAAAGGATTGTCTTTCATTTTATCTATCAAATACGACAGTCCGTTACTATGCGTGTCAAGATAAGGTGTGTCGATTTGAAAAATATCTCCCGTAAAAACAATTTTGGTCTTTTCTCCGGCCCGTGTTATAATCGTCTTCACCTCGTGAGGCGTTAGATTCTGTGCCTCATCAACAATGAAAAAAATGTTGCTTAAACTCCTTCCCCTAATATAAGCCAAAGGTGTAATATGCAACTTTTCTTTTTCTACCATCTCATTGATCTTTTGAAACTCTTTGTCGGTTTCCTTGTACTGATTTTGAATCAACTTCAAATTGTCCCACAAGGGTTCCATATAGGGATTTATCTTGGCCTTGATGTCTCCCGGCAAAAATCCAATGTCCTTGTTGCTTAAAGGAACAATAGGCCTTGCCATAAAGATTTGATGGAAGTTCATTTTCTGTGCCATGGCCCCTGCCAAAGCAATCAAGGTTTTTCCCGTTCCTGCAACCCCCTGAATGGTGGTTAACAAAACATTTGGATTCATCACCGCATGCATCGCGAATGTTTGCTCCGCATTGCGTGGCTTTATTCCATGCGCATTTTCTTTGTTGACCCTTTCCAACAAACCCGAAGCCGCATTAAAATAGGCAAGGGCAATCACCTCCCCTCTTTCAAATGAATAATAATGATTGGCAATGGGATCCTTGATCTTTGCATCCAAGGGCTTGCAATATCCTTGCGCAAAGAGTTTGGTCAGGGCCGCCTGCGGTACATTTTGCATTACCGTAAATCCCTTATACAACTGATCAATATCCTTTACTTTACCTGTAAGATAATCCTCTGCTTGAATACTCAAAGACCTTGCCTTCAAACGCAAGTTTATATCCTTTGTAACCAATACAACTCTGCAATCTTTTCTCTCCTTGGTCAATTGCATGGTAGCATTCAAGATATTGTGGTCGGCTTTGCGCTCCCCAAAAATCTGATTGGCATCCGGAGTACTTTTTTCGTCCATCTGAACCTTAAAATTACCAAGTCCTTTCCCGCCAATCGGCATCCACTCGCGCAGCAAACTTGCATTGCTCATTTCATCCAACAACCTTATAAACTCCCTTGCCTCAAAGTTGATCACATCGTTCCCTTTCTTAAAACGATCCACTTCCTCTAATACGGAAATGGGAATAGCTACATCATGCTCAGCAAAACTTTTTACTGCATTGTGGTCGAACAACAACACCGATGTGTCGAGAACGTAAACTTTTTTTTCCTTCTTCCTGGCCATAATATTTTTTATTTGCTCTTTTCTTTAACCAATTCAAGGGTAAAATCTGCTTCCTGCAAAATCACCATTTTCTTTCGCTTTTACCTGTATAAACATAACGGTAATTGAGGGGAGGCAATTGCTATGGCATTTTAACTTTTTAACAAGGTTTTCCACCCGCCCGGGCACAATTGCTAATAATTGTAGTAAATTTGGGCACTTCAGAAATATTACGGGCCCGGATGAATTTTTTGTTTCCTGCTTTTCTTACCGCACTTGCCGGCATTTCTCTGCCCATTATCATCCATCTGTTCCGTTTCAGAAGATTTAAAAGGGTCTATTTCTCTGATATCCGTTTTCTGAAAGAATTAAAAGAGGAAACCGACTCACGCAACAAACTAAGACATTTACTGGTTTTGCTCTGCCGGATTTTTACCATTGTCTTCTTGGTCCTTGCCTTTGCACAACCATTTTTATCGGGCAAAAAAATCATCAACGGCAACATCAATCAGCCGGTCAGTATTTTTATAGATAACTCTTTTAGCATGGCCACTGTAGGTGAACAGGGCACGCTGTTGGATGAAGCCAAGCAAAAAGCTGCAGAAATTGTTTCTGCCTACCCTCCTTCTACCGCTTTTCAATTGCTTACCCAAGATTTTGAAGGTAAACATCAAAGATTGGTTAACCGTGAAGAGTTTCTTGAAATGCTTGACGAGGTAAAACCGGGTGGCAATTCGAAATCTGTTGCAGAAATACTACAAAGGCAAAAAGATATCCTGTTTTCATCCGGCGAAAATCCTGCCTCGGTTTATTTCCTATCCGACTTTCAAACCGCGGCCTTTGGTAAATTCAACGCCATTGAAAAAAGTCCCTTAAATGTTTTTCTTCTCCCCCTCAAAGGGAATCCTTCTGCCAACCTCGCTATCGACTCTATCTGGTTTGCCGAACCCGTTCAACTTCCCGGAGCCCAAACAACCATTTTTGCACAGGTTATTAATTATGGAACGGCTGAAGCCAATGAGATTCCCATTCGACTCCTTATTGATGGTAAGCAAAAAGCCGTTACCAATGTAAGCCTCCTGCCGGGTGAAAAAAGGAAAATAGATTTGGCTTTTACCCAGGAAAAGAAAGGACTAAAATTTGGCGAATTGAGCCTGGAAGATAATCCGGTTACTTTCGATAATCACTTTTATTTTTCTTATGTGTTGGAAGACAAAATTAAAGTGCTCGATTTGCACCAAGGGTCGGGAAACACCTTTCTTTATTCACTTTTTGGCCAGGACTCAAGCGTTCAATTTGTTCAACAAAATGAAAAGAATATTGATTTTGCCTCCTTCCCCGAGTTTGATTTTATTATCCTCAATAACTTTAGCGCCTTAAGCACAGGACTGGTTACAGAACTCAGCAAATTTGTTGAAGCAGGTCATTTTCTATTGATTATGCCTCCGGTTAATCAAGCTGATTTTGCAGGTTATGATTTATTGGCCAATCAACTTGGTCTGCCCCGGTTTAAACCCACTCCCGACACGGCAAGAACCAACGTGGAAAGTATTCAATACAAGCATCGAATTTTCAAAAATGTGTTTGAACCCGAGAAACTCAAAGGCAATATCCTCAATTTACCCAAGGTGCTGCAATATTACCGCTGGGGCAACTCCTCATCCGCTGCTGAAGAGCAATTGATAAGTTTAATGAACCGCGCACCGCTGCTTTCGGCCTTTGTTTTGCCCCGGGGCGGAGTATATTATTCTGCCGTGGCGCCAGATGATTTGTTTGGTAACTTCCATCGACACGCCCTTTTTGTCCCTTCCCTCTTTAACATGGCCTTGTTTAGCAAAAACACAGGTAATTTGTATTATACCCTGGGTAAAGAACAACAAATCGGGGTG
>JBILVQ010000005.1:0-32980 GCA_044370375.1 Bacteroidia bacterium
TCTCGAATGAAGGTGCCAACTTCGTTTTTGGTTTGCTCGTTGACAGCAAAAAATTGGAAGGCATTTTCGGACCCGGCAGTAGTTTTATTTTTATTCTTAAAATTCTTCCAACCATCATTTTTGTTTCCGTGCTCGTTAGCATTGCTTACCACATTGGCTTAATGCAAAGAGTGGTAGCCGTTGTGGCTAAAATTGTGCACCGATTGATGGGCGTAAGCGGCAGCGAGGCTATCTCCAATGTGGCCAGCGCCTTTGTGGGTCAGGTGGAAGCTCAAATTATGATTAAGCCTTATATCTCTACCATGACCATGTCGGAATTGCTTGCCTCCATGTCGGGCAGCATGGCCTGTATTGCCGGTGGTGTAATGGCGGTTTATATTTCCATGGGTGTGCCGGCTCCTTATTTATTGGCTGCAAGTTTAATGGCCGCCCCCGGAGCATTGGTTATTTCTAAAATTGTTTTTCCTGAGACCGAACAATCACCCACCAAGGGAAAAGTAAAACTTGAAATTAAAAAAGCACATGCCAATTTGATGGATGCTATTTCGCATGGAGCAGGAGATGGTTTAAAAGTTTCCTTGAATGTATTGGCCATGCTGATTGGTTTTATAGCGCTAATTGCCATGGTAGATGCCATTTTGGGCTTTGCCGGCAGAGGCCTAGCACAAACAGGTCTTTCATTGAATGCCATTGGTATTGATGTGGCACAGCTTTCATTGAAATCTATTTTAGGCGCCTTCTTTTCATTGTTTGCTTTTGTGATGGGTGTTCCTTGGGCAGAAAGCAATGCAGTAGGAGGTTTGTTAGGTACCAAAATGGTTATCAACGAATTTGTAGCCTACTCTGATTTGTCGGCCATGATGAAGAGTGGTGTGCTCAGTGCAAAAGCAATTACCATTGTTAGTTTTGCTTTGTGTGGATTTGCAAATTTTTCTTCCATTGCCATTCAGGTAGGAGGAATAGGGGAGCTGGCTCCCGACCGCAGGACCGATCTTGCGCGACTAGGAATTAAAGCGTTGATTTGTGGTACCATGGCCTCTTATATGTCGGCTTCCATGGCCGGCATTCTGATTGGTTAAGGGCACAAATCTTTTTTGAATATTTAATCTAATGTTTATGATGAAGAAAAATTTAGTTTTTCTTTTCCTGTTGTTGCTAAGCCCTGGCCTTAAAGCTCAATTGATTCAGGATTTTGAGCCGGTAAATGGCAATACCAATATTGTACAGGTGCTGCGGGGTTCGTGTTGGCGCGTTACCGGATTTCAATCCAACAATGGCGGTGTTTTGCCCATCACAGGAAGCAGTTCAATGGTTTCGGGCAATGGGGCCAATGCTACGTCCTCTAACGGACTGCAAACACCTTACCTTAATTTTACCGGAAACGATTCGCTCGCTTTTGTTTACAAATGGTATGGCAACAACATTACCAACCTTCGTTGGGTTAGGGTTATGTTGGTTGATTTTAATGGTAACAGCCTTTTGCAGGATAGCATTCCTGTTGATGTGAATACCCAAAACGTAATTCAATACAGCCATGTCTTTACCGGAATTACCGGCCATTTCAGAATATTTTTGAACTTCCGCGGAAATGGAGGTCAGGGTCGTTTCGGCATCGATGACTTCTTTTCTACTGCTCCTTTTCTTTATCCCACAGGTTGTCTAAATGCTGATTTTGATACAAGAAGAGATAATCAAGATGTGGATGATGATAACGATGGAATCCAGGATTTCGTTGAAGCATGCGGTATCGGGGCAACGGCATTTTCCTGCTTAACGGCCAATCCTTCGGCTGATTCCGACAATGATGGTGTCACTAATTTTTATGATGCGCAGTTTTGCACCCTCAATGCCAATGGTGTTTGTTCCCAATTGGATTTTGATGGTGATGGTATTCCTAATTTTCAGGATTTGGATTCCGATGGCGATGGAATTTTAGATGCCATTGAAGCCAATGGTGGTAATACCCCCAATAATTATCAGAACGGAATTATTACCGGAAATTTGGGTACCAATGGTATGCCCAACCAGGCTGAAACTACGAGCAATTCCGGTATAAGCATTTTCCCTTTGTCTGACACAGATGCTGATGGCTTTCCTGATTGGCTCGACACGGATTCCGACAATGACGGTATTCCGGATAATATAGAAGCGCAGGGAACTTTTTCCTGGATTGCACCCTCCGGTTTGGATAGCGACCGAGATGGAATTGATGATGCCTACGATGGTTTGCCGGGATTCGAAGGACTAGGTTTAACCCCTATCAATACGGATGGAACCGATTTGCCGGATTATCTTGATACGGATGCAGATAATGATGGCGTTGCTGATGCGCAGGAAGCTCACGATTTAAATGCCAATGCTTTGGCAGATGTTGGTGAGTTACCCTTTGCACCGCTTTCTTTAAATTCAGATGCTGATGGATTTGATGATGCATGGGATTTAGTACCCGGCTTTAGCATCAATCACAACTTAACACCTCTTTCTTTCCCTGATGCAGGTCTTGGCACCAATGAAAGAGATTATCGTGAACCCAATGTTTTCGTCCCCGAAATTTGTAATAACGGATTGGATGATGATGGTGATGGTGATGCCGATTGTGCTGATGCCGATTGTCCGAAACCGGTCATCGTTCAAATCACGGCCAATCCTTCAACAGCCTGTGGTGCGCTTAGCGATGGAAGCATCGATATCAATGCCAATGGCGCGGCAGAATATTCCATTGATAATGGTCTTTCTTTTTCCCCTCAAGCACTCTTTTCAAACCTTCCTGCAGGTACTTACCAAGTGGTGGTAAGAAACAGCAATGGTTGTACAATTGCCTTCACCGGTAATCCCATTGTTTTTGCACCGGTTGATTGTCCGCCCATTGCCAACACCGACCATTTTATTACCAACGAAGATGTAAACATTAGCGCAGCTGATTTGGCCAACAACGATGATGCTACCGATGGCCCACAAACACTCTATACTACTACACCTATCCAGGCACCGGCTTTGGGTACCCTAACGCTATTCACCAACGGTTCTTTTAATTATGTTCCCAATGCCGATGTTTTTGGCACGGATAGTTTTGTTTACGAATTGTGTGATGGCAACGGAAATTGCGATACCGCGTTGGTTTTCATTACCATCAATTCCATCAACGATTTGCCGGTAATTATCAATGAGAGTCTTAGCAACATACAAAACAATGTCCTAATTGCAAATTTGTTAGGGAATGATTCAGATGTTGAAGGACCTTTAAGCCTCAACCTTTCCGGTTTAATTAATCCTGCGAACGGGTCTGTTGTTGTTCAAGCAAGCGGTGATTTTGCCTACACACCCAACCTGAATTTTATAGGTAACGATTTCTTTGTAGTTCCCGTTTGCGATAACGATGGTGTTTGTATCAATGATACGGTCTTTATTGAAGTATCGCCATTAAGCAATCTTCCAATTGTAAACAACGAAACCCTTACCGTGTTAGAGGATCAAACCCTCAATGCCAATTTGTTGCTGAATGATTCCGACCCCGATGGTCTTCCTTTAAGCGTTCAGATTCCTATCCTGCAAACACCCGCCAATGGCTCTTTCATCATTCAGCCCAACGGTGATTTAACCTACCTTCCGAATCTTAATTTTTTTGGAACCGATCAAATAATTGTTTCCGTTTGTGATGCAGATTTGAATTGTATCAACGATACGGTTTTTATTACTGTTACCCCGGTGGATGATTTACCATTGGTGAGCAATGAAAATATTTCTACCAACGAAGATGTTGCCGTGAATGGTGCTGTGTTGACCAATGATTCTGATGTGGAAGGTCCGGTTAGTGTGCAATTGCCCTTGCTCACCAGTCCTGCCAATGGCGCTGTCACCATGCAGAGCGATGGAACTTTTACCTACACACCCAACAACAATTTTTCAGGCAACGATTTTTTTGTTGTTTCGGTTTGCGATGCCACCGGCAATTGCATCAACGATACCGTTTTTATTTCCGTTAATCCTATCAACGATGCTCCGCTGGTGAACAATGAACAATTATCCACCAACGAAGATGTTGTTTTAAATGCCAATATTCTTAGCAATGATAGTGATGTGGATGGAACCCTGTCGGTGAATATTGTTCTTCTACAAAATCCTGCAAACGGAGTAGCGGTGGTAGATGCTTCCGGTAACTTAACCTATACACCGAACCCTGATTTTAACGGCAACGATCAGTTGATTGCGGCTGTTTGTGATAACGATGGCCTTTGTGTAAATGATACTGTTTTTATAACGGTAAATCCGGTTGATGACTTACCGCTTGTAAACAATGAGAACCTCGTTACCAATGAGAATGTGGCCGCCAATGGTGATATTTTAGCCAATGATTCAGACCTTGACGGACCGGTGATTATTCAGTTGCCGGCCCTTGTAAGTCCTTTGAATGGTAGTGCCATTATCCAAACCGACGGAACTTTTGTTTATACACCCAATGCCGGGTTCAATGGCAATGATTTATTGGTGGTGTTGGTTTGTGATGGACAAGGGAATTGTGTAAATGATACTGTTTTCATCACGGTAAATCCTGTCAATGATCTCCCGCTGGTGTTCAATGAGCAATTAACAACGCTTGAAGATGTTCCGCTTAATGCGAATATTTTGTTGAACGATAGCGACCCCGATGGAAGTGTTTCGGCCAATCCGGTCTTGGTTCAAAATCCGGCCAACGGAACGGCTACGGTTGATGCAGCCGGCAATTTGGTTTATACACCCAATTTAAATTTCAATGGCACCGACCAATTGATTATTGCCGTTTGTGATAATGATGGTGCTTGTATCAACGACACAGTAAGCATTACCGTTGTTCCTGTCAACGATACTCCCGATATCAATAACGATACCTTTAATGTGTTGGAGGATACTCCTTTTTCGGGGAATTTTTTGGGCAACGACAGTGACCCGGAAGGACCCTTAACGGTTAACACTGTTTTGCTGTTGGATCCCGCTAACGGTAGTTTGGTGGTGCAGCCCAATGGTGATTTAATTTATACCCCCAATCCAAATTTTGCCGGCATCGACACGGCCATTGTAATCATTTGTGATGCTGATGCAATCTGCGAAAACGACACCTTGTTCTTTAACGTTGGCACAGTGAACGATACCTTGGTGGTGTTAGGAGAAAATTTTGGTACCAATGAAGATGAAACATTGCTGGGAAATATTCTTGGCAATGATTTCGATCCGGATGGTTCTGCCTTAGCAGCCGATACCTTTTTAATACAGAATCCAAGCAATGGTACTTTTGTGGTTCAGCCGAATGGTGATTTTGTTTACACCCCCAATTTAAATTTCTTTGGCGTTGATACAGCCATTGTGCTTGTTTGCGACAATGGAATTCCGCTGCCGCCAACTTGTTTGCCAGATACTATCATCATTAATGTTTTTGCGCAAAATGATCCTCCAATTATTTTGAACGATACGCTTACCATGTTGGAGGATAATATCGGCCTTGGAAATATGGTGAGCAATGATGTTGATCCCGATTCAACCCTTCTGAATGCCGGTGTTATTCTTACACCGCCACAGTTTGGTAGTTTTACCATCAATCCGAATGGTGATTATACGTATACTCCATTGCCTAATTTCTACGGAAATGATTTTGTGGTGGTGCAAATTTGCGACAATGGTTTTCCGGTTCCTCCATCCTGTGTAAAGGATACACTGTTTATTTTGGTATTGCCGGTTAATGATGCTCCAGTAATTGTGAATGATACGGTTACTGTTATGTCGGGGTTTACTGTTTCAGGTGATATAACGAATGCTTCGGATGTTGATGTAGTGGAAGGTACCGGATTAACGGTGGATACAAGCACCGTCTCAGGTCCGCAGCATGGTACCCTTGTTCTTCTGCCTGATGGAACGTTTATCTATACTTCAACAGCTCCTTTTGTAGGCGTTGATACAGTAATTGTTTCGGTTTGTGATAACGGAATTCCTTTGCCCGGAGCCTGTGTGAACGATACCTTGTTCATCCTTGTTACTCCACAGCCTGATTCAGCGAATGCCGGCATCGATCAGTTTTTGTGCGATTCGGTTACAACGCTTCAAGGGAATCTTCCCAATTTCGGTTCCGGAATCTGGACACAAATTACCGGTTCGGGTAGCATAGCCGATTCTTCCTTGTTTAACACCGCTGTTAGTGGATTAGCGGTTGGTTCCAACACCTTTGTTTGGACCAACACTTTTGGAACCATTGTAACCACCGATACGGTAACCATTGTGGTGAGTCAGTTTCCTTCGCCTGCCTTTGCCGGTTACGATACCGAGCTATGTGGTTTTAACACCACACTTGCTGCAACACCGCCCGTTCTTGGAACAGGGGTTTGGACCGTGTTGAGTGGCGGTGCCAACATTGCAGACGTTAATAACCCGGCCTCTGCTGTATCGGGCTTGGCGCTTGGTTCGAATCAGTTGATTTGGACAGTGTCCTATAATACTTGTCCTAACACAATAGATACAATTCAGATTACTACTGCTCTTGCTCCAAGTTTAGCCATTGCAGGCCCTGACCTTAGTATTTGTGGTTCAGGCATTGCCTTGGCAGCGAATGCTCCGGTGGTAGGAAGCGGGTATTGGGAAGTAGCCAGCGGTTATGTAGAATTTACAGATATGAACAGCCCCAACTCTATCATCAACAATGTAATGCCCGGAATCAATGTGCTTACTTGGACCATTTTTAACGGAGCATGTCCTGCACAGCGCGATACCCTGGTCATCAATGCCGGTGACCCCTTTATTGGCATCAGTGCAGGAAGCGATACTTTGGTTTGCGGTAGTGATGCCCCATTGAATGGAATGATTCCTTCATTCACCAGCGGAACCTGGACCTTGTTAAGCGGCTTAGGAACCATTGACGACCCGAAGAGTGCCAAAACAAGTGTAAGTCTTTTGGCCGATGGTTGGAATGTTTTCTTGCTCACTGTTTTGAACGGTGGTTGTCCGAATGCGGTAGATACTTTGATCATCACCGGCAATGGTTGCGACAGTACTCTTTTTGTGCCGGAAGGTTTTTCACCCAACAATGACGGGGTGAATGATTTTTGGATCATCAGTGGTGCCAAGGATACAAGGGTGGAAGTGGAAGTCTATAACCGATGGGGTAACAAGGTGTTTACATCCAACGACTATCAAAACGATTGGGATGGCACATCATCCGGAACAGGATTGGTGGAATCAACCTATTATTACATCATTCGTGTAGAAGGGGAGAGCAAGGCAAGAACAGGTTATTTAACGGTTTGGAAATAGTTGCAACATGAAAAATTTAATTCAAAATAGAACAGGCATGAGAACAGGAATTATCCGATTGAGTTTTCTACTTTCGGTTTTACTTTTTCAAGGCAAGGCCAATGCGCAACAAGATCCGCATTACTCCATGTTTATGTTTAATGCACTGGCTTTTAATCCTGCCGTTGCAGGTAGTCACGATGATATTTCATCCACTTTGTTGTTTCGCAAGCAATGGGTGAATTTTCCCGGTTCACCGCGCACCGCAACCTTTAACATGCATGCACCATTAAAGAATGATAAAGTAGGAGTGGGTGGAAGTTTTATCAGCGATCAAATTGGTTCATTCCGACAAAACTCGCTGAATCTGGCCTATGCTTATCATTTAAAACTAAATAAAATGCGCCTTGCCTTGGGTTTGCAGGCGGTTGGCTCCAATTTTTCTATCAACCTTACCGATGTAAAAACATCTGCCAACGGAACACTTGATAATTCATTTGCACAGAACACCAGTGTATTTTCTGTCAATTTCGGAACCGGTGCTTATTTGTACAACAATGATTTTTGGTTCGGTGTTTCGGCTCCTCATTTGTTGAACAGCGGTATCGAAAAAAAGCAAACAGGCGACCCAACCCGAGCAAGACAAGCTACCCATTTGTATGTAATGGGAGGATATGTAGCCACCATTAATTCTATGCTTGCTATTAAACCATCTTTTTTGGTGAAGCAAGTAAAAGGTGCTCCAGTGCAGGCCGATATCAATGCCATGGTGTATTTCTATAAATTGGTAGGGGTTGGTCTTTCTTATCGAACCCGCGATGCTGTGAGCATGATGGCTGAGGTAAACATCAATAGGAATTTTAAAGCTGCTTATGCCTTTGATCAAACAACCTCAGGTTTGCAAAATAATCAATCAGGAAGCCATGAAATTATTGTGCAATACCATTTTGGTTTCAACAAGAAGAAATTAACATCACCAAGGCTGTATTAATTATGGGGTACTACATGAATTTTCTTTCCCGGATAAAAAGCTCTTTGGTTCTTTTTTGCTTGCTATTTTTTGTTGCCGGCATAACCCAGGCACAGAATTTAACTTTGATCAGAGCCAATGAGCTATACAAACAATTTGCCTACAAAGAAGCATCGGAGTTGTATGAACAGGTTTTAAAGAAAAAACCTTCTGATGGAGTTGCCATGAAAAATTTGGGTCAATGCTATTGGAAGTTGAACGATATGGCGAATACCGAAAGATGGTATGCAAAGATTGTTGAGTTACCTACGGTTCAGCCGGAGGATTATATTTTTTATGCCATGAGTCTCGAGACCAATGGTAAGTTAACCGAGGCGAAAACATATTATGAAAAGTTTAAGCAAACAGCCAACATGGACAAGCGGGGAGAAAGGAAGTTGAAATCCTTTGAAATGATGCCCGAGTTTTTGGCCGATTCTGTTTATTACAAAGTTTCTCCTTTCCCTTATAATACTGCCGATAATGATTTCTCACCTACCTTCTACCAGGATGGTCTGGCTTTTGTCAGCAGTGGATTGTATGATTCTTATGTGAAGTCGAAATCACCATGGACCGGAGAACCTTTTTTCGATTTGTTTTATTCCAGAGGGATTGCCTCCTCCGATACTTTATTTGTTGCACCGGTACCACTTTCACCGGAAATCAATACCAAGTACCACGAAGGTCCCATCAGTTTGAACGAGGATGAAAACATGTTGCTTTTTTCGCGAAGCAGTTTTATCAATGGTAAAGTTACTTTGGGTGCGGATAAGCAAAACCGTTTGGCCATTTATGCCGCTACAGATAAAATTCATGGTTGGAAGAAAATCAAATCATTGAATATTAACAATTCGGATTATTCTGTTTGTCACCCGGCATTATCAGCAGATGGAAACACCTTGATTTTTGCGAGCGATATGCAGGGCGGTTTTGGAGGGATGGATTTATATGTAAGCACCTACGAAGCGGGCAAATGGTCGGATCCGGAAAACCTTGGGGCCGTTGTTAATACAGAAGGAAATGAATTGTTTCCCTATTTATACCGTGATTCCTTGTTGTACTTTGCCTCTAATGGGCGGCCCGGAATGGGTGGTTTAGATATTTATGCTGCTGAGTGGAAAGGAAAGAAAGCCAAAGAAGCCAACAATGTGGGTTACCCCATCAATACGCCCTACGATGATTTCGGTCTGATTTATAATGGCACCAAAAGAACTGGATTTTTCTCTTCTAATCGGCCGGGTGGTAGAGGTGGCGATGATATTTATCGTTTCAAAAACACCAAGCCCAATTACAAGTTGAAAATTTTCGCCTTCGATGAAGCCAGCAAAAATCCCATGAAAAAGTTATTGATAAAAATCATGGACAAGGAAGGTAAATTGAAGAAAGAAATACTGACCGATAGCCTTGGAAAAGCATCTTACGCCATCACCAAGGGCGAAACGTATACCGTTATGTCGTCAGAAAAAAAATACTTCGATCAGGCCATGCCGGTTGAAACCAAGGAGATGGTTGGTTTTGACTTGATACTGGATTTACCCATGTTCAAAGATGAAGGCTTTACCTTGGTGGGAACCATCAATGAGAGCGCAACAGGAGCACCGATGACAGATGTGAAAGTTGTGATTAAAGATCTTAGCAAGGACGCTATTGTCTTTGAAGGTAAAACTTCTGCTGCAGGGGAATTCATCAAATCTTTCAGCAACTATAGCATCAATCAAATCATGAAGATGGAGTTGAAGTTTGAAAAGGAAGGCTATATCAGTAAATCGCTGGCTTTTGAAAAAAAGCTCGAACGCTCGGGCGATATCAAGGTCAATGAAATCCTGGATTTGAAATTAGAAAAGGTTCAGTTGGGTCTTGATATTGGTAAAATTATTAACCTGAACACGATTTATTTCGATTTGGGTAAAGCAGATATCCGACCTGATGCCGCCATTGAATTGGACAAAGTGGTGAAAGCCATGAACGATAATCCAAATTGGAAGGTAGAGGTTGGTTCGCACACCGATAGCAGGGGTGCTGCCAATGCGAATTTAACCCTGTCGGATAAACGCGCCAAGTCAACTGCCAAGTACATTATCTCTAAAGGAATAGACCAGTCCAGGATTACCGGCAAAGGCTATGGTGAAAAGAAAATCATCAACAAGTGTAAAGATGGGGTAAAGTGTTCTGATGAAGAACATCAGCAAAACCGAAGAACAGAGTTTAAAATTGTAGGCATGTAAGTTCATTTTTGTGCTGCAACAATACAAGAACTATTTTCTTCTTCACTTAACGGTTTTTATTTACGGGTTTACCGGAATTTTAGGCAAGCTAATTTCATTGCCGGCAGATAATTTGGTTTGGTATAGGCTTGTCATTGCGATACTATCCTTGCTGGTATTTTTGCTCTTTACGCAACGGCCGGTAATAGCACAACCTAAAGATATTCTTCGTTATGCAGGGGTAGGTTTTATCATTGCTTTGCATTGGGTTTTCTTTTATCGAAGTATTAAAGAAGGCTCAGTTTCGGTGGCGGTGGTTTGTTTGGCCGCCTCAACTTTTTTTACCGCTATCATTGAACCTTTGCTTTTTAAACGCAAACTAAGAGTGTATGAACTCTTGGCAGGAGCGCTGATTTTTTTGGCTTTGTTTTATATGTTTTCGGAAGATAATATTCCAACAGCAGGCGTGACCGAAGGAATAATTTCTGCTTTTTTAGCCGCAATTTTTCCCGTATTGAATGGTTTGCTTACAAAAAATCACGACCCCTTTCGTTTAACATTTTATGAATTAAGCGGTGGTTTAGTATTGCTATCTTTTTATTTTTTGTTTACCGGAGAATTCAGCAATAATTTCTGGGAGGTATCGCATGCTGACTGGAGGTGGTTGTTGGTGTTGGGAATAGTGTGTACTGCCTTTACCTTCGTCATCGGGGTGAAAATTATGCGTGAAATCAGTCCATTCACTGTAGTGTTGAGTATTAACCTCGAACCTGTTTATACCATTATTCTTGCTTATTTTATTTTTGCCGATGCAGAACGAATGTCGCTTAGGTTTTACTCAGGAACGCTGTTGATTCTTCTTTGTATTGGCTTCAATGCCTATTTGAAAAAGCGCTTGAATAAGTGAGCAGCTGAGGCATCAACTTCTGAATTTCAATAGGCACGGGTCTTAGGAATGGATTTTACGCAGCGAAAATCACCGGAAAAGTACTTTATCCCAATGCTGTCAACATGATTTTCTGTTTTTAGTTTTCCTAGTTATTCGTCCCCTCCGTTTTTTCTTCTGCGTTTTTCATTCCCTCTTCAAGGGTTCTTAATTTATTTCTGCAAAACTGAAGCAATTCGGCTGCTTCCTCAAGTGTTTTTGGAAGTTTTTCCAGCGGAACTTTCTGGCTTTCTAAATCCGCAGCAATTTTTTTTAGTTGCTCGAGTGCCGATGAATAGTCGAGTGTTTTTTTTGCCATAAACTTTTGTTTTTAATTTTCTATCAAAGCTGTTTTTTTTCCATCTTTCAGATTGATTTGAATGCTGTCTCCTTTCTTTAAATCATCAATTCCCGAAACAATGATTCCGTTCTTTTCAATCAGGGCATATCCTCTTTCCAGCATTATTCTTGGGTCAGCAATTTTCAGTTGATGGCCGATCCTGTCTAAACGGTTCTTTTCCTCCAACAGCATTACTTTGCTTTGCATGTTAATCCTGTAGTTCAGGTCGTTGAGGTTTTTCTGCGCATAAGCGAAAATTTCCTGAACAGATTCATTGATTTTTTGGAAATAATGGAGAATTTCCATTTCAAATGCTTCATTATGTTCAATGATTTGCGCAGCTGCTTTTGTGGGTGTTTTTACACTCAATCTGGCCAGGAAATCGCATAAACTTTTATTCCGCTCATGCCCTATTCCGCAAATGACAGGATTAGGACATTGTACTAAAGAAAGTACTACTTCAAAACTATCAAAAACATCAAGGTCATGACTTGATCCTCCGCCTCTTGCAAGCACAACCACATCGAAACTTTCTTCCGAAACCATTTCAAAGGCAGCGCTGATTTGTCCGGCAGCCAAATTTCCCTGGATGGTTACAGGAAAGAATTCTACTTCAAAGCGATAGCCTCGGTTGTTGTGATGCAACTCATGCAAGAAATCGCGCATTCCGTCTGAATCAGGTGCGCTAATGAGTGCAAGTCGTTTAATGACAGCCGGAAACTCCAATTCCTGGTTGTAGGAAATGGCTTGTCCGTTTTCAAATCGAATTAATTCAGGATACTCCAACAACAATTTTTGCAGCACTTCTTGTTTCCTGAGTTCTATTTTTCCCAAGGTAAAGGAGGGGTCAATTTCATGAACAATCAGTTTCAATCCGTACACAGCATGATAATCAACACTCACCCGAAGCAATACCTCTAAATTTCGATTGAACCCCATTCCTGTGGCTTTTTCGAATGCTTCTATTGTGTGGTAATCCTGTCGCCAAACAACAGCTTCCATTTTAGCGAGGGTCTGATTACCTTTTTTTTCGCACAAAGAAAGGAAGCAATAGCCCCGGTCGGGATAATTTTTAACATCGGTGGTTTCTGCCAATACCCAATATTGCTTTTCGGCAAAACTTTCTTCTATGAATAAATGCAGGTATTGGCTCAGTTCTGCCAGCCGCACGAATTTTTTTTGACCGCTCATGGTTGCACCTTCTCAATCATATACACTTCAAAACTTCCATCCCAAATAGGTTCGCGAAAGTATTTGATTAGTTTCATGGAAGGATGCTTTAAAAACAAATCTAAAGGTCGCCCGGATTCCTTGCCGAAATGACTATCCCAAATAATGATATCTCCTTTTTTCAATGTGCTTACCGGATCTTGTTTGTCGCAACCATCAATGTTAATGTGCTCTTCCTGATTATAATAATCTACATCAAGAATGGTTGTCAATAGCGGAAAACCAAAAACAAACCTTCGGTCATTCAGCTTATTTTCATCCACAAATTCTCCCGTTTTAATCAATGTTTTATGAAATGCATCCGGTTCTATGGGAGGATGATTGAGTTTAATGGGGTGGTAAACATGCCACGCCATTAGCAATAGCACCATGCCTGATTTTATTTTTTCTGGCAACTTCAATGCTAAAAGGGCCTGAGCACCGGCAGCGGCAACGATAGCAGCCATCGGACTTACCGCTGCAAGTACACGAAGTAAACCCAGCGAACCTACTATGCCTTTCCACCAAAAAATACTATGTGCAATGTAATAGGTGAGAAATGATCCTAACACCAGAATAAACATCATTGGCAAATATTCTCTTTGCTCTTTGTTGAATATTTTTACCAGAAGTGCCACCAATCCAACCAACCACAGAATTGCCATCGCGTATCCAAAAATAATTTCTGTATTGACGATAAAATGATTGAGCGGCCCACTTCCATAAAGTTCTTTGGCCCCTTTATAAGGATTGTTGGCAAACACCCAAAAAAGATTTTTAAATACAAAGCTTCCTGCTATGCTATAGGCAAGTGTTCCAAAGCTGAGCCATAAACCACTCAACCATTCTCTTTTTGTTAGGGCATACAAATAAAAGACCGGCAACAGCAAGAATCCTTCGGTGCGTACAAAAGGTAAAAACGATAACAGCAGACTTGCCCATGTATATTTTTTTTCAAGAAAGAGGTAAACGCCTGTAGTTAGAACCAAGGCAAACAATGGTTCGGTAAGGCCTGCAAAGCCGGTACCAAAAAGGATTGGCGTAAACAAGGTTAAAAGAAAAGGAATGGAATTTTGAATACCCAAAACCTTTTTGCAAATGCGCATTACGAAAAATGCACTGAGTACAATACAAAATCCATTGAACATACAAACCCCTGTATACCCTAATTGACAGAAGCCGGTCGACAAAAGGGTAAAAAATGGTTTTCCCCAGTGGTCGAAAAACAAGTAAGTATGTTCAGGTGCCGATTTCGCAATGATGTAATGCATTACACCATCACCGGTATCTGTGGTGCCTTTTGAAAACAATATCAGCAACAGGTATATCAAACCTGAGGCCAGCGGCAAATAGCCATCTAACCGGGTTAAAAAATTTTTACCTCCGAAATCTGTTGCCGACATTTTTTTATTGAAGTCCTTCTACCGAAAAATCATCAATCATTATTTTCCCTTTTCCCGTATTCCAGAAATAACATTTTATCCATGCCTTAGGATCTGCATTCTTAATCGGGTAATTGGTATTTATTTCAATCCATTTGTTGTTTTCGGTAATCAGGGGCAAAACATCCATGATTTGGTATTCAATAATGGTATCCGGTTTTTCTATGGATACAACCAGTCCGAAAGATTTCGGAATATCCGGACATTTTACCATTGCCTTTACTTTGATGTTTTTGGGTGGTCCGGCTGCAAAAGCGGAAAGGTCTTTCTGAAATGTAACGGAATACTCCTGGTTGGTATCCAGAAAACATACATTTCTGCCCGAGAAGGCTCCTTCCATTTCTTTTACTTTATCCATGTTCATCCATTCACTTGGAGGATCGAAGGTAATTTGATAGATGTCCTGTTTGTTTTCATAGTCCTTTCTTTTGCAAGAAGAGCATAGGCCCAAAAGGATGGCAAGGCCTACCATGGTGAGGTGGGTAATTGGTCTTTTCATGGTTTAAATGTAAATTTTTTCCCCGGAATGGCATTAATTAATTCACGGGTGTAGTTTTCTTGTGGATGGTTAAATACGTTTTCGGCCAATCCGCTTTCCACAATCTCTCCTTTTTTCATCACGTAAACATGGTCGCAAAAATATTTAACTACCGATAAATCGTGGGATATAAAAAGATAGGTGAAACCAAATTGGTCCTTTAAATCGTTCAGTAAGTTCAGAATTTGGGCCTGAATGGAAACATCCAGGGCAGCCACCGATTCATCGCAAATGATGAGCTCGGGTTCAACCGATAAGGCTCTGGCAATTACAATTCTTTGTCGCTGCCCTCCGCTAAATTCATGCGGATAGCGTTTATAATGGCTTTCATTCAGGCCAACTTGTTGCAATAATTGTTTTACCCTTTCTTTTCTGGCAGCAGCATTCATGGCAGGGAAGTGAACCAGCAAGGGCTCTTCAATGGCTTCTCCAATGCGGATCAAAGGATTCAAAGAGGAGAAAGGGTCTTGAAAAATAAGTTGAATGTTTTTGCTATAAACTTTTCGCTCCCTTCCGTTAAGACTTAACAAATCGCGTCCCTTGTAAAAAATTTCTCCTTCCCTAACACTGTTGAGCCCGATGATGGATCGCCCCAAGGTGCTTTTTCCACATCCGGATTCTCCAACCAGTCCTACCGATTCTCCTTTCTGTATGCCAATGCTGATATTTTTTAATGCATGAAATTCGCTGTGTGCAGCGTTTTTATAATAGACTTGAATATTCTTTACTTCAAGTAATTTTTCATTGCCTGCTTCCGAAAAGGATTTGTACTGATTTACTTCCTTTTCACGGGAAGGATTTTCTCCCTGCATAAAACTGGCCACGGTCATTAAGCGATGTGGCTTTGCATTCAGGGGTGGCTTGCAGGCTATTAAACCTTTGGTATAGGCGTGCTGCGGATTTTGAAGCAGTTCTTCAGTTTTTCCTTGCTCTACAATTTCTCCTTTCAGCATAACAGCCGTGTGATGGGCTATTTCTGCAATCACTCCCAAATCATGCGAAATAAATAGCATCGATAAACCCATTTCTTCTTGTAATCCTTTGAGTAAAGTTAAAATGGATCGCTGCACCGTTACGTCCAACGCAGTAGTAGGTTCATCTGCAATGATCAGTGATGGTGCTGCAACAATGGCCATGGCAATCACAATCCTTTGTCTTTGTCCGCCCGAAAGTTCATGCGGCCATGCATCAAAAGCCTTTTGCGGATCGGGTAATTTTACGGCATCAAAAATGCCCAATACTTTTTCACGCGCCTGTTTTTTTGGGATACTTTCATGTGCACTCAATACTTCTGCCACCTGCTCTCCGCAACGCATGACCGGATTGAGGGCCGACATGGGTTCCTGAAAAACCATCGAAATATTACTTCCCCTTAATGGAGCAAAGGAGGAGGAGGATAACTGCGTTAAGGAAATTATTTCTCCGCTTTTTTTTCTGAAAAGAATTTCTCCTTCTTGTTTTAAATTTTTGATGGGAGGAAGCAAACCCATAATGGACAAGGAGGTAAGCGATTTTCCTGATCCCGACTCACCAACCAATCCTAGGGTCTTGCCTTTTTCTATGCTAAGGTTTAAGCCATTTAAGGCCGTAATCCTTTGTTGGCCGGTGTCAAAGGAGAGGGAGTAATTGCGAAGTTCCAGGACCGTATTTTCTTTCATGAATCCAGACTGATTTGTGTGTTCATTGGGCTGGAAACACCTTTCATTTTCAGGAACAAACGAATGAGTGTGACAATATCTTTAGCACAATATTGAGCAATGCGCTCCAAATTTTTTTCCTGCCAATACACCATGCCCACCTGACTCCCGTCAATATCATCTTTGGGCGTTGGAATCCCAAATACATGGGCCAATAATTCCAAAGAGGTGTAATTCTTGTAGTCGCCAAACTTCCATAGTTCCATCGTATCGAGCCAGTTTACCTCCCAGGGCTTTTTACCTGCCGCATCCAAGATAGCAGGAATTTCAAGTCCGTTGATGAGGATCCTTCGTGCAATGTAAGGGAAATCAAACTCTTTGCCATTGTGGGCACACAAATAGGGGTAACGACCTTGTTGCTGCGTAAGTACTTTGATGAATTGTTCCAGCAAGGTTTTTTCATCATGACCGCGCAAACATTTTACATGCATGGTCTTTTCTCCGTTTTTTTCTATGATCACTCCCATCCCGATGCAGATTATTTTGCCGAATTCTGCATAAATGGCCGCTCGTGGATAGAGTTTTTCAGCGGTGTCTTCTTCTGATTTTTTTAAAAACTGCGATTTTTTTGTCCAAAGGTATTGTTCTGTTTCATCAAGGATTTCAAAATTTTCTTTTTGAGAAACGGTTTCAATGTCAATAAAAAAAACCTGTTCAGGCTGAATGTTGTTTAGCATAAATAATATGGTTTAAAATGATGGCACAAATATAATCACTTTATCATTACTCCCTTTTTCTTAAGCAAGGGAACGGTGGTAAAATTTTCCTCGCGGATACTTTCGGCTAAAAAAACGAATTTTTTATCGAAAATCTCTTTGTCGATATAAAAGCTAACCCAATACTCATTGTTGAGAATAAAGAGTTCTTCCATGATGGGTTCAATCTTTACGAACGATCGGGCTTCTACCGTACCAATAAAATGGCGCAGTGTAGAGGTTTTTCTTTTTTCGTTTTCTATTTCTCCGTAACCGGTTGATGACACCAAAACATTCTCAAGGGTGTCTTCCTTAAGGTTAATCAAATAGGTATTCCAAACCCACTCGTTATCTTCATTCTGTTCTTTTACTACGGCAACAGCCACATCTGTCACCACGGGTATTTGAATATTTCTCATTATTTTCCAGCAATTTCCAGTGCGGCATCAATGTACCTGAACAAATCCACCGGATGGTCATTTATTTTTTCGTTACTTCTTTTATGGCCCAATCTTACGGCAATGATTTTTTTGGAAGGAAGCATGATTACATACTGTCCCAAAATGCCGCGGGCGTAAAAAATTTGTTCCCCTTTATAATTCACCAGCCACCAGGAGTATCCGTATTTGTTAATTTTTTTTCCTGTTTCTGCATCTGTTAAATCTGCCGGAACAATTGATTTTGCTACGTATTCTTCGGGCACAATTTGTTGATCCCTGAATTTTCCCTTGTTCATGTATAAACTACCCAAACGGGCAAAGTCCCTGGCACTGGCAATATAACAACAATAGGCTTTTTCTACTCCGTTTTCGTGATCCAAATTCCACAAAGCATTGGATTCAGCCCCCAGTGGTTTCCAAAGTTTTTCTGAGGCATATTCACTGATGCTTTTTCCGGTAGCTTTTTTAAGGACAAAGGCCAGTAACTCGGTATTTCCGCTCAAGTATTCGAAGGTCTTTCCCGGCTCCTGTGCTACTTCGTATTGCATGGTTAAGGCCGTTAAATCATTGCCATAGTAGGCTTTTGCAGGGTAGGCAATCGGACTTTTGTAATCCTCATCAAAGTTGATACCCGAGCTCATCGTGAGCAAATGCTTGATGGTAAGCGATGCATTTTTTCCTTTGTTGAATTCGGGTAAATAATCACCTACTTTATCGTTTTCAGATTTTATTTTTCCCTCCGAAATGGCAATGCCGGTAAGAATACTGACAAAAGTTTTCGCCATGGAAAAGGAGTTGGAGATAGCATCCGGTCCGTGTCCTTCCCAGTAATTTTCAAAAACCAGAGAGTCGTTTCTTAGAACCAGATAAGCCAAGGTTTTTAGTTCCCTCATGTCTTTTTCCAGACTGTCCGGAATTTTTTTGCTGCCAAAATCATAGGCTTTGGGCCATGGAATGCCCTGGCCGGCTTCAATGGTCCTGTTGTCGAAAATTTCATATTCTATTGGTGAAGGACCCACCCTGCCTTTCAAATAGGTATTTTGAATGGCAAAATATAGATAGGAATGTCCGGTTAGGACAATGAGCAAATTTAGGACGATGAGCAAAACGGCCACCCATTGAAGGATTTTTTTTGTTTTTTTCATGGGTGTATCAGGATTTCTTTTTCAGCCTGCAATATTTCGCATGAGAATAAGCGGGCAAAATGATGGATGACTTTTTCTTCCACGCTCTTAAAGTCGGGCTTGTACCCTAACTCCCGTTCCATGGAGGTTACTTGCTTATCATCTATGCCACAGGGAACAATGAGTTTGAAGTAATCAAGGTTGGGTGAAATATTAAAGGCTAGGCCATGCATGGTAACCCAGCGACTGCAACGGACGCCCATGGCGCAAATTTTTCGTGCTTTGTTGGGGTCATTGGCATCTAGCCAAACACCGGTATAGCCGGGATATCTTTCTGCCTTTATTTGGTATTCGGCCAGGGTAAGGATAATTGATTCCTCAAGCAAACGAAGATATTTGTGGATGTCGGTGAAGAAACATTCCAAATCTAAAATCGGATATAGCACCAATTGGCCGGGTCCGTGATAGGTAATATCTCCGCCACGATTTATTTTATAAAAGCTGGCTCCCTTTTCGGCAAGCAATTTTTCATCTGCGAGTAAATGACTTTCCTTACCACTTTTACCCAATGTGTAAACATGAGGATGGGTGCAGGATATCAAATGATGCAGGGTGTTTTGTTTTTCGAAAGATTCAGGGTTTTTTCTGGCTTGCACTTTAGCATCAACCAGCTTTTGAAAAATTTCCTCCTGAAAATTCCAGGCCTTTGAATAGTCGGTTTCACCGATAGGATGCAGGAGAACCTTTTCCATTCCGGACGTATGCTTTAAACTTCTGAAAGTTCTTTTTTCAAATCTGCAATTACTGAAATATCCATGGCATCAACCTTTTTCAAGTCGGCTACATAACAGGATATCCAGTCGCCCAAATGAATCAGGTGTAGGCTTCTTTCAATAACACTTTCTCCTTCTGCAAACATTTCAATGATATTGTTGCAGTATTTGGCAATTATCTTTTTGCAAAATTCTATGCGATGGGTGGTTCTTCCATATTCATCAGGGAAACGGAAAAACAATACAGATAGCTGCGTTTGCGGACTTACCCAAGCCACGAGTTCGTTGTGGTTCATTTCGGGTAATACATGATGCCAGCATAACAATTTTCCGTTTTCGTTTAATTGTTGACGAAAGCGAATCGCGATGCCTTCATTAGGGCCTGAGGTATAAATAACCGGAGTTTGGCGGTAAATAAGGGAGGCAATTCTTTGTGCTTCCTTTTGAATTTTTTCCTGATGAATGCTTAAATACGAACTACTTTTTTCAACCGCTTGTGCAAAATCCATCTTGGCAATGCCGTAATGGTCGAGCACATGCAACAGTTGCACCATTGAGTATCCAATGCAGGAACGAGGGGGCATGCCGCCGGGAATGAGCATTAGACCGGCTCCATTTTGTTCGGCCCATTCTTTGGCCTTGCCGCCTGAGGTAATGACAACCACTTGCGGATTTTTTTCTGCCGCTTCGTGCAAAACCTGTATGGTTTCTTCGGTATCCCCCGAATAAGAACAAATGATGGCCAGGGTATTTTGATTTACAAAGGCCGGACAAAAATAATCTTTGGTTACGTGAATGGGAACCAAACTTATTTGCTGGGCCATTTCTGCTACAATGCTTCCTCCAATGCCTGAACCACCAAGACCCGAAATTAAAATGCTCTTGATAGGATGTTGTGCATCCTTTAATTTTGTGCTGAGGGCAATTTGTTTTGCTTTTTTCAACTGCTCCGGGAAGGCCGCAACAAGTTCTTTCATCTCCATATCCATGAACAATAGTCGATTTTTTCTACAATCAACAAAGATAATGCTTTCCATTGAAAGCCCCAATAAATTCGGTTTATGGCTCAAACAGCCTGATTTACAAGCCCTCGGCCGTATTCCAACCAGTTGAAGTTCATCATTTCCTTAACAAAATTTATTGGGTACAGGCTTTGATGCTAGGGGCCAAATCGTAAATTTGTGGGTCAATTTTTTAACCATGAAACGTTACTTAGCATTTTTAGCTTCAGCCGCCATTCTGCTTTCCCTATTGGTTGCAGCAGGTGAAAAGGAGGGGCATACCATCAAAGTCAGGATTCACGGATTGAAAGATACCGTTTGTTATTTCGGCTATCATTTTGGCGATAAGCAGTACATCAGTGATACGGCCCGGGTAGATAGCAAAGGAAACATGGTTTTTACTGGGGAGAAAAAACTCGATGGAGGAATTTATCTCGTGGTTCTTCCTAACAAAAAATACGTTGAATTCATTGTCTCCGGAGAGGATGGCTTTTCGCTTGAAACGGATACCCTCGAAACCATCAAAAACATGAAGGTAAAGGGCTCGAAAGAAAATGAGCTGTTTTATGAATACCTTGTCTTTATCAATGCTGAACAAAAGAAAATGGAGGCAATGAAAAAACAAATGGATGCATTCAAGGATAACAAAGACTCAGCAGCTGTTTACAAGGCCAGAATGCAAAAACTGGACGAAGCCGTTCAGGAATACAAATTAAAATTCATGAAAGATCATAGCGGGACTTTTGTAGCAAAAATTTTTCAAACCTCACAGGAGCCTAAATTACCTCCTATTCCTATTCTTGCCAATGGTAGGAAAGATTCAACTTTTACTTACAGATTTTATCGTGATAATTTCCTGAAGGATGTTGATTTTTCCGACAGGCGCTTGTTGCGAACTCCGCTGCTTCACAGCAAGATAAAAGTTTATATGGAGAATCTTACCTATCAGGTGCCCGATTCTTTGATTCGCTCAGCCAAATACATCATTGAAAAGTCAAGAGCCGATAAAGAGGTTTTTCGTTATTGTGTGGTTCACTTAACCAGTACCTATGAGTCTTCAAAAATCATGGGCATGGATGCTGTTTTTGTTGCATTGGTGGATGAATATTATAAACCGGATTTGGCATATTGGGCGGATTCTACCATGTTGTTTAAAGTAACCGACAGAGCACGGGTGCTCAAGCCTTTGCTGATTGGAAAGAAAACCCCTAATCTTATTTTGGCCGATACTGCCAATCAACTGCGGAATTTGCATGCCGTAAACAATCCTTATACGATTCTTTGTTTCTGGGATCCGGATTGCAGCCATTGCAAAAAAACAGTTCCCAAATTGGCCGAGTGGTATCATTTAAACAAAACCCAATTTAATGTTGAAGTTTACGGGGTATGCACTGAAACGGAAGGGGAGAAGTGGAAAAAGTTTATCAGGGACCATAACCTCGATTGGATCAATGTTGCCGATCTTCAGTTGAGAAACAATTTCAGGGCCAATTACGATATCAGCACCACGCCTATTATCTACCTGTTGGATAAGGACAAAAAGATTTTTGCCAAGAAAATCGGGGTTGAACAACTCACGGAAATATTAAACGCTCAAAAGAAGAATGAGGAGCGTTTGAAGGGATTGAAATAGAAGTTTTCAACTTCGCTGAGGAGAGAGTAATTACTCAAAGAAAACCCTTTGTGCTTCTTTGTGCTCTCCCGAAGGCTTTCGGGGCTTTGTGGCCGATAGCTATCGGCCTTTGCGTCCTAGTTTTTTTCCATACATACGCCCTAAGTCCACAAATCGTTATTACCCAAAGAAAACCCTTTGTGCTTCTTTGTGCTCTCCCGAAGGCTTTCGGGGCTTTGTGGCCGATAGCTATCGGCCTTTGTGTCCTACGTTTTTATGCCAAAAGGTTACCAATTGGCGATTGTATTTTAATTTGTCATACCTGTGTAGCTATGGATTGTGATCCAATCTTTCGAAGCGAATTCCATAGCGAGAAAAGAAATTCTTAACCTCGTTGCCACAATCATTCGTTGCAATCATGGCCTCTTTAGTACTTAGATCAAACCAGGATCTGTTTTTCAAGGCCGCCCTTTTTAAGGGGTCAATGGTGTTAAAAGAAACAACAACACCGGCATCAGAGAATCCTTGCAAATCGGGGTAGTAATGAATCAAATTTGCTTTTGTTGTGTCGGTAACCATGAAGCCCGAATCCCTTTTTTCAATTCGATAAGCACCATTGTTTTTGTAATTATGAAAATCAACAAAATCATGAAAAATATTTTCGATGATTTGGTTTTTTTCCGGGTTTGAATATTTCTTTAAATGCTCTCCATCTGCTTTTATTACCTTAGCAGGAGAGCCTGCAGCCAATGAATACGCAGGGATGCTTTTGTTGATGACCGAACCTGCTCCAATGGTACTGTATTCGCCTACCGTTACGTTTGGTAAAACAAAAACCCTCCAAGGAAACCACACACCTTTTTTGATGTGAATGGGTCCAAAAGAGATAGGAAATCCATCTAAAACATTTTGCCATGATCCATGGGTAAACAGATAATTGCTTCCACCAATGCCGGTATCATCTTCAATGGTGATGGGCTCTGTAGGATTAAGAAATGAAAAGGGAAATATTTTTACCCGTTTACCAACCCATAGTTTTGATCGAGAGGTTTCCATGCCGCCTACAATCACTTGCTCCATGATAATGCTATCATTGTCTAAATGAAAATCGGGTACTTCAATGGCCACCATCATGTTAATTTTCGACCGCTCCCCCATGAATATTTTTTTGCCACTGATGAAACTCAACATCCCGATTTTGGAGTGGCTTTTTAGGGTGACGTCTTTGCCATCAACAATACTTAGTAATCCAATTTTCACATGGCTGCCAATTTTATAACCCTTCATTTTGTAATAAAGAATTTTCAAAAAGGAGGGTAACATTCCCGGAAAAATCATTTTCCCAATTGGTGCAGGCATTACTTCATTATTTTTTTAATGGTATTCATGGCTTTGTCTTTTGCCCATTGTGTTACCCATTCCAATTTATCATCGGACCATCTTTCGGGATGTATTTGAAAACAAATTTTTGGGTGTGGATTGCCCGAAAAATAATTCAACAATGCTTCACTGGAATCAAAATCTGCATTGATATTGGAGCTTACATGGTCACGCCTATTGGATTGATTCGTTCTCCAATTTCTGCCCGTGTCGTTCACATAAGCAATATCTGAATAATCAATATCCAAATATACCTCACCTAATATTCCAAATTTGTTGAGCAATACATCATGGTTTTCTTTGCTTTTCCAAAGGTCGCGGTTATCGTATGGTTTTAAAGGCCTTCCGTGCATCGATATGGTCTTTACCTGAACCACCTTTCTGAAAGTAGTCAGGTGCTTTTCAAAATCAATTAGCCCGCTTTTTAAATCACCGTTGGTGTCGGATAAATTTTCGTAATGATACCCAACCTCATGACCCATGTCTTCAATTTCTTTCATGATGGCAGGATGAAAAGATGATTTTTTTATCCTGAAATAGTAGGTTGCCTTTATTCCCAAGGAGTGCTCAAGCTTTGCCATGGCTAAAGCATTTTGAGGCTTTCGGTCAACATCATGCCTTATGAGGCAAAATTTTTTTGAAACCTTGTTGATTTCCGATTGGGTATTGGTTGAGGAATCCGGTTCCGAGGTCCTTGTTCATGGAAAGAAAATATTCCTGAAAGGTAAGAAAGAAATATTTTTTACCTTTCAGTTCAGCAAGGGATTGCTCATAGAAGGCAAAAGAAAAATTTTTCGTTCGAAATGGATTATTCAAAGGCATTCATGCCGGTCACATCCATACCTGTAATCAATAAATGGATATCATGGGTTCCTTCGTAAGTAATTACCGATTCAAGGTTCATCATGTGGCGCATGATCGGGTATTCTCCTGTAATGCCCATTCCACCATGAATTTGGCGTGCCTCACGTGCAATTTGCAAGGCCATGTTCACATTGTTTCTCTTGGCCATGGATATTTGTGCCGGGGTTGCACGGTGCTCATTTTTTAACACCCCTAATCGCCAAACCAATAATTGTGCTTTGGTAATTTCGGTAATCATTTCGGCCAACTTTTTTTGTGTTAGCTGAAATCCACCTATGGGTTTTCCAAACTGTATTCTTTCCTTGGAGTAACGCAAGGCAGAGTCATAACAATCCATGGCTGCACCAATTGCACCCCAGGCAATACCGTAACGGGCAGAGTTCAAGCAGCTCAACGGACCTTTCAATCCCTTTACTTCAGGAAATAAATTCTCCTTCGGAACTTTAACATTATCAAAAACCAATTCTCCGGTGGCGCTGGCTCTTAAAGACCATTTGCCATGCGTTTCAGGGGTTGTAAATCCTTCCATTCCGCGTTCAACCACCATTCCTCTAATTACGCCAGCCTCATCCTTAGCCCAAACAACTGCGATATCAGCAAAAGGTGCGTTTGAAATCCACATTTTGGCACCATTCAACAAATAATGGTCGCCCATGTCTTTGATGTTGGTAATCATTCCGGAAGGATTGGAACCATAATCGGGCTCGGTTAAACCAAAACAACCTAAATATTCACCGCTAGCCAGTTTGGGCAAATATTTTTTGCGTTGTTCTTCAGAGCCAAAGGTGAAAATGGGAAACATAACCAGTGAGCTTTGCACCGAAGCCGTGGAGCGAAGTCCGGAATCGCCTCTTTCCAACTCTTGCATGATTAATCCATAAGAAATCTGGTCTAACCCGGCTCCTCCGTATTCTACAGGAATATAGGGTCCGAAGGCTCCAATGGAGGCCAATCCTTTTACCCATTCCTTCGGGAATTCAGCCTTTTGACAGGCATCTTCAATAATAGGAGATACTTCTTTTTTTACCCAAGCGCGGGCCGCATCACGAACCAATTTGTGTTCTTCGGTTAATAATTCATCTGTCAGGTAGTAATCGTGCGCTTGAAAACGGTCGGTATGCATAGTTTTTTTTTGGAAATAGAACCGCAAAAGTAGTGTTTTGTTTGGAGCCAAAAAAGGGTTTTTCCTTATTGACTGTATTTAATGTCTTTAGTACGATAAATCTAATATAAAGCCTTGCTTACTGATTATGTGGTGAAGTTGTCCCTGTTTCTAGTTTGAGATAAAGGAAAGGCTATCCTTTGGACTTAAAATTCAGAAAAAAAACTGTAAAACTATTTTATCACCATTTCATTAAACATACTCAAAGCCTTGTCTTCTTCTGCGGTCATGGTTTTTTTTGCCTTCGGATTTTTATCTTTAAAACCCATTAAATGCAAAACCCCATGGGCCATCACCCGGTGCAATTCATCTTCAAATTTGAGTTGTAATTTTTTCGCGTTTTCACTTACGCGGTCAATGCTAATAAAAATATCTCCGGAAACAGTTTTGTCTTGAGAATAATCAAACGTAATAATGTCGGTATAAGTATTGTGCTGTAAATATTGCTGATTTAATTTTAAAAGATATTCGTCACTGCAATAAATAAATTGAATATCGCCTGCACGAAATCCATGCCGGCTACAAAGATTTTTTAACCAATTCTTTAATAAGATTTTTTGCTTTGGACGAAAAGAAACATCCTCTGCAAAAAAAGAAATTGAGCCCAATTTATGCGCTTGCCTGAACGGGTCGGAAATTTAACTCTACAATTCTTCCGTTTTCCAGAAAATTAACGTCATCTGCCAGGTTTTTCATCAAGAAAACTCCTCTTCCGTTAATTTTTTCAATGTTTTGTGGATCTGTTGGGTCGGGTAAATTGTTGTAATCAAAACCATCACCCTCGTCTTTTACCCTAAAGGATAGCTCGTTCCCCTTGGAGGTAAATTCAATTTCAATCTTTTTACCGGGATTGGATTTATTCCCATGCTGAATAGCATTGTTAACCGCTTCGGTAACTGCTACCAGAATGTTCCCGAAATAATCTTCATTCACGCGAAACTGGTCGCAAACGTCTTCAATCATGCGCTCCACATCGGCCAAATGTTCGTAGGAAGAAGGAATGTTTAGTTTGTTTTGTAAGCTTATCGTCATTGTGGATTGGTTTGAGAAGACTGGTTAAAATAGCGGTTTACCTTGTTTTTATAGTAGGGATTCATCGCAGGGGGAACCGTTTTTAGCATTTCAGCCTCTTTTTGTTTCTTACCTTTATACTCCAAAAATTCGTTAGGGTTACGTAAATTTTCAATTTTTCCTTCTTTCGATTCTCTTTTTTCGTCCCAATCCTGCTCTCTTTCTGCTTTTTCGGCCTCCAAAAGTCGGGTTAAAATGTCCTGTTGCCGTCTGATGGTTTCTTCGGTAATCCTTTTATTCACCAAATCTGTTTCCGTTTGCTCCATTTTTTCGGCCAATTGCTGCATGGCGGCATTGCCTCCTTTTCCGTCCTTGTTAAATTTTTCGGCTGCTTTTTGCATTTCCCTGCGCAAAGCTTCCTGCTGGGCGGCTAATTTGGCCAATTGCTCACTCATGCTGCCCTGTCCTTCTCCGGCCCTGCCATCGCCCGGTTTTTCTCCCGGTTTACCGCCCGGCTTGGGTTGGCCCTGACCATTTTGCGGCTTCTGGCCCTTTTGTCCCTCTTTGCCCTTTTCTTTGGCCATTTGGTCCTTCAGTTTTTGAATGCTCTCGTTAATCTGCTGTTGCATGGCCTTCATTTGTGCTGCAGATTTCTTTTTGCCCGATCCACCCGGTTTGCTGCAACTTCCTTTGCCCGGTTTCGACTGGCTGTTTTTTTGCTGTTGCTCTTGCATCATCTGTTGCAGTGATTCACTCAGCAACAAAGCAAGGTTGTTGACAGATGTCATCACATATTGTTGCCGTGAGGCCGACTCCTGTTGATTTCTGTCCACCATGAATTTAATGGCCTTGTTCATGTTGTTGTTGATGTCTGCAATTTCTCTGTTAACAATGGGTTGAATTTTCGGCTGTCGTTTACTAATGGCAAACAATGAATCTTCAATCATGGCCGCATCATCTTTTATTTTTTTCTGTTGTTGAATAAGGGCAAGATAACGCGGGTTGTTTCTGTCAATTGTTTTTACTTCTTTCATCAATGCCTCTTGCTCAAAAGAAACCTGTAATAAATTTTCCAGAATGTCGCGCAAAGCAGCAACATCTTCGCCACCACCACCTTCCGCATCCTCCATCATCTGCTGCATTTTCTTTTTCATGTTGCTCATTTTTTGGGCAGCACTTTTTTGCGATTGGGCAGCTTTTTTGTTTTGCTTTTTCTCTAATTCATCCGAACTGTTTTCCATGTCCTTCGAAATCTCTTCCTTGTCTTGCTCAAGATTTTCCATAGGCATCGGACTTTCCAATTCATTATTTTTCTTTTTCAGTTCATCCATTTCCTTTTTCAGGTCGTCAAACTTTTTATTCAGGGCATCTTGTTCCTTTTTTAATTGCTCGTCTTTGCCTTTAGCTTCTTCAGATTTTTGCGAAAGTTTTTCTTCCTCTTGCGCCAATTTATCCAACTCATTCATGGTTTGCTCCATCTTTTGCTCCACCTCCATCTGCTTAAACAATTCAAGGGTTCTGTCCAATTCTTTCTCCACATCCTTGGCATCCATTTTCATTTCATCAAGGGCTTGTTGGGTTTTTTCTTTATCGAGTTGCTGCAGAAGTTTTTCTAACTCTTCCATTTTCTTTTTCATGTCTTCCGACAGAATGTTCTTCATCAATTCCTGCAACTCCTTTTGCTTCTCAAGCATGCTTTCATTCTCTGGTCTTACTTCTTGCTGTTGCTGGATATTTTGTTCTTGTTTTTTCTGAATATCCTCCAGCTCTTTGTGAAGGTCTTTTTGTTTCTGAATTAAATCTTTCAGCTTTTTATTTTCTTCCCAGGAAAGATTTTTCTTTTCCAATAGTTTTTTATTAATCTCAGCAATTTCGCGCTGAATTTCTTTGGCTTTCTTCAGTCCGGCTTCAAGCTTTTCCTGTACTTGTTCGTTGCTCTTTTCCGATAGCTCCTGTAGTTCTTTTTCCCCCGGTGTCTTAAAAGTTTTTTTGATGGTTCTTGCTGCTTTGAAACCGTTGATGGCATCATTGTCTTTTACCTCAAAATAGTATTCCAGGCTTTGACCGGCCTGTAGGCCCAGGTTTCGCAAATCCCAGGTGTAATAATAATTTTGTTGTGTAATATCTCCGGCAATAGGAATGGCAATTCTCTTTTCTTCTTCCTCTTTGCTTTCTGCTTGGCCACTGCTGTCGGCCACCATGTTTTTGTACACCAGCCACAAACCCTTAAATCCGTAATCATCCGCAATCTGTCCGCTAAAGAAAACTACCTTGGTTGATACCGAATCACTTTTTTCTTCGAGGGAGATGGCAGGGTATTGGTCTGCAATTACTTGGGCATTGTATTTTAGCGTATCGGCTGCATTTAGATAGGCATTGCCGCTTACCAGTTGGTACGACATGTTTTTGAAAACGAAACTACTGTACAAAAAACTTTGCTCTCCGGCAGCACTGAGCGGGATGCTTTTTTCATCTGCAATAAACTGAATTTTATCGGTGTTCTTGGTGGTGAATTTCCAGGTTACTTTGGTGCCGGAGGGAACAGTAAAATCACCGGTATTTTTTATTACTTCGTCTTTTTTGTTGAGATAGCCGGGATACTTTAATTCAATTTCAAAAGCAATGATTTGCGGATTGGGCAACACTTTCAGCACATAGGTGATGGAAACCAAATCTTCGGTTGAAAAGTTGAATTCTGTATCTTTTACAGGAGCTTTGATAAGGTATTGAAAGTGGTTTTTAGCAACCTTTTCCATTTTAAATTTAGCACCATCCAATTCAATGCTTACCTGATCGGGGATTTCTTTGCCTTCTGTTTTTATTTCAACCAAAAAATCTTCTTGCTGCACCGTTTGCAATTTTTTGTTTAACAAAACAAATTGAAAGGGGGCAGGAGCGGCAAAATATTCCTTGTGTTTAACCAAGCGTTTGGTTGGCTCTGTTAATACGGAGGGCGCTGCAAGAATAAGGATGAGCAATGCGCCACCCGGGATGGCTAAATATTTGGCGTATTTTATATTATCGTTAAGGTTGATGGCCGCGGTAAAGGGGATGGGTCTTATTTCATTAATTTTTTGATCAATGGCCGCTTCTAACAATTCTAAAGACGTGTAACGTTCGGCTGGATTATGCTTTAATTGAAGTACATTGAGCAATTTATCAGCAATGTTTGAAAAATGCTTACCGATGACTAGCGAAGCTTCCTCATGGCTGAGGGTTTTACCCAGCTTGTACAATTTGGCCAAAGGCAGAACAATCCAATTGCCTACAATGGCGGTGGTGATGGCAATAAAGGAGTAGAAAAGGAGGGTACGGGCAGTGATGCCAAAATGACCAAAATATTCAGAAACTACCAAGGTTAAGTAAAAGCCACTGAGCGCGGTAGCCGAATACAGGGCACCACGGATTAATTGGTTTTTATAATACTTTCGAATAAACTCATCCAGTTTTTGAATGAGGATGTTATAAGAACTCATGCTGTTTTTTTTCTTACCCTTTGTTATGCACAGGGCTTAACGGTTGTTTGTGACTTCCGATTCCTGAAGTATTCCAAAATTTCTTCCTTTGTCATTTTGGATAATTTCTCGCTCAATTTGCTTCGTTGATGACGCATAAATTTCACAGCATCAAACGTTGGTTCAGTCGTCTTCATATTTTTCAAATTCTCTTGGTGAACGGATTTCTAATTGCTTGTAACCTTTTTTGATATTTATTGAGTTGTAACCCCTTATTCTTTCAATGTTGACAATGTGTTTGAAGTTCCAACTAACTAAAAAGTCCGCACGGTTAATCGTAGCTAAGGCTATGTGTAAACAGTCTGCAAAACTTGTCTGCCCAACAACTTTTTCAGTAATGTATTCAGTCGCCAAGTCCACCGCCTCTTCTGTGATTTCAATAAACTCTGCCAAATCAGCTTTAAGATTTTTTACAAGTTCTTTTACATTTTCTGGTGCGTTTTCAAGCTCATCTTGTGTTACTGTTGAGTAAAGAATTACAAATTCCCCCGCTTTAACTCTTTCAAACAACGGAATTGTATGCTCTTTGAATTCATTGTCAAAGTGTCCACCAAAAACTGAAGTGTCTATGTAAATTCTTTGTTTCACTAGCAATAATTCCTAATTGTTCTCAAAAATAAGATTCTTACATGCCAATCAGTCATTTTCTGGTCTAGTCATTGAATTTAACCTAGGGTACAACTTCCAAAGTTACGAAGAATCTCGGGATTATGTTGGGGAATGAGTATTAGTCCTGGAAAAAATTGTTAAATAGAGGAAACCCTTTGTTCGCAACATCCTCTTGGGGGATTGTCCGAAAAATGAACCTTTCAGGGCGTTTTTGTTTTGTTGTAAAACACCATTCTATTTTCAAATCTAATCCTTTAGGCATCGAATACAAGTTCCCAAGGCTTTATGATTGGTGGTGAAACTTGCCCAACTGGAGTAATTGGCCAGAATTAAGAAGGTAGCCGGGCCTTGTGGAGTGGGAACCGGATTTTCGGAGGTGCACAGGTAACAAAACTCCTTCATAGATCGATAACCCAAATTCCCGCTATATCCGGTTCCTATGCATCCTGAGCCTACTGCTGAAAAACCACTGGCATTGCTTCCTGATAAATTTGAACTATTCCAATAATAAAAGTTTGAGGCCCTTAATTTTTCACCGGCAACAGAATCACCCCCCAAGTAATTTATTAATTCCTCAAATTCTTGTTTAGAGGGAAGGTGCCAACCCTCAGGACAAATATTTTTTGGGTTAGTGGCAGCAAACCAGGAGTAGAGTTTACCATACGGACAATTATTTCTTAAACTGTCGTTTTGGTTCCACCCGAAGGCTCCGGTATCGTTTCTTGCCCATTCAGTCGGGTCAGAAATATTAGGAATTCGCTCTCCGTTTCTGTAATGTCCAACCCTTAAATTTTCGGCCATCCATTCTTGGTTGCCAATCACAATGGTTTTGTAGATGTTATTATCGATGTCGGTAACACTCCCATAGGATAAACTTTCATTAAAAAGTTTACCGGGGTTGCAAGCACAGGGAATTTTTAAACTGTTAAATTTAATGCTATTGCTATAAAAGGTTTCTCCTTCTCTGATGGCATAAGCTCTTACATAATAATCTGTATTAGGGATAAGACCGGTAATATTACTTTCAAAAATGCCGCCACCAAACTCATTTTTGGTGCTACCTAAATTGTCGGCCAAAGTAGGTTTAGGAAGAAAGCCCCAAACTACGCCTCTTTGAGAAACCACGGTTTCACCGAAAGAAATGACACTACTCTTGATTAAAGCATTATTGCCGCAGGTTGCATTTGCCATGTGTGTAGTTACAAGGGTAGATTCTTTATTCTTCTTGCATGAAATTGAATAAATGCAAATGCTAAGGAAAAATAAAAGCAGAATTATTTTTTTCATTTTTTTCTTTAAAAATAGTGTTTATTTAAACTCTGCATAAATTTTGTTGGTTTTTTTTGGAGTTATAGAACCAAGTTCTTGATTAGCAAGGTGGGAGTTGAGGTATGGAAAATAATTTGAATCTGGAGTAGCAAAAAATTCATACCTTACTGAATTATTATTCATCGAGGAACTATATTTGGTTTGATAAATTAAATACTCAAAGGGTATTTTATGACTGACGATGGTATTTGTGGAGGCTTTATATTTTAATACCGGGATGACAGTATCAGATAGTTGTGAGCGTTTTCGAAATTTGAAAACATAACCCCAATATTCAAGGTAAGCACCAGTATTTCTTTTGTCCCTTACTTCAATTTCGAGTGTGGTTTCGGTCTGGTAATTTTTTGTATTCGGAATATCCGTCTCCTTATCGCATCCAAGCAAGAGGAATGCTTCGACAATCAAACAAATACCGAATTTAATTTTTAATGATTGCATCGATTTTGTTTTTTCTTCCTGTTTTTATTTTGTTCTTTTTTTCTCCAACGTTGTTGTCATTTGTTCTTAAAAATTCAACTTCTGTGGTTGTTGACAGCATTCCATTTTTTGTTCCCACAGTAAACCGATCAATGAATTCTTTTGAGATACAAAGAAAGTAATCGGAATAATCTTTAGGAAAACCCTCCGGCCTAGGGTCATCTTTGAATTTAAAATCATATCCTCCATTGGAATTAGTTTCTTCAATAAGAACAAGATTAAATAATCCTGCAGAGGAACTTGTTCCCTCATAAGGTTTATAAACCTGAACCAATTTAACATACACTCCTGAAGCAGGAGAACCATCGGCATATTTGACTGTTCCCTTTACTCGTGTGGCAATTTTATGGTCAAATTTGGCACATCCCGAAAG
>JBILVQ010000343.1:0-2976 GCA_044370375.1 Bacteroidia bacterium
AGAATATTCAGATGGTGGTTAAGCCAGTATTTGATGATCAACAAAGGGTAGTTAAATTATTTGGTACCATCCTTGATATCGATGAGAGGAAGAAGTTTGAGATGGATTTAATAGCAGCCCGTGATGCTGCTGAGAAAGCTGCAGCAATTAAGTCGCAGTTTCTTTCCAATATGAGTCATGAAATGCGGACCCCTATGAACGCCATCATTGGTTTGTCGGATTTAATGTTGGAAGATAATCTCAGTCCGATGCATGAAGAAAAGTTGATTGCCATCAAACGTTCCGGTAAAAACCTATTGAGAATTATCAATGAGATTCTTGATTTTTCAAAGATAGAAGCAGGGATGATTGCTATTGAAAAAATTAGTTTTGATTTACGACAGGTGGTAGATGTAGTAGTAAAAACTTTTTCATTTAAGGCTGAGTCAAAGAATCTCGAATTATCTGCATTTGTTGATGAAGCCATTCCGAATTCGATCCTAGGTGATCCTTATCGTTTGAATCAAGTGTTGTTGAATTTGCTTGGCAATGCTGTTAAATTTACGGAGCATGGTCATGTGCGGCTTTCGGTTCATTTTGATAAGCAACTTTCTGAACAACAAGCAAAGATTGTACTTTTGTTTGAGGTAGAGGATACAGGCATTGGCATTGACCCGCAGAAGCATGAATTAATTTTTGAAAGTTTTAGCCAGGCCCAAAGCGATCATTCCAGAAAGTATGGAGGAACAGGTTTAGGACTTTCCATTACAAAAAAATTGGTTGAGCTTCAAGGTGGAAAACTTGAAATGGAAAGTGTGGTAAGCAGGGGTTCCGTTTTCAGATTTCTATTGACTTTTGAACAAGGCGACCCTTTAATTTTGAGTAATTATGAATCGGCTGAGAAACTATCGGATTTGCAAGGACTGAGAATTTTACTGGTGGAGGATAATGCCATGAATCAGTTTGTTGCTGTACAAATTTTAAAAAAACTATCCGTCAGCATAGAAACTGCACTCAATGGAAAGCAGGCACTTGAAATTCTCTCCTTGCGAAAGTTTGACCTCGTGCTTATGGATTTGCAAATGCCTGAAATGGATGGCTATGAGGCAACCCAATTGATACGTTCAGGATCAGCCAATGTTTTGAATCCGAATATTCCGATCATCGCACTAACGGCTGATGCTTTTAGTCAAACCAAGGAATTAACCCAACAAGTGGGTATGAATGCCTTTATTACCAAACCCATTAATCAACAGGAATTATTTACGGCTTTGTTGAATTTGATGAGTGATATCCCAAGGGTAAACGAGCAGGAAGAGTTATCGAAGGATGAAATAGATTATGATGAATTAGAAAGAATTACACAAGGCAGTCAGGAGTTAATGGAAGAAATAATTCGATTGTACCTGATTGAATTGCCATCCACTGTTCTTTCTATGCGCAATCATGCAGCCGATGGCAATTGGTTTGCCATTACCCGCATTGCCCCGCGCCTATATTCTATGCTAGGCAATCTCCGTTTAACCAATCTTATTCAATTGCTTGAAGGTATTACCGAATCTTGTGTTGGTGGTTCCAATGTTACTTTTATTCCGGCACAAATTGAAGATTTGGCCATCCGATTGGATAAGGTTTATGAACAACTCAAAGAGAGCCTCCGCTAGAATTTCTTTTTTATCTTTTTACAGGTAAACTCAATTTCTTGACGCTGAAGTAATTCAGGTGATGCCGTGTAATCGTTTTTCCAAGGGCGGTCCTTTTTTTGCTTAGCCCCAATTTTTCAACATTTCGAAATAATTTCATGAAGGATTGAGTTAATTTTCATTAAAATTGTTGTGCCAAATGCTTGAATGAATAGATTTGAAAAAAATTACTCCTACATACTATGAAAAAAAATTTACTCTTTTTTGGATTGCTATCGCTGCTAGGGTTTTCTTCGGGAACCGGAAACGAAAATTCTCCGCTTTGGATGCGTTATCCAAAGATTTCTCCTGATGGCAATTCAATTGTTTTCAGTTATAAGGGTGATATATATACTGTGAACGCCAACGGAGGAACTGCCATTCCGCTTACGATCAGCGAGGGACACGATTATATGCCGGTTTGGTCGCCTGATGGTAAGTCTATTGCCTTTGCCTCAGATCGGCATGGAAATTTCGATGTTTTTGTAATTCCGGCCACCGGCGGAACGGCCAAAAGATTAACCTATCATTCATCCGGAGATTTTCCTTCTTGCTTTTCACCGGATGGAAAAGAAGTTTATTTTACCTCCTCCCGTTTGGACAATGTACAAAATGTTATGTTTCCTTCGGGTGTGTTACCTGAATTTTACAGTGTTGGTATAGACGGTGGAAAAGAGATTCAACGATTGAGTATTCCTGCTGAGGATGCACAATGGAATAAGTCAGGGAATAAATTGATTTTTCACGATCGCAAAGGTTACGAGGATTCATGGCGAAAGCATCACCAATCCTCCGTAACCCGTGATGTTTGGATGCACGATAAAGCTGCAAATTCATACACAAAATTAACCGGTTTTGCCGGTGAAGATCGTAACCCTGTATGGTCAACGGATGGAACCGAATTTTTTTATTTGAGCGAGGAGAGCGGAAGTTTTAACGTATGGAAAATGGAGGTGGCTAATCCCTCTGCCAAAAAGAAAATAACCGCTTTCGAAAAGAATCCGGTTAGATTTTTAAGTCGTGCTGACAACGGTCGGTTGTGCTTTGGTTTTGATGGAGAAATTTACACCATGAGTGAAGGCGCTTCTCCTCAAAAAGTTTCTATCAGCATTGTAGGCGATGAGCGTTTTACAGAAGTTAAAACTGAGAGTTTTACAGGTGGCGCTACCGAAATGCATGTTTCTTCAAATGGCAAGGAAGCGGTTTTTGTGGTTCGGGGTGAAGTGTTTGTAACATCCCTTGAAGGAGGTATGGTGAAACGAATCACCAACACACCCGGACAAGAGCGTTCGGTGAGCTTTAGTCCGGATGGGAA
>JBILVQ010000344.1:0-2958 GCA_044370375.1 Bacteroidia bacterium
TGATTGTCGGGTATTTTTTGATTATCTGGAGTCTGGAAGCTTTGAATTTGCTAGGCCAACAAATTATCAAAGATGGTTTAAGAATAGTTTTTTTGAGTTTGTTTACCGGGCTACTTTTTAATGCGGAAAAGGCTTTTCTTGACCAGCAACATGCAAGGGTATTGACAGAAAGTTTATCGCAAGACCGTGATCCTGTTGCAGAGTTTTTGTTCAAGGAATTGAAAAAGAAACTCGTGAAAGATTCTTTGCTGATCAACAAAATCGATCCTTTTAAAAATGATAATCCTGGCTTTGTAACCACTTTGGTTGAAGATTATTTCACAGGCTTTTGGGAGAAATACGATATACAGGTTTTTGTTTACGATTCGATGTGTTTACCGGTAGCCAGAAGTTTAAATTCAGAGGCCGACCGCTATGATTTTTTTGAAACTTTGTTTGATGAAAGTTCGGCCCCCGGCCTTAGTGATTTCAAGTATTTTCCGCTTTCTAACTCCATAAAATCAGCCATCGCGGCAAAGGTTCCGCTAAGAAGGGTGATTCAAGGTTTTGGAAGTATTGAAATGACCTTGATCCTTGAATTCAGGGCCAGATTTTTATCGGATGAAATCGGTTTTCCTGCCTTGTTGCTCGATGATGATTTGCATTCTGGTTTGCGTTATCCGGAATATTCATGGGCCATTTACAAGAACAAAAGATTGGTTAAGCATTTTGGCAAATTTACCTATTCTATTAACCCCATCGAGCTTACTGCCATGCGCGATGTGGAAGGAAAGGATGCCTTTTTCTGGAAGGATTATCACCATCATTTAACAAAAGGAATAGGTTCTAATTTGTTTTTTGTTAGCCATCCGGATGCAGGTTGGTTATTGTCTATTTCGGGCTATACTTTGTTGTTTGCCATTCTCGGATTTTTTAGCCTGATCATTACCACCATTAATGGAAGTTACTCTGTTAAAGGTTGGTTTTCTTTCTCACTGCGCGGGAAAATCCAGTTAATACCGGTAATGGTGGTGTTGCTTTCTTTGCTCATTGTGGTTTTTTCAACCGTTTATTTTTTGAATAAACAATACGAAGAAAAAAATGCCGATAACCTGAACGAAAGGCTTCAATCTGTTTTGATGGAATTGGAGAATAAGTTTGGAAACCTTGATATGATTGGTTTATCGCAGCGAAGTCTATTGAATTTTTATGCCGGAAAATTCTCCAATATTTTTTATACCGATATCAATTTTTACGATCCCTCCGGAAATTTGCTGGCTTCTTCGCGGCCTCAGATGCAGGAAAAGGGGCTGCTGTCGGGTAAAATGAACCCCAAGGCATATAGCCAGGTGGCCATTGAAAAAGATTTCCGCTTTGTAAACAATGAGAAAATTGGCAACATGGTTTACTTGTCAGCTTATGCTCCTTTTTACAATGAAGAGGACCGATTGTTGGGTTACCTGAATCTTCCTTATTTCTCTAAGCAAAACGAATTGGAGGCCGAAATATCTACTGTGGTAGTGGCTTTGCTTAATATTTATATTTTGTTGATTGTTCTATCTGTTTTGGTTACCTATTTAATTAGCAATAGAATCACCCATCCTTTGACCTTGCTGCAAGCTAAATTGAGCAGGGTTGAGTTGGGTAGAAAAAATGAAATGCTGGAGTGGAAGGACAATGATGAAATTGGTGGTTTGATTGCTCAATACAACCGGATGATTTTAGAATTGGGTGAAAGTGCTCAGCGCTTGGCCGAATCGGAACGTGAGTCGGCATGGCGCGAAATGGCCAAACAAGTTGCCCATGAAATTAAGAATCCTTTAACGCCTATTAAATTGCAGGTGCAAATGCTCGATCGCGCCTTCAATGAAAATCCCGAGCAGTTCGAATTACGCTACAAACAATTTTCTAGGATGCTCATTGAGCAAATTGAAACCTTAGACAATATCGCTACTGAATTTTCACGCTTTGGTTTAATGCCCAAACCCCAATTTGAAAAAGTGAATTTGTTGAAGATTTTGGAAGATTCGGTTCATTTGTTCAGAAATTCCAGTCAGGCTGAGATTTCTCTGACAGCAGAAACCGGAATTTCAACCTTTGTGAACGGTGATAAGGAACAATTGCTCCGTGTCTTTAATAATTTGTTGAAGAATTCGCTGCAAGCCATCCCCGAGGGAAGAAAGGGATGGATCAGGGTAAGCATCAACGAAGTGAACGGAAAATTAAAGGTGTTGGTTCGGGATAATGGCGTTGGAATTGGGGAGCAGGAGCGAAGGATGATTTTCGTTCCTAATTTTACTACCAAAAGTGGTGGTATGGGATTAGGATTGCCCATGGTTAAAACCATTCTTGAAACGATGGGAGCGGTAATTACTTTTGAATCGAAATTGGACGAGGGAACGGTTTTCAGGATTGATTTTCCAAGGGCATTGGCGGAGGAAAAGGTTTGAGCCCCGCGCCTTGTCAAAATTTTTGGGTAAAAGCAAATTGGTTTTCTGGCCGCCTCAATTTTGTCGGCTCCGGGGTAGCTCGAAAAGCTAAAAAAAATAATACTTTTGCAGCCACAAATTAATTGCTGCTATGGAGAGGCCAATCAGGGTTTTGATTGCAAAAGTTGGATTAGACGGGCACGACAGGGGAGCCAAAGTAATTGCGGCTTTTTTGCGTGATGCAGGAATGGAAGTAATTTATACCGGCTTGCGGCAAACCCCTGAAATGGTTGTAAATGCTGCTTTGCAAGAAGATGTGGATGTTATTGGCATAAGTATTTTGTCAGGCGCCCACATGACCGTTTTTCCAAAAATTCTTCACTTGTTGAAGGAGAAAAATATGCAGGATGTTTTACTAACAGGCGGGGGAATTATCCCGGAAACCGACCGCCAGCAATTGCTGGCCATGGGTTCGGGAGAATTGTTTGCACCCGGAACCGATACCAATGAAATTGTTTCCTACATCACACAATGGGTGAAGGAAAACCGA
>JBILVQ010000345.1:0-2954 GCA_044370375.1 Bacteroidia bacterium
TGATAGGTATCCCACATGGATGCCATTACTCCCGAAAGTTTGTTACCGATGGAAGTGGATAAAAACCAACCTCCCATCATCAAGGCACTTAGTCGGGGCGGACTTAATTTGGATACCAAAGACAGTCCGATAGGACTCAAACACAATTCCCCGATGGTAATGACCCCATAGGCCCCAATCAGCCACCAAACACTGCTTTTTTCTGCCCCTTGATGACAATAGATGGTAGCAGCTATCATCACCAAGGTAGATAATGCTGTAATGAATAATCCCCAAAAAATTTTGGTTGGTGTACTTGGCTCCTTTTTCTTCCTGCGCAAAAAGGCAAAAAATCCTACCACCAGCGGAGTTAATAAAACCACAAAAAATGGATTTACGGATTGAAATATTTCAGTAGATATGAGCGTTTTCGTCTCCCCCTCTGCAGGTAATTCTTGTGCAGGAATATTCTTGTAATAATCAGGATAATTGAAAGTGGTAATCGCTTTTCCTTCCTCATTTTTTTGCAGCCTGAACTGATGATCGGTTAATTTCAATGAGTCTTTGGTATAACTTACTTCCTGCACCATTCCGAGGGTTCTGGCAGGAGCCACCATGGAAGCAGGAATTTCGCGATTGGTATATGATTCGGCCCAGGTGGTTAATGCGGTTCCATTTTGCTTAAAGATGGCCCAAAAAACAATAACCACACCCATGATGGCCAACAAGGAAGCAATGGGTCGTTTATCTTCTTTAGAGGCACGTACCCACAAGGAAACATAAAACAAAGAAACCGGCAAAGCCCCAAAAATAAAGGCATCGGTTGAATCACTTCCGAAAATATTATCCGGCAATATCCAACCAATATATCCTGCAATAAAGGCAGGCAAAAGGACAATAGAAAAAATTCTTCCCAATGACATGTCTTCCTTTTGCGTAGGCTTCCTTACATCTCCGCTCAAATAATGTTTGTTGCCTGAAATAAAAATAATGACCCCGATGATCATCCCTATGCCTGCGGCCATAAAAGCACTGCCCCAACCAAAGTTGTTGCGCAGGTAAGCAGCAAAAAAATTGCAGATAAAGGCGCCAATATTGATTCCCATGTAAAAAATATTGAAGCCCGAATCCTTGTTCTCTTTGAACTCAGGCGCTGAGTAGAGATTTCCTAGCAGGGTAGAAATATTGGGTTTGAAAAATCCATTGCCAACAATGATTAATAACAAAGAAACATAAAAGGCCGTCATGCCGGGTAAGGACAGTCCCATGTAACCCAAGCCCATCAAAACACCACCAATCACCACCGAAAGTCGGTAACCCAAAACCCGGTCGGCAAGCAAGCCACCAATAAAAGGCGTTAAAAAAACAAGGGCTATAAAAGAACCGAATATATCGGATGCCTCTTTCTTGTCCATTCCCAATCCACCTTTTTCTCCATCGGTCATGTAAAGAAAAAATATTCCCAACATGAGGTAATAGCCAAATCTTTCCCACATTTCGGAAAAGAATAAAAAAGGTAGTGCGCCCGGATGTTTAGCTTTTTTTTCCATAATTAGGACAGGGTACGGTTTGGTTTGCTTTTGTGGTTAAAAAGTCCAAGATAAGGAAAAAACACTTTTGGGGAAGCAAAGGCTAATTTTTTAGGATTTGCCAATTTCAGCAACCCATAAAATTGATGGCAAAGTTGGACTTGTTAGCCCGCGATGAAACTACCTTTTGGCGCGAGAGGAAGATTTGGCGCTGCTTTGCTCTGCCAGCAGTTTGGCAATGCGCTCGGCCTCGGCACTAATGCGGGTAACCGACTCCATCAGGTTTTCTTTTTCCTCAACGGCATCGGGCAATTCGTGACTAATATAATTCACAAATTTCCATACTTCCTGCACTTCACTCAAAGGCATTTCGTAGGGTTCGTAATTCGCGTTGAGGGACTTAAGCAATATTTTTTTCTTCTTTCCGGCCTGAAAGAAAACGATTTTAAAAACGATGCCTTCATCACGTGTGAGAATAACATAAGCTTGACCATCTTTCATTTCATTCCAGTTCTCAACAAACTCTCCTACTACATAGGCCTTATCGGGAATGGGCAGCATGCTATCGCCCGACAACTGAAAAGTACGGTATTTTCTTTCTGATGATAAAAAGGGAAGTTGAAAAGTTGGCAAGGTTCTGATAAACTCGGTATCATTATAACCTGCGGTATAGCCGGCCTTGGCGCGCAAGGGAACCAACTCAATATTTTCACGGTTATTACTATCAACGGTGGTAGCCAACACACGGAGTTTGGTTCCACGAATAAACACATCATTTCCATTTTCAAGGTCGCGTAGTTGAAGTTCCGACAATTTGGCAATATCCACATGCAAAAGGGTATCCACCGACATTTGAAAATGTTTTGCATAACCCGACAAAACTCTTAGTCCGGGCTCTGCATAAGCATTCTCATAATTGTTTACCGTACTTCTGGTAATACCCATTTGAGCCGCAATATCTTCCTGAGAAAGACGGTTTCTTCTGCGTAAAAACTGAATGTTGGTGGCAAAAAAAATAGCTGGTGATGACATAGAATTGGTCTTTTCTAGTACAAATATATGATTAAATAATGGTCAATTACAAATTTTAGGGTAAAAAAAAATCGCCCCTTGAAAATAGTTCCAAGGGGCGATTATGAAAAAACAATGGTGAAATTATTTAATCACCTGAAATTTTCCGGTGGCGTATTGTCCGCTTTTGGTGTTAAAAACACGGTACAGATAAAATCCTTCTGCCATATCTTCGGTATTCACTTTGATATTGCTTTCAAGATTGCTCAGGTTAATTTCGTTAACCAATTTACCTGCATAATCGAAAAACTGAACTGTTGAACCCGGACGGATGTGTGTCATAAAAAACTCATTGACTGCAGGCACAGGATAAACACCCACTTTGATGGTTTCGTTTTCTTCTTCACCAACCAAAACCACGGGATCAAAATATCT
>JBILVQ010000099.1:0-10612 GCA_044370375.1 Bacteroidia bacterium
CGATGCACCAAAATATTAGGAGGTGCTCCCGGTCCGGCCTGATCAAACAAATAATCCCTTCCCAAATTCGAAACAGAAAAAACAGCATTTATTTTGTTTAAAATATAGCGCCTGAAAGGTTGAAAGACAGAAAATTTTGAATGCAATTCATCATCTTGAAGAATAAACCTGGAATAGACCCCGGCCACCCGATGACGCCTCTTTATCCAAAGCATGGCAAGCGTAAATTCACTCAAATGATAGGAATAAAAGGTTGTCTTTTTAAAGGGAATGTGATTGCTTTTTAAAAATTTTGTCAATATTTTCTTAAAGTAAAAAGCACTCCCCAAATACCCCAAAACATCCCGAAATCGTTGACGATTAATAGATAGATGATGCTCCTTTCTCTGAAAACTTAACTCCTTCCAGAAAAGTTTGGTAAAAAGAAAAAGCAGATCGGTAAAGCGGCTAAAAAATCCTCTTTGGGTTGGAACCTGAATAATTACCACATTGTCTGGTAATTTTCGAATTTTTTCTTTCCTCCTCTCGGCTCCTAAGAAAGGAACCATTAAAAAAACCTTGTGATAATGTTGGGAAAACTCGTTTATTTCATCCTCAACATAAGGCTCACGAAAACCATAAGGAAAATCGCGTGAAACAAATATTAGAAATTGTTTTGACAATGGCTTTCGTTAGGCAGCAAATTTATTATTAAATCTGCGGTAAGAAGGTAAAGTTAATCTTTTTTAATGCAAAACCGCCAAATACATGGCATTTATTGTATTTTTTGTCTTGTTTTTGTAATGAATCTAACCTTAAAAGATTATTAAATTGTGAATTAAGGCTGAAAACTCTGAAGTTGAAAGATTTTTTATTTTATTTACTTTGCAAATTATCTTTGAGACTCAATGAGAGAAAACCATTTAATTACCCTTCGACCGGTCAATTTCGAAGATTTGGAAATGCTTACCAAATGGAATTTTGATCCGGATATTTCGAAATATTTTTCACAAAGGCCTGAAAACGATTACAATCAACAGGTTAAATGGCTGCAAAATCTTTTGCAATCTGAAACAAAAAGGAAGTTTATTATCATCGATAATGAAACTTCGATTCCTATCGGGATTATTGGTTACATGCATATTGATTCCAACAACAGAAATGCAGAAATTGGCATTACAGTTGGCAACAAGAATTATTGGGGTAAACCCCATAGCAAGGAGGCCCTCAACGCTTGCCTTCAATTTGGTTTCGAAGAGCTTAATCTGCACATCATCTACTCTAGAGTTTTTGAAAACAATCTTAGAGCCATTCGCTTTTTCGAAAAAGCACGTTTTACAACCGATGGAATCAAAAGGGATTGTTTCTTTAAAGAAAATGAATTTATCTCCTCTGTGGAACTGAGCTTAACCGCTGATGAATTTGTCATCATGCATCAGGATGAAGAAGAAGAATAAAAAATAATTTGACAACAAGATTCAAACGAAATGAAAAAAACGCTACTAATCATTTTTGCTTCCGTGTTATGGTCCTTCTTCGGATTTGCACAAAGTCAACCCATTCCCTTTGACCTTTCTACGGGGAACTTTTTATTTTCCGAATGGGATAGTACATCCGCTCCCGGCACTTATCCTTCCTCCATGATTTTGCATACACTGAATGCACAAACAGCCAGCATTGCAGACACCGGAAAAGCCGATTGGACCTGCGCATACAATTTAAATGCCGGTCCACGCTTCAAAGGTAAGGGACTCAATGGCATAGGGATGGTCAATACCGGAAGTTCACAATTAAGCACCTGTGCAAGCGATACCGCCACTCCTGTTTATGTAGGAGAATTGGTTGTTGGAATGAATACCACCGGTAGAAACAACATTCAAGTAAGCTGGATTGGAAGAATGATTTCCAGCTTTAATTATGTGCCATCTCCTGGATCAAATCCAGTTAACAGATTCTTCGCCCTGGTTTGCCAATACCGTATCGGTACTACCGGTCCATTCATGACCTTTAGCAACGATTCCATTTTTTATTGTAACCTCAATGACACAACTTATCATCCGCAAGGCTATGCTGACACGCTTGGATATGCTGCCTTACCGGTTTCTTGTGAGGATCAGCCTGTGGTGCAACTAAGGTGGCTTTATTTTCAAACCAACAGCGGCCAAGGGCCAAGACCGGAGTTAGCGGTGGATGATATTTCCATAACCTCTGATCTTTCAACAACAATCAATGCAGGAAGCAATCCTTCTTCCTTGACCATTTTCCCAAATCCTGCAGAAAAAGGTCAGTTCAATCTTTCCTCGCCTAAAAATTTCAGGGTATTCAATGCACAAGGAATGGAGGTATTAGGTACTCAAACCAACCACTATGTAAACCTGGTTGATTTTCCTGCCGGCATTTACTTTATGCAATGTTCGGATGGAAAAACCCACAAGCTGATTAAAAAATAATCTATGGTTTTAGAAAAAAAAAACGCCCGGTAATTTTGTTTACCGGGCGTTTTTTTTGTTAGAACAATAATTTCAATCCTGCCATAAGATTAAACCTTTGCAGAGGGTATTGATTCCACCAATAATATCGTTGCACCAAAATGTTATTGAATTGAACGAAGGCACCCAAGCGTGACGTGTAATGATAATCAACACCAATATTTAAATCAGGAATTCCGCGCAATTTTTGACTGGTTGAAATTACCTCCTGTTGAAGAGTTTGCGGATTGTTTACGGTTTGAAACAAGGCATAACGGTCGCCCCAGTAAATAAACTCCAAACGACCTGTAAGTTTGTCGCCCAAGTTATAACGAGCCTTTATGCCGGATTCAATTTGAGGCAATTGCCAAGCAAATTCCTGACTTTCCAAAGACAGATATCGGTAATACTTAACATAGCCACTAAGCAATAATCTATCTGCCCAACGATACCCGATTTCGGCACTTAGCTGGGTAGTATTTAGACTCTCATAATAGGCAACAAAATGATTCTGCACAGAATCTTCAAAAACGGTACGATTGATAAAAAGGGGAATAGAATCGATAATTTTGTAGGAAGCAGAAAGGTTATAAAATACAGCACTGCTGATGTTACCCTTTACACCACCGGTTAAGTTTAAACGGGTAGAAGTATTGGCCAGACGAAAACCATTTCCGAAATAAACAAAGGGATTTTGTTCACTGAATGATTTCAAACCATTTCTTTGAAGATTGCCATTCACTTCCGTAAATACAGAAAGAAAATCTTTGATTAGCGTATATCTGGCATATAAATCAGGATAGAAATGAGTAGAGCCGGCATTGGTCTCAATCATAATTTTCAATCCCATTCTACCCTCCCAGCGGTCTCTTTTGGTTGTGGCATAAGGAGCAAGGGTAATAATGGCATCGGTTAAAGAATCGGATTGATAATTGTTCTTATAATAATCAACACTTACCTTACCGCCAATCAACTCTTTGTTTAAATAGCGACCGAAATTTACCCATCCACCCATATAGAATTCGTTGTTCTGATAGCGGTCGAAAAAATTATAATATCTTAGAGCTCCATCGTATTCATAAGCTTTTTCTTCCTTAACAGGCTTAATGGGTTTAAAACCCAAAGAGGCACCTATAAGGCTGTAAAACTGGCGGCCTGCAACAATGGTAGCGGGAACTTCAAGAGGGGTTACTCCTCCATAGTACTGAAACTTATGATGATAATATTGTACCTCTGCACTCAAATCATGTTGATTTAAAAAATAATGTCCGCTCAATTTAATATCATTATCAGCGAAACCGGCAGCAGGATGATTTTCAATTTTTCCGGAGGAAGCGAAATGTTTTGCACCAATAGAAAAATTGTATTTTTTAGAACGAAGCGATCCGAATCCAAACTCCATCAAAGACGTTGAGTAAAGTCCAAAACCGGCTTTCACATAACCCGGATACAATTTGCTGAGAGGCTCCCCTTTCATTTTGGCTGCAGAAACTTGAGGGGGAACAAAACGAATGGGAACAAAACGATCAAAGGGTGCATATTTCATCACTACGGGAGCAGGAACGGAATCATGAATCGTTGGAACAGGGGATATTTTTACCGCGTCAACGGTAACGGGTTTAAAATCCTGAACCACATTTACCTGTCCAGCGCTGACACTATCTTTCAGCTGAACCTGACCCAAAGCCGCTCCCCTACTCCCCAAAAAGAAGATGGTGGTAAGCCATAAAAAAAGGATTGAAATACTACTGGCCTTCATTTTTCTCAGGAATTAAAATATCTTGGTCAAACAAACGATTATCCTGTAAGCTATTGGTATCGAACTTTATTTCCGTTTCCGTTTGTTTCCACTGTTCTTCCTTTCGTTTTTCTTCGGCAAGGATAGAATCCAACTCTTCTTGTGCAGCTTTAATTAGTTCAGGAATATCGCACTTTTCAATAATACTCTTCAGTGTTTCCTTCGCCTGAAAATCATCCCCAAGGGCACGATAATTTCTTGCAAGCAAAACAAATCCCTTGGCAATCCAATAATCATAAGACGGAACTCTGTCAATTAATTCAAAAATACTTTTCTCCGTGAGTTCGTATTTCTTGGCTACATAATACATTTCTGCCAACAAATAAGAAGCTTCGGCTCCAAACTCACCCTGAGAATTTTGCGAGACGAAAGAAAGTTCAGATACCGCCACCGAATCGTTTTTCAAAGCAAGAGCTGATTTGGCAATCGCCAAGTGAGATTCCATGATAACATCATTGGTTGCTTTATCCATGCTGATAACACGGATAGCTGATTGTTGGCACAATTCGAATTGCTGAAGAAACAGTGCGCAACGCATTTTTCCCACTCTTGCATCAAGAATATCGGCCGGATTATTGCTCACTAATTCCAATCGGCTATAAATATTCACCGCCTCTTGGTACTTTTTCAATTTGAAGGCAATTTGCGAGCCTTTCAGCAAGGAGGTCTCTAAAAATTTATTAGCGTTCTTCTCAATAACCCACTGATAATCGGCAAGCGCGTCTTCCTTTCTGTTTAATTTGAAATTAGACTCTGCACGATAATAGTGCGCATTCAGAACAAAAAATCCATTCTCAAACTTGCTTAAGTAATTGGTAAAATCGCTAACAGCGCTTTCAAAATCCTGCTTTTGGAATTTCCGCTCTGCAGCCTCGTAGCTGGTTGAATCAAGAACAGAGGGCGATAAATTGATGGATGGTTTGCTACGCAAAAAATCTTCGAAGGATGCAACATCACCGATTTCAACGTAAATTTCCCTTAAGCCTTTAACCGATTCCTTCGACTCCTGCGATTCAGGATATAATTCAATTACTCTTTTAAAGGTTGCTATGGCCTTCTCATTTTCATTGGTATTATAATAAATCAAAGCCCTTTTCATCAAAGATTTTTTCGCATATCCACCGGAAGGATATTCCTCTTCTACCTGGGTAAAATATTTTAAGGCTGTTTCATTTTCACCCTTGGTTAAATAGGCATTACCTAATTCAAACTTGGCATCGTCTGCATAATCACTTTTGGGGTAATAACCCAATAACTTTTCAAGGCTTGCAATTTTATCAGCCGATTTACCTGAAAGGCCAGAAACAAGGGCTAACTGAAAAAGCGCGTAGTCATGGGCAGTCGTTTTCATCAAGGTGGCTTTGCTGTAATAGGATACAGCATTTTCGTAGTCCCTCAACTGAAAGTATGCATCTGCAATCCTGAGTGTGGCGTCTGCAAGCAAAGCGTTTTCGGCCTTTACCTTCAAATCCTCCAGCTTTCTGAACCAAACAATAGACTCCTTGTATTCATTGGTTTTGAAATAACAATAACCTAATGAATAGTAGGATTGAGCGTAGTGTTCAGAATTAATAGCGCCTGGAGAAAACAAAAAATCTTTGTATGCATCGATGGCTACGGGCAGCTTTTGTTGACGATATCGAGCCTCAGCAATCCAAAATCTTGCGTCGGATGCAAGTGATTTATCCCTTGGTTCACTGAGTGATTTTTGAAAATGCAAGATAGCATTTTCAATATCCCGATCATTGTACAATTCTATACCCCTGTTAAAGCAAATTCTTTGAAAAGCAAATTGCAAATCAAGCGTTTTCTTTTTAATCTTTTCGATGGAAACCAGCGCCTCCTTATAATTTTTCGTAGTAAGATAAACATTTACCAATAGCTTATATGCCTCATCAATTCTGGGCGAATTGGGATACAAATCAATATACTTCCTAAAAGCATCTATGGCTTCATGAAAAGGATTGTAAGCCAGTTCATAAGACAATTTGGCATAAGAGAAGAGTGCGTCCTCGGCCAGATCCTGATCAAAAGAAAACTTTGAGGCCGATTCAAATGAATTTCGGGCATATTGCTTATTGTTTACATTCAAGTAACAAGCGGCCAACTGATAATAGGCCAATTGCACCAGCGTATCATTTTCTGTGGTTACCTTTTGATAATTCGGAATAGCTCTTTCAAATTGGCCTGCCCTGTATTGGCAATAGGCCAATTGATAATAATGATACCGTTCAGGTTTGGCTCCGCCCTCCATGGATTTTTCCAAATAGGGAAGGGCTGTTTCAAACTTTTTTAAACGATAATAAGATTGACCGATAAGGCCTGCTATTTCCGGAACCCTTTTGGTGTTTGCTGAATCTAGTAAAGGAATAGCATAATCGATGGTTTCCTGATATTTCCCCTGCAAAAAATAAATATTACTGATGTAAAAGGGAACAACAGGAGAAAAGGTAGATCCTTTCGAAAACTTTTGAAATCCTTTCAGGGCCACTTCATAGTTGCCCTCGTTGTAAGAAATGTGTGAGAAATAATAAGTGGCAGGGGCCGCGTATTTATTTTCCACATCTTTGATTTCATCAAACAAAGCCCTGGCTTCTTTTTCTTTTCCTCGCACAAAGAAGCAGTAACCTTTTTTGAATTTCAATTCGAATCTTTGCTCTTTGGATAATTGATAGATTTCAGTTTGTTCATACCATTCCAAGGCCTCCTTGTAACTTTTTTGCCTGTAAAAAATGTTACCCAAAAAAAAGTAAGCCAATTTTATTTTTTGGTTTTCGGGATAATTGGAAACGAAGGACTCAAAACGGTAAGTGGCATCCTCGTTAAACAACTCGTAGGCACAAAGCGCTGCATAGTAATCGCAATCGGCCCTGCTTTCACTAAGATAATCAAAGCTTGCAGCGGTCTGATCAAAAACCTGAAGGGCAGCGGCATACCTTTTATTGGCGAAAAGTTCCTGACCAAGCCGTAACCTCACTTCAGGCACCAAATGATATACATTGCGCTGGGCAAAAGCCCAGTTGCAAAACAAAAGGAATAAAAACAAAAAACGCTTAGGCCTGAACCATGCCGGCATACGTGTAAATTTAACGGGTAAAAATAAGGTCGGTTTGGTAGCGTTTCTTTTATAGAGCTTTTTTTTATTAACCCGTCAATGTTGAAATACAAGCGCTAAGGAAATATTCTCTGAAAGACTCCATGCAAATATCCCTATGAAATATTGATTACAAATATTAAACCAAAATTTAAGCGCTTGTGCTTGGGAATAATTCGATGGGGCTGTTAACTTTGCCCTGAAATTATCTACAAAGATGTATTTACTAAAAATTAAAGGCAAGGCAAAAATCCCCGACTACATTCAATTGCGGGATGAAAATTTTACTCTGAAGGCCTATTTTAGGGTTGACAGACCCGAGAAATCTTTGTTGAAATTCAATTTTACCCAAGAGCAACTTGACAAATTGCACCGCATTATTCAGGATTCTCCGTTTGGAATTGTGCAAAAATTAGAATTATGAATCAAACCAAGCCCCTAGTTTCTATCCAAAACCTTTCTGTCTATCAACGGGGCAACTTGGTTTTATCGCAGGTGAATATTGCCATCAACAAAGGAGAATTTGTTTACCTGATTGGAAAAACCGGTAGCGGAAAAAGTAGCCTAATGCAAATGTTGTATGCCGGGTTACCCATCAAGGAAGGGGAAATTGAATTTGCCGAATCAAAAATTTCAACCCTGAGCGAAAAAGAAATTCCTTTTTTAAGAAGAAAGCTAGGGATTGTTTTTCAGGATTTTCAGTTACTTACCGACCGCAACATTCAGGAAAATCTTTTTTTTGTAATGAAAGCTACAGGCTGGACCGACAAAAACCAAATGCTATCAAGAGTGAAGGAGGTTTTGGAAAAAGTGGGATTGGGCACCAAAGGAATGATGATGCCATTTCAACTTTCGGGCGGTGAACAGCAAAGACTGGCTATTGCCAGAGCATTGGTAAACCACCCCTTAATGGTGATTGCCGATGAACCTACCGGGAACCTGGATCCATCTACCTCGGAAGAAATTGTAGCCTTGTTGAAAGAAATAAGTGCCGGCGGAACAACTGTTTTGATGGCCACCCATGATTATTCTTTATTCAAGAAATTTCCTTCAAGAACTTTATCATGCGAAAGTGGAAAAGTTCAGGACTCAGCCAGCATTTCCAGCCTTTGATTAAGGCCTATAAACTCCATTAATAACTTAACCTGCGAGGTGGAAGAAAATTTTTGAACAAGAATTTTCTCTCTTTGCTCAAGATCCTCCTGGCTTAACTCCGCATTCATGGCCTCATGCAACAAGGTCTGGAGTTCATGTACGGTATTGCCAACCTTACACAATGATTCCAAACCGGTTTGTTCAACCATGGGCGCATTCACAACGCAATGTCTGCCCGAAAACAAAGCAGCCAAAAGCTTTAATTTAATTCCTGTGGCTTGAAAGGTAGGCAACAAATTAACTTGTGCCGATGAAACCAACCTGTGAATTTCATCGGTACCCAGATTCTCCTTCAAAACTGCATTAGGGTGGCAGGAAATTGCCTTACGCAAAGCAGGAGAAGGATTACTACCAGCAAAAACAATTTTATAAGGCAAGTCCTTCATCACCTGCTCTAAAATAAACAAAGCAGCCTTGTTGTTTTCAGGAACAGAAAGGTTCCCGTGATAAAGAATAAAATCAGATTTTCCACTTTGAATGGAAAGTTTTTCGAAGGAGTGAAAGGCAGAAATTACCCGAGTATTGGGATTCAATAACTTGAAATGTGCTGCATCAGATTTCGAAATAGAGGCAATTTGATTGGCATGCTTCAAAACCTCTTCAAATTTTTTTAATCGGCCCGACTCCCAAAAGAAATACATTTTTTTAAGAAGGGATGCCTCACTTTCACCCAGGGCCCTGTAATAATGATGTTCCACATTATGGGTTCTTACCGTCTTGTTTCGACTTTTTAAAGAAGGATGACTCAGAAAAAAACAGGAATGCAATCCTTCGAATAAAATGGGATGATTGTCTGCGAGTAAACGCGTTAGTAATAAATGCTGGTTCCGGCTTGAAACAATATAAGGATAACCCTTTAAGAGACCCGTGAGGTTTAATTTTCTGGAATAGTAATGAATTTCATGACAATATTTTTCCAGTTCAGCCGGCCTTCCGCGGCCATATTCATAACAATGCAAAATAATTTTAACACCCGATTCAGAGAGTAGTTTCAGTTTAAAAAATACATCCACTACTCCACCATAATTGGCAGGAAAAGGAACGTCAAATGAAATTATGTGTAATGCTTTACTCAAATTAATTCCAATTTTCTCTTGTAAAGGGAAGTTAAAACCTTGCTTTCATTCTCCCAACATAAATCCACCGATGCCGAAACACAGGTCTGCTGAAATGCAGCATACTGTTCAGAATCAATGGAGATTGTTTTTACAACCTGGGCAATGTGCCTGGGGTTCACGGCTTCCAAACAAAATCCAACAGGATAACGACCGAAAAGTGAATTTATTTCCTTCACTCCCGAAGAAATTACAGGTAGATGACATTGAATATAATCAAAGACCTTATTGGGTAGGCTCATCTGATAATTTAAATTGGTTGGTTTATCGAGTGTTAAACCCCAGTCAGCGGCCATGGTGTACTCCAATAATTGTTCGTAGGGCAGGCGGCCAATAATTTTAATTCTTTCTGTAACCCCAAACTTATTAGCCAATGAAGGGAGGATGGGAAAAACATCGCCTGACCCAATAATATAAAGAAAAGCATCATCAAGATACTGCATAGCCTCTACCGCCTCTTCTGCACCACGGTCTATGTTTATGCCCGCTCCTTGCATCAACAAAATCGTTTTCTTTAAATCAATGCCCAGTTTCTTTCTTAATTCTTCTTTTGAGGGATAAAATTCGCGACTAATTCTTTGGGGTACATTTCTTACCACGATCATTTTTGACCCATATTTTTCTGCATAAACGTCAGCAATACTTGCATTGACAGTGATTGCTTCCGGCAATTTAGGAAAAATAAATGCCTCAACCGTTTCCCAAATCTTTCTCTTGACCGGAGCCTCTTCCAGCTCAGGGACACCGGTAAAATATTCATGCGTATCGTACACCAACTTTATTTTTTTCAATCTGGATACCAAATAATTAGGCAACAAAGTATCAAGATCATTGGAAACCAATAGGTCTGCTTTTCTAGCCATCAACAAAAAAAACAGCCTGATTTGAAACTCAATATAAAAGGCCGGGCCCTTTCTCCACCAAAGTCGCATTCTTGTAGTTCGGTAACTTCTTTCCAGCGCTTTACTTTCCGGCAACAAGCGCCCTACTAGTTCAACCTCAA
>JBILVQ010000346.1:0-2952 GCA_044370375.1 Bacteroidia bacterium
GATGCTGCAAAGGTAAGCAGGGCCGAAATGAAAAATTGTAACAAAAGTCATACAATCTTCAGTTCGGTCAAAATTCATTGTGCTTGGTCAAGGCCATTCATTTTCCATCCGTGAAAAGGGTTTGACAAAAAAAATGCTTTGCATCAGGATTAGCGGGTCATCCGGGATGTTAACCTATTTCTACCATTGCATGCCCTTGTATCAAAAACGGAATCTTGTTTGGCTAGCTGTTAAAAAGTAGCTTAGAATTTTTTGTTTGAAAAATTCGGGCAGAGCGATAAGCTAAAAAATAAAATTACCTTTGTAGCCTATTAATTAATACTTTTATTTATGAATACCATTATGGAAAAAACAGATCCAGCGCAATTGGCTGAACAATTCATTAACCAGACCAACAGAAATGTTTTCCTTACCGGTAAAGCCGGAACCGGAAAGACTACTTTTCTGAAACGCATTATCAACACCACCCACAAACGAACCTTGGTGACAGCACCTACCGGAATTGCTGCACTTAATGCCGGTGGGGTTACCTTGCATTCTCAGTTTCAATTGCCATTTGGCGGCTTTATTCCCGACTTCAAACCCTTTTACTCACAAGGACAGATAAAATTTGAAACAAAATCTACGCTAGGAAAAAGATCCTTTCTATCATCTCAAAAAAGGGCCACCATTAAAAATGCCGAGCTGCTGATCATTGATGAAGTAAGTATGTTGCGGGCCGATTTGCTCGATGCCATTGACCACACGTTGCAAATGGTGCGCAAAAACAAAGCGGCTTTTGGCGGATTACAAGTACTTTTTATTGGCGACTTATTGCAGCTTCCTCCGGTAGTAAAGAACGAAGAATGGGAAACCCTCAAGACTTATTATGAAAGTCCGTTTTTCTTCGATTCCAAAGTACTGAAGGCACACCCTCCTGTTTACATAGAACTGGAAACCATTTATCGTCAAAGCGATGTTACCTTCACGCAAATATTGAATAACCTTCGCTACAACCGGCTTTCAGAGCAGGATGTAAGTATTTTAAATCAAAAGGTAAAAAAAGATTTTGTGCCGCGGCCGGAGGAGAATTTTATTACGCTCACCACCCATAATCGTTTTGCCGATCAAATTAATCAAAAGGCACTTGAAGCATTAAAAGGTTCAAAAAAAATATATACTGCCGAAATAAAAAATGATTTTCCCGATTCAATGTATCCCTGTGAACAGGAATTGGTGTTAAAAGAAGGTGCCCAGGTAATGTTTATTAAAAACGACAGCAGTGGAGAGCAGCGATTTTACAATGGCAAAATCGGAAAAGTGATTGAATTGAAAGATGAGCATATCATTATTGAAGCCGAAGACCGCAGTAAAATTACGTTAGAGCCTAATACCTGGCGAAATATCCATTACAAGGTGGATGAATTCAACAAAGAAATTAAAGAGGAAGTTAAGGGAACCTTTACTCAATTTCCACTTCGTTTGGCCTGGGCCATTACCATCCATAAAAGTCAGGGATTAACCTTTGAAAAGGCCATCTTGGATGTAAAGAATGTTTTTGCTGCCGGGCAAGCATACGTTGCATTATCGAGAATGAAGGGCATGGAAGGCATGGTTTTAAGCGACCCTTTGGGAATCCATGGTATCGACAATGACGACAATGTATTGGCCTTTGAAAATATTAAATTTTTACAGGGAGATACCGGAGAAATTGCGGCAAGAGATGCCATCAGGTTTTTGCAGGAGATTGCCATGCGTTCATTCGATTTTGCCCCACTCTTGGATGCCTTTCATGATCATTTGATCAGTTATGTGCGCGGTGAAAACAAATCGGAAAAACAGAAATTTCTGGAACAAATGAAAGGTCTTTCTGAACAATTGAAAGCTATTCAAGACCCATCGGAGAAATTCAGACAACAGCTTCAGCAAATTTTCCAAGCTACTTCCCCTGATTTAAAATTTGTCAATGAGCGCTTATGCGCAGCCCGAAAATACTTTGAATCCACGCTTATTAGGATTTGTTCAGAAGTTTACCTTTTGAAGAAAAAAGTATCGATGATGAAACGGACCAAAACCTTTTTGGAGGAATTGGAAGAGTTGGACAATCTGTTGGTTATGGCCATCCAAAATTTACAGAAAACAGAGTTAATGGCAGAAAGTCTTCAATCGGGCGAAGTGCTCAACAAAGAGAAGTGGAATGCACGGTTTTCGGATGAATGGCGAACCCAATTGGGGAAAATGGAAGTGGCGGCACCCGAAGAGAACGAGAAGAAGAAAAAGAAAGTGAAAGGAGAAACCTATGAGATAACGCTCGGCATGTTTTTAACGGGAGCAAATATTGATGCCATTGCGAAACAGAGAAACTTATCGGTGGGAACCATTTTTAATCACATGACCAAATTGATAGAGAATCAAAAAATACCGCTTTCTGCTATCATGACCGATGAACGCAGAGATGAAATTATTTTTCTGCTTAAATCGAATGAAGGCAAGAGTCTGAATGACTTGGTCAGCATTTCGAAAAACGCCATCAGTTTTGATGAATTCAGGTTGGTGATAGCACACCTGTCGAACCCAAAATAAAAGCAAACATGCAAAAGAAAAAAGTAGTGGTGGTAGGTGGAGGCTTTGCCGGTTTGATGTTTTGCCGGCAATTAAAGGGAAGTGATTTTGAAGTAATTTTAATCGACAAATTAAACCACCATCAATTTCAGCCTTTGTTTTACCAGGTGGCAACAGCAAGCCTTGAGCCTTCAAGTATTTCTTTTCCGCTCAGGAAGATTTTTCAAAAACAAAACAATGTGCAAGTGAGGATGGAAACCGTTCGAGGGATTCTTCCTGATGAGCAAAAAATTAAAACAGATCATGGCACGCTTTCTTATGATTACCTTGTAATTGCCACTGGATGCGATACCAATTATTTTGGTAACGAAGGTTTGCAACGCTATGCACTTCCCATGAAGAGCACCCTGG
>JBILVQ010000100.1:0-10599 GCA_044370375.1 Bacteroidia bacterium
CTTATATTTTGGATGGAGGAAATAGCAGCATAGGGCTTGAGTCGAGTATTGTTGGGGAAGATGAAAACGGAGCATTGGTATTGTATCGGCCGGGTGGGTTATCGTTACAAGCATTGGAGGAGGTTTGTGGCTGTAAATTGTTGATTCAGCAAAGCAGTTCGCGACCGGAGGCGCCCGGTTTGTTGTTGCAGCATTATGCACCCCGAAAGAAACTTCTCTTATACGATGAAAGCCTCGCTCTGCAGCAAGGAGAAAAAGCTGGTGGTATTTTTTTCAGCGAAAAGAAAGTTGGTATCCCGGAAGAAAATCAATTGATATTATCCCCGAAGGGAGATACGCGAGAAGCAGCGGCTCGACTTTTTGCTTATTTGCGGGAAATGGATGAACGCAGCGAACTGCAGGTAATTTTCACCGCCTTTGTTCCTGAAACAGGACTTGGTTATGCCATCAACGACCGACTGAGAAGAGCGATACAAGCAGCCCATTAAAAATTTTTTGCCTGCTGGTTAAACCATCGTGTTTTTGGAGCGTCATAGAGGCAAACAAACAAACAAAGAACAAATGAAAACGAAAGCATTAATATTTACACTATGTATCGGTGTTGGACTCGGTCTTGGCTCATGCAACAAAGACAGAAATGAATGGAAAGATACACAAACTGCATCAGACAGTGAACAAGCAGAAGGCATTGCTGATGATGCGATTAACATTGCCGACAATGCGGCCAGAGGAGGTTCAGAAGTTGCCAGAACCGCTAGTCCGGTTGAGCAATATGAGGCCATGAGCGGATGCGCAAGCATTACACGCGACACCGTTTCTGTACCAAGAGTGATGACCATTGATTTCGGGCCAAGCAATTGTTTATGCAATGATGGACGTTACCGCAGAGGAAAAATCATTGTGACTTATGCAGGTGGCGGATATTTTGATCAAGGTTCGGTTAAGACGGTAAGTTTCGATAATTATTACAGAAACGACAACAAAGTAGAAGGGATTAGAACCGTTACCAATAACGGAAGAAATGCGGCCAATCAATTGAGCTGGACCATCAATGCACAGAACATGAAAATTACACGTCCGGACGGAAGCTTTCATACCTGGAATTCAACGCGTGTGCGCACCATGTTGAACGGAGAATCAACACCAACTTTCTGGAGAGATGATGAATACAGTATTTCCGGATCGGCAGAAGGGATCAATGCCAAAGGAGTTTCTTATGTGGCCAACATCACCACACCATTGCATCGTAAATTGGATTGTCGATGGATAGACAGTGGAATTGTTGAAATTTCACCCGAAGGAAAAGCCACAAGAACGCTTGATTATGGGAATGGAGCCTGCGACCGTTTGCTCACCGTAACCGTAAGAAACAAAAGCAGAACCATAGAAATGAATTAAGCAACATACCGCAACAAAGAACGTGGCCCTTCGGGGCCATTTTTTTTTCATTTCCTATGCAAGATTTTCCTATGATTGGGGTGCTGGAAAGGCAATAGAATTAATATAGTATCTTTGGTTCTGACAAATGAAATTTGTGAAGAACCTTTGTGTTTTTTTGTTGGTGCTGTTACTGCTTTTTGGAGGCAGTAGGCTATGCATTGCAGGGAATGAAGATCCAACAGCCAATGCGCTGAAAACAACCGAATTAAAAGGAGACACAGCAGGATTTTTTAAATTGAACAAGGCAGGAGAAGATGCCTTAAACGATGGAAAATTTGAACTTGCGCTGCGCTATTTTACACAAGCTTTAAGTAAGGCGAAGTCAAATCAAAACACAGGGCAAATAATTATCAGTCATCAGAATATCGGCAATGTTTATTCTGATTGGGGTAACAATGCAAAGGCATTGGAAAATTATCAAACAGCCATCGCCATCAGTGAGCAAAGTGACAACCAAAAGGCGCTTGCACAGGGATATAATCTTATCGGAATTGTCTATTTTAATCAGGGAGATTATCTACTGGCCGAGCGGAATTATTTGGAGGCCTTGGGCATCAATATTCGAATATCCAACCTAACCGGCAAGCAAAAAAATTATAACAATTTAGGTCAGTTACAATTTCACCGGGGCCATTATACCAAAGCATTGCGCTATTTTGAATCATCGCTCAAATTAGCAAGGGAGGCCAAGAACCAACTTGAAATTAACCGCACGCTTAACAACATGGCCACCAGTTATTATATGCTGGGCAATTATCCGCAGGCGATAGATTTCCAGCTCTCTTCCATGAAAATGAATGAGGCAGCGGGCAATAGAAAAGAATTGATTGCCGATTACATGAATCTTGGTTTGATTTATCTTCAACAAGAAAACTATGAAGATGCCTTAAAGAATCAGGAAACCGCCCTTTCGCTTAGTCGCTCATTGGGTAGCAAAAGAGACATCGCTATGAACTTATCGAGTATCGGGGTTATTTATTCAAAGATGAATCAATACGATCTTGCATTGCAGCATCATTGGGAGGCGCTGCGCATTAATATGGGTCTTGGTAATAAGGCTGAGGTGGCGGCCAATCATACCAACATTGGCTGGTGTTTGAAACAAAAAGGCCAGTATGACACTGCTTTGAAAAGCTTTCTGGAAGCGAAGAACATTGTTGTTGAGCTTGACGATAAAGACCGCATTGCTAGCTGTAACCTGAACATAGCCGAGATGTATATTGTGGCCAAAAGATATGCGCAGGCAAAAAGCTTGCTTAACGAAACCATGCCCATGGCGCTTGAAACAAAGAACAAGCAAAACATAAAATTGGGGTATTACCATTTATCAAGACTCGACAGCATTTTGGGTAACTGGAAAGAAGCCTATGCCAATAAACATTTGTATTATTTATTCAGAGATAGCTTAATCAACGAAGGCAATACCCGCAAGTTGGTACAGGCACAGATGCAATATGATTTTGATAAAAAACGCACCGCTGAACAGCTCATACAACAAAATAAAGATGCCATTGCGGCTCAAAAGAAAAAGCGGCAGAACATTATTACCATTTCCATCGGTATAGGATTACTGTTGGTAATTGTTTTTTCCTTTTTGTTGTTAAAACGAATCAATATTACGCTCAAGCAAAAACGAATTATTGAAATCCAAAAGAAGGTGGTTGAACAGCAGAAAAATCTTGTAGAGGAAAGAAACAAGCAGGTAACCGACAGTATTAACTATGCCAAGAGAATACAGAATGCCATTTTGCCACCAACCAAGTTTATCAAAGAGCATTTGCCCGAATCCTTTATTTTTTACTTACCCAAAGATATTGTAGCCGGTGATTTTTACTGGATGGAAGTGATGGATGATATGGTCTTGTTTGCTGTTTGCGATTGTACAGGACATGGTGTTCCCGGTGCCATGGTATCGGTGGTTTGTCATAATGCATTGAACAGAGCGGTAAGAGAATTTAAATTAACACAGCCATCCTCTATTCTCAACAAAACCTTAGAGATTGTAAAAGAGAGTTTTGAGAAAAGCGAAGATGAAATTAAAGACGGAATGGATTTGGTTTTGTGTTGTTTGAACAAGAATGATTTGCGTCTTCAATTTGCCGGAGCCAATAATCCCTTGTTGATTTATCGTGACGGAAACCTTATCGAGATAAAGGCCGATAAACAACCTATTGGCATTTCGGAATATAACAAACCCTTTACCAATCAAAGCATGCAGATGATGCCGGGCGATGTTTTATACCTTTCAAGTGACGGTTATGCCGACCAATTTGGCGGAGAGAACGGGAGAAAAAAGCTAACCAAAAAGAAATTCAAAGAAATGCTTGGAAAGGCATGTCAATTGCCGATAGAAGATCAGCATCAGTATATCCGTAATTTTTATTTTGCGTATAAAAAAGATACCGAACAAATAGACGATGTGCTGTTGTTGGGGGTCATGTTATAGCACATGAATCGTTCTTAAATCCTTACTAAACAAGGGTTTCAAAAATAAATGAAACCAATTTTTCATTTCGGGAGTAAAACCAATGTTCTTATAACGGAAGGCCATGTGCTTTCTTTACCTCTTGCCTATGAAAAACAGATTACGCTCCATCTTCGGTTTATTGTTCATCCTAATCGGCCATTCATTACTTGCCGATGTGATTACATCACCCAAAACAAAAAGTTCAAGAAGTAATTATCCACGCAACGCCCACCATGTAGTTGGAGGAGGCGGTTTTGCCATTGAAATAAGGAACGGAGAAATTTGGGCCTGGGGCGCGAATAATTTCGGACAATTGGGCATTGGTAACACGGTTCAGCAGGAAACACCGGTGAGAGAGGCTACCCAAGCCAGCAACTGGTCGGACATCAATCCGGGTAAATCGCATGTGTTGGCTTTAAAAACCAATGGAACACTTTGGGCCTGGGGAAGAAACCAAGAAGGACAATTGGGTATTGGCAATAATGTTTCGAGCAGTGTGCCGGTACAGATTGGTACGGATCAGGATTGGGTGAGCATGGGTTGTTCGGGCAATCAAAGTTTTGCCATTAAAGCCAACGGTACCTTGTGGGCCTGGGGAGATAATTCCTTTGGGCAATTGGGTACGGGCGCTTCATCGCAAGTTCCTGTACAAGTAGGAACCGCTAACAATTGGATCAGTGTTGCAGCAGGAAGTGATTTTACCATGGCTTTGCGTTCAGATGGAAGTTTATGGACTTGGGGTGCTGATGATGCAGGACAATTAGGAAATGCTACTGCAGGTCCGGTTTCTGTTCCCACACAAATTACACCGGGAGTGCAATGGTCCACCATTGAAGCCGGATTACAATATGCGATGGCTATTCGTTCGGATGGAAGTTTGTGGACTTGGGGAAGTAATAATCGCGGGCAATTGGGTATCGGTTCTTTAAGCAGTGCGAATCAACCCATACAAGTATCCTCTACTTTGCCATGGATTGGAATATCCTGCGGGCAAGATGGAGCAACCACGAACAATCAACACTCACTAGGATTGAAGGCAGATGGAACTGCATATTCATGGGGTGATAATACAGGAGGTCAATTGGGTATTGGCTTGTTTAGTCCAACTCCACAAACGGTTCCTGCTGCTATTGCTTCTTTGAACAATATTGTTGCTGTTGAATGCGGATGGGGTGTTTCCTATCTGCGCAATGTATCCGGAAGAGTTTATGCTTCCGGTTATGATAGTACCGGTTCTATTGGTAATGCGGCCGTGAATCAAAGTTTGAATAGTCCCGGAGCAGTGAGTATCGTACCCATTGGCTGGTCATCTTTTTCATCAGGTGAAAATTTTACGGTTGCCATTAAATCCAATGGAACCTTATGGTTTTGGGGATCTAATTCCAACGGACAATTAGGTGTTCCGTTTATCAATACGCCATTTGTTGCAACGGCTACCCAGATAGGGAATGATACCACCTGGAAGGCTGTATCTGCAGGAAAGAATCATCTTCTGGCGATTAATGGCAGCGGACAATTGTATGCATGGGGCGCTAATGCAAGCGGTCAAATTGGGAATGGTACCAACGGCAGTGATGTAGTTAGTCCGGCATTGGTTGCTTCAGGTTTACCATGGATTGGGGCCAGTGCGGGCAGCGGGTTTTCGCTTGCCATAAAAGCGAATGGAACTTTATGGACCTGGGGAGATAATGGATCGGGTCAATTGGGTCTTGGAAACAACACACAAACCGGTTCCAATTTTTTACCCCAACAAGTAGGAACATCTAACGACTGGATATATTCACAATGCGCGGAATTATCGGCAGCGGCCGTAAAGTCAAATGGTACCTTGTGGATGTGGGGCGATAATTCTTTCGGACAGTTGGGGAACGGTACCAACAACAACAATTCTTCTAACTTTTCACCTGCACAGGTACCGGGCGCTAACTGGACTTGTGTAGGACATACATCAGGTGCAAGACATGTAGTTGGTTTAAAAGCGAACGGAACGATTTGGTCGTGGGGAAGAAATAATTTCGGCCAATTGGGTCGAGGCGACAACAACAACAACGTTAACAATTTTACGCCTGCACAAATCGGAAACGATCAAAACTGGGTATTAACAGCCGTTGGAGCCGAGCATAGCGGTGCGTTAAAAGCGAATGGAACTTTATGGACCTGGGGTGATAATACCTATGGTCAATTAGGACAAGCCTACTTTGGAAACACACCAACGGTTTATGTTCCAACCCAAGTTAATAATTTCAACAACGCGCTTAACAATAGCCCTGAGAACATTATTGATTTTAATTGCGGATTTACGCATTCCGGCATTATCCGATCGATGCGTGAAAGAATATGTATGACCGGAAGAAATACTTTCGGACAAATAGGAGATGGTACCTTTGGTACACCGAACAATAGAAATGAATTTCAGTGTTTAGTGTATGCACCACCCTGTGTTGATCCGGATATTCCACAATTGAATAAATTTCCTACACAAGTTTGTCCGGGAGAAATAACCACACTGAAGATTACTTCGGGTAATTTAAACAGTGCTACGGTATGGAAATGGTATGCAGGTTCTTGTGGCAACACTTTTGTTGGCAGCGGAGATTCTATACAGGTGAGTCCTAATAGTACAACGTCCTATTTTGTGCGTGGAGAAGGAGGAGGATGTGTTAGTCCGGGATCTTGTGCACAAATAACCGTAAATGTAACGGCCATTGTTGTGCCAACCATTGTTATATCAACAGCATCAACAACGGTTTGTGCAGGATCTGCCGTAAGCTTCACTTCTGCAATAAGCAATGGAGGCAGCAGCCCTGTTTATTTGTGGAGTGTAAATGGCAATGCTGTGGGAAGCAATAGTTCAACCTTTAGCAGCGGTACCTTAACAACAGGCGATTTGGTAAAATGTCGTTTGGTATCGAGTGAGTTGTGTGCGGTTCCGGATACAGCACAAAGCAATGTGCTGGAAATTACCGTTGTGGGAGTTCCTGCTGCGGTTATCAGTGCAGGAGGATCGACAAGCATTTGCAGCGGACAAAGTGTTACGCTGAATGCCAATACCGGAGCGGGATTAAGCTATCAATGGTTGATGAATGGTTTACCGGTAGGAGGAGCTACCCAAAGCAGTATCGCTGCATTTTCATCGGGAACTTATTCGGTGGTGGTGAGCAATGCATCAGGCTGCACCACAGTATCGAACACGCTGGTGGTTAACGCGCAGGTTTGTGGTGGACCCTCCTCTAAATTAAGAACCGGAGATTGTGGCAGAACCAATTTTAACTTACAAAGTTCCATCGTAGCTGATTTGGTTAGTGGTGCAACCCAGTATGAGTTTTTGTTTAACAATGCGGGTGATTTTGCCACCGTAGCAACAAGGGTTCAAACTTCGCGTACACTTTCTATCAGCAATGTTAGTCCTTCGTTGCAATGGGGAACAGAATACACGGTGAGGGTTAGGCCCATTCTATCGGGAACACCGGGAGCCTTTGGCAATCCCTGCGTGATAGGATTTGTTCCTGATCCGAGTTTGTTTGGTGTTCCATCAACCCAATTGATTAGCAGTAATTGCGGCAAATTGAACTTTTTGCTGGCTTCAAGCATCACGGCTGATCTTGTTAACGGTGCAACACAATATGAATTTGAATTCAGGAATGCGGCCAATACGGCCGTGGTAGCCACCAAGCTGCAAACGAATAATTTTACTACGCTTAGCTCAGTAAGTCCGGCCTTGCAATGGGGCACGCAATACAATGTACGCGTAAGGGCTTATTATGGAAGTTTTGCGGGCAACTATGGGTCATCTTGTTTAATCGGGTTGATTCCTGATCCTGCCATATCGGGAGTTCCGAATACCTCTTTGAGCAATGCGAGTTGCAACAAAACCAATTTAAGTTTAACGGGAAATATTACTTGTATTGCGGTAACGGGTGCTAATCAATATGAGTGGGAATTTAGGAATCCCGGCACGGGTGCTTTGGTTGCAACACGGACTACAAGCACCTCCACTTGTTCATTGAGCGGTGTGAGTCCGGCCTTGCAGTGGGGCACGCAATACAATGTTAGGGTAAGGGCCTTTATTGCGGGAACGGGAGGAAACTTCTCAACGGTTTGTTTGATTGGATTAATTCCGGACCCTGCCACTGCGGGTGTACCCAGTACACGTTTAAACAGTATGGGTTGCGGCAATTTGAATTTGACCCTACAAAGCAGTGTGGTTGCCTTAACGGTGAGTGGAGCCAATCAGTATGAATTTGAATTCAGCAATCCTTCTAACAACGTAGTTTATGCAACCAAAACAAGCACCTCAGCCACCTGTTTTTTAAGCAGTGTAAGTCCGGCCTTGCAGTGGGGCACGCAATACAATGTTAGGGTAAGGGCTTACATCCATAGTTTTGTGGGCAGTTATGCTAGTGTTTGTTTGATTGGAATTACGAGTGGTGCAAGAGGGGAGGAGGTTTTGGGAGAACCAGGGGAGCAAGAAGAATTGGGGCAGATGCAAGCGGGCTTATATCCAAATCCAACGGAGGACCATAGTGTTTTGGTGGTGAGGATGCAAGGGCAGGAATCATTGACGATGGAAATTTATGACATGTCGGGGCGCAAGTTGCAGGAAGAAAGCATTCGATCTAACGAGGCGGTATCGCTAGGGCATGCATTACAGGCGGGTGTTTATTTGATCAGCATAAGTAATGCACAAGGAGGCAGGGAGATCATCAGGATGCTGAAGAAATAGGGCGTTAAAAAAATAAGCGGAGCTGTTTAGTGGCTTCGCTTATTTTTGTCTTAGTGTTGGTTTATGAAAGGGAGAATTTCATCCTAGCCTGTTTCAAGGGGTAAATTTAGGATTTTGTTGTTGGTTTTCGACTTGTCCAGTTTTTCCCGACCACTACAATATTACCTTATGAGGTTCTAAAATAATAAAAACAAGAACAAAGAAAAAGAACCAAATAAAATAAATAGCGCCAATATAATAACACTCAACTTATTTAATTTTAACTTACTTTCATAATATGTTTCTATTTCAATATACTTTTCATTTCTAATAAAAATCCAACGATTCATGTAAAAGAAAAACAAAAGAAAAAATCCACCAAAAAATAAGAAGTTATTCTTTATATCCAATAATGCATTCCAAATTTTAAAATGTAAAAGTACTGATAGTGTCCAAAAAAAAACACATAATGTCAGAGACAAGAATGCGGAATCAGCATAATCCTTACTATCAAATTCTTTTGGTGCAACTATTTTGCTAAATCGGAATAGAATATAAAATATATATTCATAGATGTTTAGTTTCATTTCTTATCTGTTGGAAATTGATTATTTATCCAAACGTCAAATGCGGCCCCTCCAATTAATCTTGCCCCTCCATAAATTGTTAAAGCCGTTAAACCAAATGGGTTAAAAATTGCAACGCCTGCTAATACTCCTGTAATAGCTCCATCAATATAATGTGAAGTATTTAAATTTTTTGTTTGGTAAGCATGTGCAATATCTAAAGCGGTATATCCAACACCTACAAAGGCAGTTCTTCTAGCAGCCATTTTAGAAATTAATTCTGCTCTCCCTGCAGCTTCCTCGATAACGTTCTGAACACCACCTAGGACATTTACTGTAAAATCAACAATGTCATGGTTCATGCCTCCAGAATTACCATCACCGCAACCCATCTTGGCATTACATTCCATTTAAAGTTATTATAAGAATAATTGAAAAAAAAAGTAAAGCAATGTACCCCAAAATTAACCAGCCTTTTAATTTATGCTTTTGCTTATCTTCATTTTCAAACATCTTTATTATTTTGACATGTTTGTTATTTTTATGAAACAAAAAATAGCAAACAATTAAAAAAACACCAAAAAAAATTACGCCATCTATTCTTGAGCTTATAGAAGTAAATTTAATTGGGCGGTTAGTAATCCAAAAATTAAAAATAAGGAAAAATACAAAATGAAAAACTAAAAACACGAATAAAGCAGCATATGTTGAAAATATTGGAATTATTTCCTTTTTCTTGTAATAAAGAAAAAACCTGTAATAGATATAATAAATCAAATTCATGCCAATTACGTTTATGTTAATTACCCCAATCCCATGGACTATTTCCCGTAATATCTAAGAGAAAGTATCCTGTCGGTATGAAAGGGAGAATTTCATCCTCGCCTGTTTCAAGGGGTAAATTTAGGATTTTGTTGTTTGTTTTCGACTTGTACAGTTTTTCCCGACCACTACACCCATTCTGAGTGTCATATGCCTCTATTAAATAATCTCCGGATTTAAACCCACTAAGATTATATTGATAGGTTGCGGCAAAAATCTCTTGGGGTAGAAATTGACCGCTAAGCAAACTTCCTCTACAGGTATCATTTATCAGTCCATTTGTATTTACTTTCCAATTGCCTTTTCTATGATGTACCCAGCCAAATCCTCTGTCGCTTTTTTCGTTGATTCCGCTATTATCATTTTGCATGACAAATATTTCAAGACCCATTAGGTTATTATCTCCTTCGGTATTCCCTTTATCGTAAATTAACTCATTTTCAGTTTTAACACTCGGCCTATACTTATGCGTCTCAAAATCTAAATCGTTAACAAAACTTGCCAAAGCATCGAAATTAGCATAAAATTCTTCAATATCAATTTTGTCTGGCTCACTCCACTCGCCATGTGCATGCCATTGCAAGGGAACACCCATTTGCCCA
>JBILVQ010000347.1:0-2945 GCA_044370375.1 Bacteroidia bacterium
TACCGGAGATTTAAAAGTAACCCCATCGGAAGTACGAAGTTACTTTGCCACTTTCCCCAAAGACAGTTTGCCCTTTATTGATTCAGAAATAGAAATGTGTCAGATTGTTTGCAAGGCTCCCGATAACCCTGAAGAAAAGAAACAGGTAAAAGAGAAATTGGAAAAATTGAGAGAGAGAATATTGGCCGGTGAAGACTTTGCTACCTTGGCAGTATTGTATTCTGAAGATGGCTCCTCGGCCAATGGCGGAGAATTGGGTTTTAAATACAGGAATGAATTGGTGCCTGAATTTTCGGCTGCGGGCTTCGGTTTGAAAGGAAAAGATGTTTCTCCGGTGATTGAATCCATGTTCGGATTTCATATCATTCAAATGATTGAGCGCAAAGGAGAACAGGCCAATATGCGTCACATTTTGATGATGCCGAAGGTAAGTTCTGCCGATATGTTGAAGGCATCGCAAAAGCTGGATAGTATCAAGACTGAAATAGAATCCGGAGTTATTGGTTTTGAGGCTGCAGCTGCCAAGTATTCTGAAGACGCAGATTCAAAGAATAATCGTGGAAATGTAGTGAATCCTCAAACAGGAGCCACCCGTTTTCAGGTGGATGAACTGGATCCGAATTTGTTTTTTATTGTGGATAAAATGAAGGTGGGTGAAATTTCTAATCCTTTGAAGTTTACCACCAACGATGGAAAAACGGCTTATCGTTTGATTTATTTAAAAACACGGACTACTCCGCATCAAGCCAATCTTAAAGAAGATTATCAGCGCATACAGGCCATTGCGCTGGCACAGAAACAAAACAAAACCATTGAAACCTGGATTAAAAAGAAGAAGGCCACTACGTATGTTAAAATTGACGAAAAGCTGGCCGCTTGTTCGTTTAAATATGAGTGGCTTGACGCTGCAACAGGTAATAAGTAAATTAAAATGAAAAAACCATGAGTGACGTAGAAGCAGTAAAAAATTTCGGATTGAAATACGAGGCATTAAGAAATGAAATTTCCCGCGTTATTGTTGGTCAGGATGAAATTATTAAGGAGGTTTTGATTGGTATTTTTTCGCGTGGACATTGTTTGTTGATTGGTGTACCGGGCTTGGCCAAAACTTTGTTCGTGAATACCATTTCGGATGTGTTGGGCTTGCATTTCAGCAGGATACAATTTACGCCCGATTTGATGCCTTCAGATATTATTGGTTCGGAAATACTTGATGAAAACAGGCAGTTTAAATTTTTGAAAGGCCCCTTGTTTGTGAACATTGTTTTGGCTGATGAGATTAACCGTACACCACCCAAAACACAATCGGCATTGCTTGAGGCCATGCAAGAGAAGTCGGTAACGGTGGCCGGTAAACGTTACCCATTGGGGAATCCCTTCTTTGTGTTGGCAACACAAAACCCGATTGAGCAAGAAGGAACTTATCCTTTGCCCGAAGCACAACTCGATCGTTTTATGTTCAGTATCTGGCTGGATTATCCTTCTTTACAGGAAGAAATTTCCATTGTAAAAAATACGACCACCGATCAGAAAATAACCTTGAATAAAATTTTGGATGAGCAACAAATTTTGTTTTATCAGGATTTGGTGCGTAAAATTCCTGTGCCGGATAATGTGTTGGAATATGCGGTGAAACTGGCGGTTAGAACAAGACCCAATGCTGATTTAGCACCTCCCTTGGTGAAAGAGTACTTAACTTGGGGAGCAGGACCCAGGGCATCGCAAAATTTGGTTATTGGTGCCAAGTGTCATGCCTTGTTGAAAGGTAAATTTTCGCCCGATATTGAAGATGTGAAAGCCGTTGCTCCGGGCGTTTTGCGACACAGAATTGTTCGTAATTACAAAGCTGAGGCAGAGGGTTATTCGGTAGAAAAAATTATTGAAGAGTTGTTGAAATTTTAATTTCATTGGATGAATTTAACAAGAGCCTTCCCATGATATAAATGCGGAAGGCTTTTTTTTTGAGCCTATGGATGATTTAATCTGGTTTATATTGCTGGCTTTGCTGGCAGAGGTTTTGGGAACCCTAGGGGGGTTTGGTTCCTCTTTGTTTTTTGTTCCGCTGGCTTCGATGTTTTTTGATTTTCATACGGTTTTAGGCATTACTGCCCTCTTCCACGTATTTAGTAATATCTCAAAAATTGTTTTGTTTAAGCATGGTTTCGACAAGCGCCTTGTTATCAGGATGGGCATTCCGGCAGTGTTGTTTGTGAGCCTGGGCGCTTGGATGAGTAATTGGTTTGATAGTACCTACTTGGAAATAGGTCTTGCTTTTTTGTTGATTGCTTTGAGTGTATTGTTTTTGCTGAAGCCTCATTTAGAAGTAAAGGCCAACGATTGGAGTTTGACCGGTGGTGGCATCCTTTCTGGTTTTTTAGCAGGATTATTGGGAACGGGCGGGGCAGTGCGGGGTGTGGTGCTTGCCTCCTATAATTTAGAAAAGAGTGTTTTTATTGCCAGTTCTGCCATGATTGATTTAGGGGTAGATGTAAGCAGAAGTTTTGTTTATTTTAAGAATGGTTACATGCGGAAAGAAGATATTTATTTGTTACCGATTTTATTGTTGGTGGGATGGTTTGGATCGTATTTAGGAAAGCGTTGGTTGGATAGGATTTCGCAGAAGCATTTTAAAAACATTGTTTTGATCTTTATTTTAATGGTGGGTATTTTCACTTTGTTGCGACCATTGTTTATGCCTGACAAAATGGAATAGTTTAGAAAAATTAGGGATTTGCTTGCTGCGTTAATCTTAGAAATGACTCGGGAAATGTACAAAGCCGGGTTAGCGGTTGCAGCGGTTACCCATGGTCCGGAAGGGTGGATAGGAGTGTTGGCGGACCATGCGTAAGAGCGGAAAACGCGACCCGTTGTGGCGATAGCTTGCAGCATGCCAATGATTTAGGACAGTGTACAACGGGGAACCCCCAAAAAATTAAGAAAGCCAT
>JBILVQ010000348.1:0-2938 GCA_044370375.1 Bacteroidia bacterium
TGCTCCTGAACAACGATATAATCAAAACCTTGCGCCATCAGATTTAGAGATACAGGATCTGTTACATGGTCAGATAAATACTACCCTCCCGGAGTATTTTGAGTGGTGATTATCGTCTTTCCATTTGAACTTGCTAGATTGGTTAATAAGCCGGGCAAATCTTGCACATAGGTCATTGAATTCCCAATGAATAAAATCCTTAAAGTGTCTTGAGCATTGGCGGATGTTAAAAAACCAAGTAGGATGAGGTTAGTTAAAATAATTAATCTGGTTCGATTTAATGGTGATTTTATTTTTGTCATTGGATTTGATGTTTTGTTGTTGTCAAAATGGCACATAACTCATTTATACCCGCAAACCAAAAATATCTGCATGGCGCTTCTACATTTTTGATTCAAATTTAAGCAAAAAAATAATCAGACCAACCCTCCGCTATCCGTTTGGAATCGTTTCCAAATGCTTCCATCCGTTTCCAAACGGATAACAATCGCTTCCAAACGGCAAATTTCTTGGGGCAACGTGATCTGTCTTGTAATTTTGCTTTACGGGGAGGGCAGGTACGGCCCACAAAAAATAATGAGTTCCAGGGGCAATTTGGCTCCATATTTCCTGACTTATTTTATCCTTTGAAAACCAAATCAATAATTCTTCCCTGCCCTTATTAATCCCAAACCTAAAATGCAGAACTAAGCACAGAAGTAAGCCATCCTTAGTACCCAATCGTTTCCGCTGCGAGGCCTAGGCTTCGGTCAACATCGAATAGAGCAAAAAGGCCTCTCATTCCGAAAGCTTAAAGGTGGGTTTTCCCGACATGGGTCGGGAGGTTATTTTTGTCTGCTCGGCTAAATGTTACCAGAAGCCCTTTCTCTCTTTTAGAGGTAATTAATTACAAAATAAATTTTCATTAGACGTTATTTATTGAATAATAAATCTAGTCTGTTTGATATTTTGCCCATCTGTCATAATAATATATTAAACTCCGCTTTTTAACTGTTTTGTGTCAACAACCAAAGTGTTGTTATCAAATAATGGTGGGTTAAATATTTCTTGTACTATTTGCCCTTGAGAATTTATTATTTTTATTGGGGTTCTTAAATTTTTAGTCATTGAATAACTTATTTTTAAAAGACCATGCGTTGGGTTTGGAAATACATTTAACATGTTTATGTCTTCTAAATTGTCAATATCCAAAGGATTTGCATTTACAGCGCAAAAAGGTGCTCCTGTCCTACTACAACCCAAAGAGTCTGTCACAGTTACAAAATAGTTGGTCGTTGTTGATGGTCTTGCCCAAAAGTCTGTTTCTAAAGTGCTGTCGCTAAGGCAATTTGAAGGTTGCCAGAGATAGGTTAATGTTCCAACACCACCACTCAAATTTGAACCAACATTAATAAAAGCTGAATCGCCTGGATAGATTAACCAACTAAAATTCATTAAATGCTGCATAAAATTTGAGAAAGAGACTTTACAAGTATCATAGGAGATAATTCCTGTCGCATCAGTAACTTTCAAGAAGAAATTAATAGAAGAAGCAGCGTAACGTTCAATAAGTATTGGATTTGCAACTGTAGTGTCATTCAGAATGTCAGAGGCTGAAAAAATAAACCTGAACCAGGAAATCCCAATTCTATTGGAGCTATAGACCAAGAATAAGTGTATGGCAAAGTTCCATTTGCTGCACTGGGACTGCCACCAATTAGAATTGCATTTGCATTGGTGTCCATATCGCAACTGTGAATGTCTATTCCTGCATTCGTAACAAGTTGTGCATTCACATCTACCAGGCTTATTAAGGATAAAATTATTGAAAATGTATTTCTCATCGTCTTTAGTTATTTTGTCCGTTTATAATTTTGATGTCTGTTCATTGTTGCCTTTGATAGGGTTTCTGATAACGATTTGCATACTTTCGATTGCCGACATACCAAAGCAATGCACTGAAAACCTATCACAAATTTATAATAGATTTATGAACTACCAAAATTGAGCAAAACCAGATGCTATCGCCAATTTGCTGTTACCAGATGCTTATTCTCTTAGCACTTTAATTGTTTTTTGTTGCCCTAGATTGTCAAGTATTTGTAAATTATAAATGCCACTTGAAAGTCCAACTAAATTTATAGTTGTTTTTTTATTATTTAATGAACCAAAAAGAAGTTGTCGACCAACATTGTCGGTTATTTTATACGATTTCATTTCTACTAAATCACTAACCTCTATTACCAATTCTTGGTTCGTTGGATTTGGGTAGATGTGCACAGAAAAATTATTTTCAAAAGAAGTCAGTCCAACAGTCATCATACTAATGCAGTTACTTGTATCTACACAAGAATTGTCATTTATGATAACAGCAAAATTCCCGTTTCCATTTGGCGTAAAAATTTGGTTTGTGGCTCCTGGAATAATCGAATTACCATTACCACAATCTAACCATTGATAGGTTCCTGTTGTAGCGTTTGCCATTAAACTTGCATTACCCACCACAACAGAATCATCAACAGCATTGATTGTAAGATAAATAGTAAGCAAACTATCACAACCAGCAGCATTTGCAAGCGTTTGAGAATAGGTGCCAGATGAAGAATAAGTTTGATTGTTTAAAGTATAGGAATTACAAGCAACAGGAAAAACAGAATTACTTGTATTAATATTCAGATTTAAATTTATACTGAGTAAACTATCGCAACCAGCAGCATTTACAAGTGTTTGGGAATAGTTGCCAGATGAAGTGAAGGTTTGACCATTAAGATTTATAGAATCACAGGCAGAAAGAGAAATGGTAGTACTTGTTGCTCCAAATAAACAAGGATCAACGTTGTTGTTCAAACGTATTAAAGCAAAGTCTCTGTTTATACCTATATCAGTGGTGCCGGCAACCACAATTTTATTATCGGATTGCAAGTTCATAGCAAAAGCTTCATCATATTTATTATAAAAA
>JBILVQ010000349.1:0-2936 GCA_044370375.1 Bacteroidia bacterium
GGTGGCCATTTTTTTAAATTCTGTTTCGGCAACTTTTCCGGTGAAGTATTTACCATAATCCAGCACAAAAATCCAAAGGATATAGGTCATACCATATAATACACCCCAATAAATATGCTGGAAACGATGAAACCACTTTTTTTCCTGGGCAGGGGTTACCCTTAACCAAGGTTCTAGGTTAATGTCATCGTCCATTCCTTCAATATTGGTAAAGGTATGGTGGTTCTGATTGTGTTTGGCCTTCCATAGAAACATGTTGCCGCCCATTAGATTGAGGGAGAAACCCATCAAATTGTTAACCCAGTTGTATTTGGAAAAACTTCCGTGAGCCCCGTCATGCATAATGTTGAAGCCAATTCCTGGTAAAAGGAAGCCCAAAACCACACAAAGAATTACATTGAAGATGGCCGGAAAATCCGCCAGCATAATCAATAAATAAGAAGCAATGGTTGAGCTTATCAGGAATGCAGCCTTGCCATAAAGCTTTGCATTGCCGGTCATATCAACCTTGTTGGCTTTAAAATAATCGTTAACATTTTTTTGAAGAGTAACAAAAAATTGGTTGTTGTTTTTGTTGAAAACGGCTTTGGGTGTTGCTGCCATGTTTTTTTTTTGTTATTTGTACAATCTGTCGTTATCCTGAATGTCCATCCACATAGCAAAAACAAGGGATTGAAATGCTCCGGTGAACAAGAAGATAAACGCTAAAAGGGGTTCATAGTTCATTGTTTGTCCAAGAACAATTGATTTAAGAATTTTGAATCCGTAAGGGATGCAAAAGGTGCCCAAAACAATTGCCAAATGATAGAACAAAAATAAGGGATGAAAGTCTCTGAAAAGATATTTTACCCATAATCTTTTGAAAAATAATTTCAACAAAAGCCAGCTTACGCGTCTGATCACCTTGGCTACTTTCATTTTGCTCTGTTCTCCAACACGATACACCGGTTTGATGGTAATTTCCTTTAAGGTTGCCTGTGCAATATTTAACTTTACCAACAAGTCGTTGGGCATACCATAACTTTGATAGATATCGTAAATTTTGATGGATTTCAGTGCATTTAATGAGATGGTAGTATATCCGGTTTGGGTATCAGAAACCCGCCAATAACCGGAGGCGATTTTTGTTAAAATAGAAAGGATGGAGTTTCCGAAAAAGCGAATTCTGGGGATAACCAGCCAGCTACTTGGGTGTCGCAGACGGTTTCCTTTAACATAATCTACCTCTCCGTTAACTACCGGCCAACAGAGCGCTTCCAATTCCGAAGGATCCATTTGTCCGTCACCGGCCATAACCGCAGTACAATCAATGTCATGGTCCATACACCATTTGTAACCTCTGGCAATGCCTGCACCAACACCTCCGTTTTTTAAATTATTAATCAAAATAATTCTGTCGGTTTCTGGATTTTTGTTGATTATTTCAGAAGGCACGTATTTGGTGAGTTCCTTTTCAGCGTTTTCCTGTAACACCATTTCGGCCTCATTGTAAAGGTTTTGGACCGGGCGATTTGGAAAAATTTTTAAACGAATCGGGGAGGGGCCTGCCTCATCAATATAACGTTGAACAACTTGGGCAGTGTTGTCTTTGGAACAATCATTTACAATGATAATTCTATCAACAAACGATGGCATCGAGTCGATGACAATTCCGATTTGCGTGCCTTCATTGTAGGCAGGTACAACTACCGCAACTGTTTTGTTGTTTAGCATTGATGGTTATTTGGCGTAATTAACGGCTCTTGTTTCTCGAATAACGGTAATTTTTATTTGTCCGGGATAAGTCATTTCTGATTGAATTTTCTGTGAAATATCAAAGGACAATTGTTCTGCTTGCTTATCTGTAATTTTCTCGCTTTCTACCAAAACCCTCAATTCTCTACCTGCCTGAATGGCATACGTTTTCATTACTCCCGGGTACCCTAAAGCGAGGGCTTCCAAATCCTTCAAGCGTTTGATGTAAGATTCAGCGATTTCCCTTCTGGCACCGGGTCTTGCCCCTGAAATGGCATCGCAAACCTGCACAATTGGCGAAATGAGGGTAGTCATTTCAACCTCGTCATGGTGGGCTCCGATAGCATTACAAACTTCAGGATTCTCCTTAAACTTCTCAGCAATCTTCATCCCCAGAATAGCATGTGGCAATTCCGGTTCATCATCAGGCACCTTTCCGATATCGTGCAATAACCCGGCCCTTTTTGCTAATTTCACATTGAGCCCTAATTCTCCTGCCATTGTGGCGCAAAGGTTGGCCACCTCTCTCGAGTGTTGCAACAAATTCTGTCCGTAAGAGGATCTGTATTTCATGCGGCCAACCATTCTGATTAATTCGGGGTGCAATCCATGAATTCCCAAATCAATACAGGTTCTTTTGCCGGTTTCGATGATTTCGTCTTCTATTTGTTTCTTGGTTTTTTCAACCACTTCTTCAATTCTGGCCGGGTGAATTCTTCCATCCATCACCAAGGTGTGCAATGCAAGACGGGCAATTTCTCGTCTAACGGGATCAAAGCCTGAAAGAATAATGGCTTCAGGTGTATCATCCACAATAATCTCAATGCCAGTTGCAGCTTCTAATGCCCTGATATTTCGACCTTCACGACCAATAATCCGGCCCTTGATTTCATCACTTTCAATGTTGAAAACAGAAACTGAATTTTCTACCGCATGTTCAGTGGCCACCCTTTGGATGGTTTGAATTACAATTCTTTTTGCCTCCTTGTTGGCGGTCATTTTCGCCTCCTCCATCGCATCCTTGATATGCGACATGGCAGCTGTTTTGGCCTCGGCTTTCAATGATTCTACCAATTGAGCCTTTGCTTCCTCCACTTTTAATCCCGAAATGGCTTCTAACTGGTCAACTTGTTTGCGGTGAAGTTTTTCAACTTCTTGCTGCTTTTTATTGAGGGCCTCTAACTGCGCTGTTAGGTTCTCTT
>JBILVQ010000310.1:0-3491 GCA_044370375.1 Bacteroidia bacterium
TATGTCGCATTGGGATTCCTACTTTTCTTCTCCTGATGAGTTAAAAAGGGCAAAGGAAGAGCATTTGGAAGATGTTTTGAAAACCCTTCCTTGGGTGGCCACCATTGATAGTTTTCAGCATTGGCTATATACCAACCCACAACATACCCGTGAGGAGCGAACGGCAGAATGGAGGAAGATTTATCAATCTTTTTCCGGAGGAGTTGTGGATTGGAGCAACTGGGAAGAAAGCATGAATTATTTGTGGCATAAACAACTTCATATTTTTGAGGTGCCCTTTTATTATATCGAATACGGGTTTGCCCAATTAGGGGCCATTGCCGTTTGGAGAAACTTTTTAAGCAACAAAAAGGAAGGTATTGAGGCCTACAAAGCCGGTTTATCTTTGGGCTATACGAAATCAATAGCCGAAATTTATCGGGCCGCAGGCATTTCTTTCGATTTTTCAGCCTCCAATATCCAAACCTTGGCCGGTTTTGTCAGCGAAAGGCTGAAAGAAGACTGAGATATTCACAATCTTCCTTAACCAGACTTTCTGCCTCAATCGGATTACTATCTTTGTGCCCGATTTTCAAGAAACTATGATGGACAGAAATACACTAATTGGTTTATTACTGATTGGTGCCATATTAATAGGGTTTAGTATTTATAACAGCCCTTCAAAAGAACAGTTGGCAGCCGCCAAAAGGAAAAACGATTCCATTGCCGCTGTTCAAGAAATTGATAAAAAATCCAAGGTACAGGAAGCTATTGCTGCAGAAATTTTTAAGGAAATTGCAGATACCTTAACCAACGATTCAATCCTTGAGGTTCAGAAACAGCAGGTTTACGGTCCTTTTGTGAGGGCAGCAGCCGGTGAAGAAAAAAACGCTGTTATTGAAAACGAAGTTTTGAAAATCACCTTGTCGAACCAGGGTGGTAGAATCCGAACGGTTGAATTAAAGAAATACAAGGATTTTAAAGGGAACCCTCTGGTAATTGGGGATCGTGATTCTTCGGTTTTCGGACTTTCATTGATTGCGGGCAATAGAGTGGTTTCTACCGATAGCCTTTTCTTTTCGCCTATTGAACCCGGATTTTCTTTAAAAGGGAAGGAAAAGAAATCCTTTACCATGCGCATGAGTTTGGCCAACAACCAATGGGTTGATTTTATTTATACCATAAAGGGAGATTCCTATTTATTAGATTTTGATATTCGTTTTCAGGGGATGAATGACGTATTGCCCGCTAATATAAACGGACTGAGTCTAAACTGGAATATGTCTGCATTGCAGCAAGAAAAGAGCAAAGAGAATGAAGCAAACGCCACAACCATTTATTATCAGTTTTCAGACAATGAGGTGGATTACCTTAGTGAAAGAGAAGATGACCAGGAATCCATTCAAAACAACCTGAAATGGGTAGCCTTTAAACAACAGTATTTTACATCCGTAATTATAGCAAAAGATAAGTGGGAAAAACCTACCGATTTAGAAACCAAGAATTTGGAAGGGTCAAAGCGTTTTACTAAGAAATTATCTGCTGTCCTTACCGTACCTTTTTCTCATAAAACCACCGAAACGGCTTCTTATCACTTGTATTATGGCCCCAATCATTTCCATACGTTGAAAGATGCAGGCTTTAATTTGGAACAGCAAATTCCGCTTGGTTGGGGAATTTTAGGCTGGATTAACCGATTTTGTGTAATTCCTGTTTTTAATTTTTTCGAAGGGTTTGATTTGAATTACGGTATCATCATTTTGATTTTAACCATCATCATTAAATTGGTGCTTTTTCCCTTGACCTACAAAGCATATTTGTCTTCTGCCAAAATGAAGATTTTAAAGCCTGAAATGGATGAAATCAATGCCAAGTATGCCAATGAAGATCCGATGAAAAAGCAGCAGGCGATTATGGGTCTTTATCGGCAAGCAGGAGTAAATCCCTTGGGTGGCTGTTTACCCATGTTGCTTCAACTGCCCATTTTGTTTGCCATGTTTAAATTTTTTCCTGCTTCCATTGAATTAAGGCAGGAAAGCTTTTTATGGGCAACAGATTTATCTACCTATGATTCCATTTATGATTTCTCCTTTAACATACCCTTTTATGGCGACCATGTGAGTTTGTTCACCTTGTTGATGACGGTTTCAACCATCCTGTACACCAGAATGAACAGTAGCCAGTTCAGCGGGCCTCAAATGGCACAAATGAAGATTGTTATGTATCTGATGCCGGTTGTATTCCTTGGAGTATTTAACAATTACTCTGCAGGCTTGAGTTATTATTATTTCCTTGCCAACATGATTACATTCGGTCAACAGTTTCTAATAAGAAAATTTGTGGATGAGGATGCCATTCACCGTAAAATTCAAGAAAACAAAAAACGTCCGGTTTCTCAGACCAAATCAAAATTTCAGGCGCGTTTAGAGGAAATGCAAAAGCAGCAAAAAATGTTGCAGCAACAACGTCAGAATAAAGGAAAAAAGAAGTAATTTCAACCGCAGAATTTCATCATGGAGCATTTTGTAGTTTCGGCCAGAAAGTATCGCCCTTCCACCTTTCATTTGGTGGTAGGACAAAGCCATATTACAACTACCTTAAAAAATGCTATCCGAGATAATCATGTGGCTCAGGCTTTTTTGTTCTGCGGCCCGCGTGGGGTGGGAAAAACAACCACCGCCAGAATTCTGGCCAAAACCATCAATTGCTCCAATTTAAAGGCAGATATTGAACCCTGTAATGAATGTGTTAGTTGCCTGTCCTTTATCAACGGGCAATCCATGAATATTTTTGAGTTGGATGGAGCTTCTAACAACTCCGTGGAAGATATGCGGAACCTTATTGAACAGGTTCGGTTTGCACCACAGTTAGGAAGGTACCGGATTTTTATTATTGATGAGGTGCACATGCTTAGTACCTCAGCGTTTAATGCATTTTTGAAAACGCTGGAAGAGCCCCCTGCACATTGTATTTTTATCCTCGCTACCACCGAAAAACATAAGGTAATTCCTACCATTCTCTCTCGTTGCCAGATTTTTGAGTTCAACAGGATTAAAGCAGAAGATATTGCCAATCAACTCAATTTTGTTGCCCAAAGTGAAGGTATCAATGCCCAAATGGAAGCATTGATGTTGATTGCCCAAAAGGCCGATGGCGGAATGAGGGACGCCCTTTCTATGTTCGACCAGCTGGTAACTTTTGCAGGAAGAAATTTAACCTACGAAGCGGTTGTTGAGAATCTCAACATTATTGATTACGACTATTTTTTCAAGCTAACCGATTTAATTCTGAAGGGTGATATTTCCGGCTGTTTATTGTTGTTGAACGATGTAATGAGTTTGGGATTTGAGCCGGCCAATTTTGTTGGCGGTTTGGCTGCCCACATGCGCGACTTAATGGTGGCCCGTGATCCTTCCACCCTTGTTTTATTATCGCACGGTCAAACCATCAAAGAAAAATATAAATCGCAAGCCATCGCCTGCGCACCATCCTTTTTGGTGAATGCCTCGGTG
>JBILVQ010000157.1:0-7055 GCA_044370375.1 Bacteroidia bacterium
GCCAATAGAGCAGAGTTCCAGCAAAAATCAGCATTGAACCCAAGGCTTGTTGTTGAACTCTGTTTGATGCAACTTTGTGTTTTAGCAAAACCTCTGGCGGAGGGCGAAAAAAAAAAATCTGAACTAAAGGAAGAATCAGCCGCTGACAACAAAGCAGCCAACCCGTATCCTCCCAAGGCTCCATCAGAAATTTCTTTAGAAAAGAATCCTGTTGTTCCTGCTGCCAATGCTGAATTTAAAGCTGAAAATACTCCGGCTGCACCGTCTTCACCAGAAATAACCAACCCTGCCCAAGCCAATAAACATCTTTTTAATCCACCTCCGCTCAACCTGAAAACACCCTTGGCCAAGGTTGGAGAGGTAGCAAAACAGGAAGCAAAATCAATTCAGGAAAGAAATACACCTTTTTCTCCCGAAGATTTGAATGCTGCTTGGGAAAAATTTGTAGCGCTTGCTGAATCTACTAGTAGAACCTCTATCAGCAATTTAATGCGCTCCTGTAGCTTAACGCTTTTGGATGATACCAAAATTTTGGTAAAAATTGCCAATAAGACGCAAGAAACCATGTTCATTGAGGTTTTGCCAGAAATTGGTGTTTTTTTGAAAGACCAATTGAAGAACGATTTTTTAAGCATTCAGTTAGAGGTAGACAAAAATGAAGTGGACAAAAAGCCATATACCAATACTGAAAAGTTTCGTTATTTGGCCACTAAGAATGAAAATTTAGACTTGCTAAGAAGAACCCTTGATCTTGAAATTTGAAATAAAAAAAATGAAAAAACTCCTATTGATTTTTCTTGCGGCATTAAGCCTTCAAACGAACGAAAGCAATGCGCAAAACCGCCAGGCACAACAGGTTCAATACACCTTGCCGAACCCTGATGCAAAAAATTATCCCTTTGAAACCGCTCCAAATGATCCGCTCAAAGCCAGGATTTACAAATTACAAAACGGTCTCACTGTTTATCTTTCCGATTTTAAGGATGCTCCAAGAATTCAAACCTATATCGTAACCAAAGCCGGTAGCAAAAATGACCCTGCTGATGCAACAGGTCTTGCTCACTATTTGGAACACATGCTTTTTAAAGGTACTGATCAATACGGCTCATTGGATTACAGCAAGGAAAAACCATTGCTTGATAAAATTGAAGCCCTCTACGAGGATTACAGAGCCACTACCGATCCTAAGAAAAGAGAAGTTATCTATAAAGAAATTGACAGTATTTCAGGGGTGGCCGCTAAGTTTGCCATTGCCAATGAATACGATAAACTATTATCGTCTATAGGAGCCAAAGGAACCAATGCCTATACCTCTTTTGAACAAACGGTTTATGTTAATGATATCCCATCCAATCAACTTGAGAAGTGGATACAAATTGAAGCAGAACGTTTTCGTAATCCGGTGTTAAGAATCTTTCATACCGAATTAGAGGCTGTTTATGAAGAAAAAAATAGAGGCCTCGATAACGATGGAAGGAAGGTTTTTGAAAATTTGTTTGAAGGACTATTTGCCAAACATCAGTATGGCACCCAAACTACCATTGGTACCATTGATCATTTGAAGAACCCAAGCATCAAAAAAATCAAAGAGTATTACGATAAATATTATGTTCCCAACAACATGGCCATTTGTATTTCCGGGGATATTGATTTTGATAAGACCATCAAAATGATCGATAGTTATTTCGGAAAATTGGTGTCGAAACCGGTTCCTGAATTTGTTGTAGCACAGGAAGATGCTATCAAAGCTCCGATTGTAAAAGAAGTATTAGGACCAGATGCCGAAAATGTTACCATCGGATTCAGAGGGGCAGGGGTTCAATCACGGGATGCCGATTTAATGTACCTTTTGTCGAAAATCCTTTACAATGGAACTGCCGGTTTATACGATTTGAAATTAAATCAGGAGCAAAAGGTAATTGATGCTTATTGTTTCCCTTATATTCTTCGTGATTATTCTATGCTGATTGTAGGCGCTAGTCCGGTAGAAGGACAAACCCTTGAACAGGTTAAGGATTTACTGCTTGAACAGCTCAAAAATTTAGCAAGCGGAAACTTTCCTGACTGGATTCTGCCTGCAATCACCAACGATATTAAGTTAGAAGAGTTAAAAACTTTTCAGAATAATTCGGGTAGGGCAGATGCCTTTGTTGATGCCTTTGTCAATGGCATTGCATGGTCAGATTATATCCAAAGAACCGGCAGAATAAGCAAAATAAAAAGAGAAGAATTGATTGATTTTGTAAAGAGGAACTTTGCAGATAATTATGTTATCGTTTATAAAAGAGTAGGAGAGGACAAGAGCGTAAAGAAGGTAGTTAAACCTGCTATTACTCCTGTTGAATTGAATCGTGATGCACAGTCGGTTTTTTTGAAACAAGTTACTGCCATCAAGCCTCCGGAAATCGAGCCTGTTTTTGTTGATTTCGACAAAGACATCACCAAACGTACAGTGAATGGTTTGAATTTATTTTATACCATTAACCCCGACAATGCTTTGTTTAATGCATGGATTCGCTGGCCTATGGGTTCTAACAATGACCCCAAAATGGCTTTCGCCATGGATTACCTTCAATTTTTAGGGGCAGGAACCTATACGCCAACCAGATTAAAAGAAGAGTTTTACAAGTTAGGATGCAGCTTCTCTGTTTCAGCATCTGAGGATGAAATTAATTTACGTTTGGAAGGATTGTCGGAAAATTTTGACCAGGCTTTTAAACTCTTAAATCTATTGTTAACGGACCCAAAAGCGGATGATGCAGCTCTTGCCAATCTTGTTTCCTCTAACCTGAAGAGACGTCAGGACGATAAATTATCCAAAGGAGTTATTTTATGGGGAGGGATGGTCAACTACGGAAAATATGGCGCTAACAATCCTTTCAGGAATATATTATCGGAAGCTGAAATGAAGGCATTGAAATCTGCTGATTTAATTGCGATGATAAAGCAATTGAATAGCTATGAGCATGAGATGTTCTTCTGGGGTCCTTTAGAGGCAATGATGGTAGAGAATTCCATTAAACAACATCATGTATTGTCAGGTCCTTTAAAGCCGGTTCCTGCAGAAAAAACTTTTTCGGAATCAGGTAGTGAGGAAGGGAAAGTGTATGTAATTGATTACGATATGAAGCAAGCCGAAATCATTATGCTTTCGAAAGATCAAGCGTTCGACCCAGCGTTAAACCCGCAGGTAACTTTATACAATGAGTATTTTGGTGCTGGCATGGGCTCCCTCGTTTTTCAAACCATTCGCGAATCAAAAGCCTTGGCTTATGGAGTGCGTTCTACCTATCAACAAGCCGGTAGAAAAGACCGTTCAAATTTTGTATTTTCCTACATCGGAACCCAGTCGGATAAGTTGCCGGAAGCCACTGAATCTTTGCTTGATTTGATGAATAATTTACCCAAAACAGAAAATGCATTTAACAATGCCAAAGAGTCGGTTTTACAGGTATTACGCACCGAAAGAATTACCGGGAAAGATAAACTTACCTCCTTCATTCAGGCGCGTAAAAAGGGGGTAAATGTAGATTTAAGAAAAGAGGTATTTCAAAAGGTTCCTTCTATGACCTTTGCTGATTTAGAAACTTTTCACAAAGCACATTTCGGAGGAAAAAAATTAACCATTTTGGTTCTTGGAAAAAAGGAAAATTTGAACCTAACCGTTTTGGAAAAATACGGTAAAGTAACCCCGCTTACCCTAACCGAAGTTTTCGGTTACTAAGTTTGATGCATCACTAACGTAAAAACAAATCACAATTCAATAAAAATGCAAGGAGAAAAAATCACCATTCACAACGGAAACCTCAGTGTTCCGGAATTCCCAATTGTTCCTTTCATCGAAGGCGATGGAACCGGAAGAGATATCTGGCGAGCATCTGTTCGCGTAATGGATGCAGCCGTTGAGAAATGCTACGGCGGAAAAAGAAGAATTATTTGGAAAGAAGTTTTGGCCGGACAAAAAGCCTTCGATCAAACAGGAAATTGGTTGCCGGATGAAACCCTCGACATTATCAGAGAATACCTGGTAGCCATCAAAGGACCACTTACTACACCTATCGGTGGTGGAATTCGTTCCTTAAACGTTGCCTTGCGTCAAATTCTTGATTTGTATGTTTGTTTGCGTCCTGTTCAATATTTTAAAGGGGTTCCTTCTCCGGTAAAGCATCCTGAAAAAGTTGAAATGGTGATTTTCAGAGAAAATACCGAAGACATTTATGCCGGTATTGAATTTGCCGCTGGTACACCGGAAAACAAGAAATTTTTGGATTGGCTCGAAAAGGAATTTCCTAAAGAATTCAAAAAGATAAGATTTGGTACACTTGATGCCGTTAATGATTGGAAAGCACAAGAAACAGTGAGTAGTGGGCCTGCAGAAGTAAGGGTTGGTTTGGGAATTAAAGCTGTTTCCTTGCATGGTACTGCACGCTTGGTAAGAGCAGCCATTCAATATGCGATTGTAAACAAACGCAAATCTGTTACCATTGTGCACAAAGGAAATATTATGAAGTTCACCGAAGGTGGCTTCTTATCTTGGGGTTATGAACTTGCTGAAAAGGAATTTGGTGATAAAGTATATACCTGGCAACAATGGGAGAAGACCAAAAAAGAAAAGGGCGAGCAGGTTGCTAACGAGGAACAGAAACAAGCACTAGCTTCCGGTAAGATTTTAATTAAAGACGCAATTGCAGATATTGCGCTTCAGCAGGTATTAACCCGTCCCGAAGACTTTGATGTAATTGCCACCCTTAATTTGAATGGTGACTATCTAAGTGATGCCCTGGCTGCCCAAGTAGGAGGAATAGGCATTGCGCCCGGAGCCAACATTAATTATGTTACAGGTCATGCTATTTTTGAAGCTACCCATGGAACCGCTCCAAAGTATGCCGATCAGGACAAAGTGAATCCGGGTTCAGTAATCCTTAGTGGTGAAATGATGTTGCGCTACATGGGTTGGACAGAGGCTGCCGATGCAATCATCAAGGGCCTGAATGGTGCCATTGGAAGCAAAAGGGTGACCTATGATTTTGAGCGTTTGATGGAAGGAGCAACCTTGCTAAAGTGCTCTGAGTTTGGCGATGAAATCATTAAACATTTGTAAGAATTTCCGAGGAAAGGAGCCTGACTAAGTCAGGCTTTTTTTTGCCAATGTTTTTCTTTTTGCATAAATAATCGTAAAATTGCTTATCAAAACAAGCTATATGAAGTCACTTTACCATTCTTTCATTTTTATTTTCTTTTTGTTTGCCGGTTTTATGGCTAAGGCACAAACGGTTTCACATGAGCGATGTGGTGCTGTTTCTGTTGCTCAGAAAATGAACCAAAGCATTCCGGGATACGCAACACAGTTTGATCAGTGGCTGGAAGAGTTCAAATCCTCCAATGCATCAAGAGCTGCTGGGTATGATTCCACCTTGTTTGTTAGAGTGGTTGTGCATGTGGTTTACAATACGCCTCAGCAGAATTTAGATGATTCAGTCATCTTGAATCAAATCAATATTCTTAACCGCGATTTCGGCAGAACCAATGCAGATACAGTGAATATGCGCACTGATTTTAACGGGGTAAAAAGCACCAATTCAAAAATTGTTTTTTTTCTAGCACAAACTGATCCTAATGGTAATCCAACCACCGGAATTACCAGAACCAGCACTAGCACAACTACCTTTTTTGATTTGTTAAATGGTGGACTTGCAGAAGGTGTAAAATATACAGCCGAGGGAGGAATTGATGCATGGGATACCGACCGATATTTGAATATTTGGGTGTGTAACATGGCTATCCCTTTGTTGGGCCCAAGTATTTTGGGTTATGCTACTCCTCCCGACGGTTTGCCTAATTGGGATCCGGGTTCCACCACGGGCATTGTGGATGGGGTGGTAATACAGTTTCAGGCTTTTGGTGATAACAATCCAAATCCCTTGACAGCACTTGGAACAACCTTTACTGTTAAGGGAAGAACACCCGTGCATGAAGTGGGCCATTATTTAGGTTTAAGACATATTTGGGGCGATGAGAATAACTGTACAGGCACGGATGGGATGGATGATACACCGGGAGCAGAAGATGCCTCAGCGCAGGATTGTGATGCATCAAAGAATACTTGCGTAGATAATATTCAGGGTCAGGATTTGCCGGATATGATTGAGAATTACATGGACTATAGTGCTGAAGATTGCCAGAATTCTTTTACGAAAATGCAGGTTGATTTTATGCGATGGGTTTTGAGGACCAAAAGATCCAATGTTCATTGGACCTCACTTACTTCAACGGTTGAGGTTGAACAAACTCCAACCCTTAGCATTGTTCCTAATCCGGCCAATGATTTCATCCGCGTCAATGCTGGATTGGGGGTAGAGGCCACTGGTGAAATAATTATCAGAGATGTATGCGGAAAGCAGGTTGTTCAACAAAGATTGAATAAGGGAGAAGGGATGGATGTTTCTGATTTAAAGCCCGGAATTTACTTTGTTTCACTGGCAATGGAAGGCCGGCAGGTGGCTTTGGGAAAATTTGCCAAAGCAACAAGGTAAAAGCCCTTTTTAATCCATTTCTATAGGTTCTGTTGATAAAATTATCATCAGCAGAGATTTAATTGTTTGATTTTGAGGGATTTTTTGTAAATTTGATTACCTAACCCCAAAATCATGAGAAAATTTATTGTTTTATTTATTGGAATTCAACTAGCTTTTTTTTCTTTAAAAGCGCAATGGGTAACGATACCGGATGCGAATTTTGCAAATAAATTAAACCAATTGTTTCCTACTTGTATGAATGGGAACCAGATGGATACGACTTGTATTTCAGGTATAACCATTCTTTATTTACCATATTCAAATATAGCCGATCTCACAGGCCTTGAATATTTCGATAGTTTAACCACACTGTATTGTGATAATAATCAACTTACTACACTTCCTCCTTTGCCTTTCTCGCTTCAACAGTTGTATTGCAACGATAATCAAATCAGTTACCTTCCGGAATTGCCTCTTGGACTTCAGTTATTAGATTGTTTTAACAATCAACTCTCAAGTTTGCCAATGCTGCCAGAAATC
>JBILVQ010000101.1:0-10554 GCA_044370375.1 Bacteroidia bacterium
GGCCTTTCCTAAATTTTCAATGGTGCAAAATGAAAACCTAATTACGCTCCAATGCAATCCCCTCACCGATTGTTTTTATTGCCTTGAACTCATCGACCTGCAAGGAAGGGTATTACAAACGTACGCTTACCAACAAAAACAAATCAATGTTAACATCAACATCAGCGAATTACAAAGCGGAATTTATTTGCTGCGCGTGAATGGGAGGGAAGTAAGGAAAGTACAGAGGGATTAATAAACTAAGGAAAGTTCTCAATTTCTTAATGCTGGTTTTGTCCGCAGCCCCATTGGAAAAGGAATACCTATCTCAATTCCTTCTCTAAAAATTCTCTCAATTGCTCTAGACTAACATTCATGCTTAGTTGCCCATCCATGGAGTAAGAAATTTCTCCGCTCTGCTCTGATACCGCCACTGCCAATGCATCTGTGTTTTCGGTAATCCCCACCGCAGCACGGTGACGCATGCCCAAATTGGGTGGAAAATTGTTATTCTCCGATACAGGCAAAACGCATCTCGCTGCCAACATTACATTGCCTTCAATGATTACTGCACCATCATGTAAGGGACTGTTTTTGTAAAAGATACTCTCAATTAATCGTTGCGAAACTTTAGCGTTAAGCGGCTCTCCCGTATTCACGAAAAAACTTAAATCACTCCGGCGAGCAAATACCATGATGGCTCCTGTTTTTGCTACCGACATTAATTTACATGACTTCAAAATAGCATTGATATCCGTTTCGCTTTGCCGTTTCGTATCCTGCGTTAATTTAAACCAACCTTCGCCAAAAAATGATTTAGGAAAGATGCCCGTTGTACCAATCAAAAGCAAAAACTTCCGAAGCTCTTGCTGAAATACAACAATGAGCGCAATTACACCCACCCCAATAAATTGCCCAAGGATGGTGCCTAGCAATTGCATGTTAAAAGCCCTAACCACCAACCACAAAACATAAACTGCTAACATCCCTGTAAAAATGCTCAAGGCAACCGTGCCGTTAATCAAACGGTACAATTGAAAGAGCAAAAATGCTACCAGCAAAATGTCCAGTAAATCAAGCCAGCGAAGTGGTATGTATTCAGGCCAGGAAAATAAAAGCGACAACAACATAGACTAACAAAATTAATAGGAATTGTCGTAAAAAAAAAGGGAGTTCATCACTCCCTCTTCTCTTTAATTATTGAACCACCGCTTTGATGATTTCAACATCAAAAATTAGTGTGGTGGCCGGAGGAATGATGGGCGGACGTCCACCTTCACCATAACCAAGCGTGTAAGGAATTACAAGTCTGGCCTGCTCTCCTTCTTTTAACAACAATATTCCTTCATCCCAGCCTTTAATCACTTGTCCTTGTCCTAACATAAAAGGAAAGGGTTGTTCACGTTCAACAGAGGAATCAAACATTTTTCCATCCGGTAAGTATCCGCTGTAATGAACCATTACTTTTTTTCCGCTTTCTGTTTTTGCCCCTGCATCGTTCTTTTTTACCATGATGTATTTCAATCCTGATGCAGTTTTTACCGTGTCTTTTCCTTTTACATCAAAAGCTTTCGGTACAATGGGCTCCTGAAAATCTATTAACTCTACATCGAAAATTAAGGTAGCATCTGCAGGAATTTTTCCTCTTGCCATTGAGCCATAGGCCAATCCCGGAGGAATAATAAAGGTTGCTTTTTCTCCTTTTTTCAACAAGGCAAATCCTTCATCCCAGCCTTTAATGACCTGTCCTTTGCCCAACTTAAACTGAAAAGGAGTGCCTCTTTTTACACTGCTGTCGAAAACCGTATCGTTGGTTAGTTTGCCCGTGTAATGAGCTGTAATTTTGTCGCCCGGTTTAGGCGATTTGCCACTTCCTTTCTGGGTTATCTTGTATTGCAAACCCGAAGGTAAAGTAGTAAAGCCATTTTTATCGGCCGGTTGCGCCATGCATGCCATCCATCCAAAAGAGATAAGGCTTAGCATTAGAAAAAGTTTTGTTTTCATCATTTGGTTTCAATTAGTTCAACATCATAAATTAAAGTGGTGTAGGGCGGTAAATTTCCGTGGGCCTGGTCGCCATAAGCCAGCGAAGAGGGAAGAATTAGCGAATAATGCCCGCCCTTGCGCATCATTAGCAATCCTTCTTCAAATCCTTTCAATAATTTTGTATCGCCTATTCTGAATTCTTTTTCAATGGGTTGGGCAGGGCTCCCCTCCACACTGGTTCCATCAATCAATGTAGAAAAATATTTGATGCGAACAATGTTTTCATGGGTAGGAGAATAGCCGTTACCATCTTTCAAAATTACAAAGTAAAGGCCCGATGGAAAAGGATCAACTTTGAAATCATTCACAATTAAAAATTTTTCAATGTTGCTTTTCTCATCCGTTTTTCTGGCATAATTGCTGGCTTGATATTTTTTCTCCCTTTCTGCCAAAGTAGCGGCAACCTTTTCTTTTTCAAGTACCTTTAACAGCACCACTTTGAAGGTTAAGAAGTTTCCTTTTTTTAAATACCTAGGCAAAGGACTTTGAAAGGTTTTCAAAAAAACAGAATCTGCAGGCAAACGCATTACCAAACTATCTCCTACATTCATCATCATCATGCCTTCTTCCGGGCCACCTTTGAAGGTGGGTTTCTTCAGAACCATTTCAACAGGATTGCCCTGAATCCGTGAATCAAAAAGTACAGAGTCTTTCGGTGTGGAATAGCTGAGGTGAAGCGTCATCAAATCGCCTTCAACAGGCTTTTGCCTTCCCCCCTTCAGAAAAAGTTTGTATTGCAATCCTGTTTTACTTTTTTCAAAGCCGGAGCCGGTCTTGTTTTGTGCTTGCGCGGCAAAACAAGTTAGAATGCTCAACAGGAGCGCAATATGGAAACTTTTATTTTTCAATGCTTACAAGGGTTACATCAAATACCAAAGTACTGAATGGTTTGATGGGACCTGCCTGATTTTCACCATAGGCAATTTTGGAGGGGATAATCAATTTAGCACTTTGTCCTACATTCATCATACCCAATCCTTCTTCCCAGCCAGGAATAACTTGCCCACTGCCCAATTGAAACTCTAACGGACCATAAGGTCTTCCTTCGGTAAACACGCCTGATTCTTTCGCAGTTTTTTCATCGCTGGTGTCAAAAACTTTGCCATCCAGGGTTCTGCCGGTGTAATTAACTTTTATTTTCTTTCCCTTTTCAGCTTTAGGACCATTCCCTTTTTTAACCTCAATAAAGATTAAACCGCTTTCGGTTGGGGTGGTGGTAATTTTATTGTCGGCCAAGTATTTTTGCAAAATGCCTTCTTCTTGCCCTCTCAATACTTCGGCTTCGGCCTTTTGCTTTTCCATTTTTTCCATTTGCTCCTTTTGCAAATCTTCTTTGTTCTGAATCTTCAATAGTTTTACGAAGAATTTAATTTTAGAACCTTTTACGATAAAAGGCGGCAATTGCGGCAATTGGAAGGTTTTTAAGTACAAAGAGTCAGCATTTACAATAAAAGAAGCTGAGTCGCCAACAGCCAACATGGCAAAACCTTCTTCCGGGCCACCCTTAAAGGTTGGTTTTTCTAAAGGAACAATGACCGGTTGTCCGGTTTTACGGGTGTCGAACAATACACTGTCTTTCCCTGTGGTGTAAACCATTTCCAGTTTAAGGTAATCGCCATTTTTTGGTTTTACCCCTTTTTCATCTTGTTTGAAAAACTGGTATTCAAGCCCTGAATCGGTGCTGCTGTAACCTCCGGAACCGGCTTTGTTACAAGATGTAATGATTACGCCTCCCAAAAGAACCAGGATGCTTGTTCTGAAAATTTGTTTAGTGGTCATGTTGACGGTTCGTTGATTTTTTGAATAAAGAGGGCAAAAGTAACCGTTTTATAGGGTTCTACAATACCGGAGGTACTGCCTTTTTTTCCAAAGGCCTCCTGATAGGGAAGGATGAGGTTTATTTTACTACCGGCCGGAAACTTTCGAATTGCCCATTCCAGACCCGGAATGAGTTGATCCTGAGCGCCAACCGTGAATTCAAGGCAGCCGGATCTTCGCTCAAAGTCGTCAAAAACTACCCCATTTAAAAATTTTCCGGTATAAGCCACACAAACCCGGTCACCCGCTTGCAAAGAATCTCCGCTACCGTTTTCTATTATTTGTACGTAAATGCCGTTGGCATAGGCCTTCCAGCTATTTTTTTCGGCCTGGATGGTTCTGGCAACCGCCTGCTCCTCGGCAAAAAGCCTTGAGGAAACCAGATTGAACTTTCTTATAATCTGATGGACCACAATTTTGCCGCTTACCTCGTCCTTTTTCGTGGGGCCGAATTTGCCTTTTTTCTTTAGCACCTGACTCAAGGGCATTTTAAATGCTGCTTCATCGCCAACACTCAAGAATTTTAGGACATTGTACAAATCATCTTCTTTTTTTCCAATGAGCAGTGTATCTCTTTCAATTTCATTTTTTTGTTCAGGGTACATCATTACATTTATGTCCTTGTTCCAGAAAAATGAAAATTCTACCATATCTCCTTCTTCAGGGGTTGAAATACTGTCGCCCGGAATGATGATTTTTACTTGCGCATCTTTTCCCACACTGGTAAAACCATTATTGGAATTACATGAGAAAAGCCCTATAGCAAGAATTAGCGCAAAGCCGAAAAAAGAGAGTGCGTATTTCACTTTTTCTTCGAAGAAAAGGATACAAAATCGAGTGTAACCACCAAGGTGGAAAGGGGAGGGATTTTATCTTCATCGCCTCTCATCCCATGGGCCAAATGAGGGGGCATAATCATAATGGCTTTTTCTCCGGGTTGCATTAACTGTATGCCTTCATGCAAGCCGCTTTCTACATTGTCGGCTGCCACCTTAAAGGAACGAGGGCCTTTTTCATCCGATGAATAACAAACAGTTCCATCCAGCAATTCAATTTTATATTTTACGGTAGCAACATCACCTTCAACAGGTCTTTTGCCTTCAGTGTTGTTTTTCTTCAACCATACCATCCTTAATCCGGTGCCGGTAGCTTCTGCTTTGTAGGATCTTCTTTCAATATAGCTGTTAATGCGCTCCGATTCTTGTTTGATTAATTGTCGGTTTACGTCCATCATCGGCTGCTTGATTTCCTGCCGGGTTACTTCATTTTGTTTCGGTTTGGTGGTGCAACAACCAAGGCTTAAACCCACCATGATTAAAAATAATGAAGCAATGGTTTTCATAGCTGATGAAGTTCCTCCTTATAAGAGGATAAGGCTAAAATAAATCTACTGATGGTTTCATCCAGGGTATCGTCTGATTTAGCCCCTGCCGCATTTTTGTGACCACCGCCAATGAAATGTTTTCTGGCAAATTGGTTTACATCAAAATCTCCTTTGGAGCGAAAAGAAATTTTTATTTCGCCTTCTCTTTCTACAAAAAAAGCACTGAATTTAACGTTACCAATCGAGAGCGGGTAATTTACAATGCCTTCTGTATCTCCTTTTTGAAAGTTATGGCGTGTTAATTCTGGCTCGGTTAAACAAATAAAGGCCGTGTTAAAATCACCCAATAATTGTAATTTTTCTGATAAACAATAACCCAGCAACTGCAATCGGTCGGCAGTATAAGCATCAAAAACTCTTTCAGGGATGAGGGTGTTTTCGGCCCCGGCATCAATCAGTGCGGCAATAACCCTGTGTGTTTCGGCTGTTGTTCCTCTAAAGCGAAAGGAACCGGTATCGGTCATAATTCCGGTGTACAAACAATTGGCAGCTTCCCGGTCAATCCCTTCAGTAAGTCCCATACAGGCTGCAAACTGATAAATCATCTGACAGGTAGAACAGGCAGTGGTGTCGGAAAAAATGTATTGTGCAAAGTTGCCGGGTTGTTGGTGATGGTCGATCAGTATTTTTGTTCCTTTAGCCTGAATCAGGGCTTCTTCCAGTGTTCCAACCCGATTGGGGGTATTGAAATCCAGGCAGAAAATATAATCGGCATCGCTTACATATTTTTCCGCCTTTTTTTTGTGAAACTCGTGGTTCAGCACTTCATCGGTGCCATGCATCCAGTTGAGAAAAGATGGCCAAGGGTTAGGGCAAATAACCTGTACTTTGTGTTTTTGTTTTTTCAACAGATGGGCCAAGCCAAGCGTGCTTCCCATCGCGTCACCATCAGGGTTAAAGTGGGTGACAAGCACAATTTTTTGAGGAGAATGAAGGGCTTCTTGTAATTCGGCAATAAGGCCTTTGTTTTTTTTGAGTTCGAATACCGACATGAAAACAGTGGAGGGATACCCTCATGGTGAATTGCAAAGTTCGCATATTCCTGCGAAAGCCAAAAATATCAAATCTCTTTGTTTTTGTTACCTTAGGCGCTCCGATTTTTTCTCTGCATGAACAAATTTGTTTCTGTTTTGGGGCTCACAGCCGTGTTTTTTCTTCCCTACCTCGGCCTGCTGTTGGCAGAAGGTTTTGAAAGCGCGTTTTCTCAGCCATCCTGCGAAAAAGCAAATTTTTCTAATGTCGAAACGTCTCCTACAAAGGCCCTGCCTGCCAATGCACTCGCCTTGCTCGATACATCCCTAGAAATTCTTGATTGGAAAGAGGGCTTGCTTAACAAAGATACACTGCCGGATTTATTGATTGTGATGCAACCCAAACGATTTGAACAGCCTCAGACAGGTGGCATTCCAGAGGATAAAAGAACCCTGCTCGTGCTATTGGCCGATTCTTTAATGAATTACCGAATTTTCTGCGAGAACCCAAGGATTGTGCTTTGCAAGAAATGCGGTGGTCCAACCGGAGATCCTTATGAAGGCATTCAAATCAAGGGCAAGGATTTTTGGATAAAACACAGTGGCGGCAAAGATTGGCGTTGGGAGCAATCCATCGTTTTCAGATGGGATGAACAAAAGAAAACTTTTTTGTTGCAAAAAGATGAAACCAATTCTTTTAATGCTGCTAATCCCGGTGCAAAGAAAAAAGTGAAAACCATGGGGCAGGGGATTGTTGGACAAACCATCGAATCTTTTGATATTTATGTTAAAAGATAGGCTTTGTTTTTTAATTGTCTTTCTGTTTTTTTTGTCCCCATTTTATTCTTGTCAAACAAAAAAAAATGCTTCAATGCATCAACCAAATCAACCGATGAAAAAAATTATCAATTCTTCCAAAGCTCCTGCGCCTATTGGTCCTTACAGCCAGGCCGTGCAGGCCGGTAACACGCTTTACCTGTCGGGTCAAATTGCCCTCGATCCCTCAACCAATCAGCTGAACAATTCCGATCTCGAGACGGAAACCCATCAGGTAATGCGTAACATTCAAGCCATATTGCATGAAGCCGGTTACGAAATGTCTGATATTGTAAAGACCAGTATTTTTCTTTCAGATATGGTTTACTTTCAAAGGGTGAATCAGGTTTACGCCAGTTATTTCAAAGAAAATTTTCCTGCTCGTGAAACGGTTCAGGTTGCAGGTTTACCGCTAAAAGTAAATGTCGAAATTTCGGTTATTGCGGTGAGAGAAACCTTGTTAATTGACAATAAATGATTCGGCCCGGTGACCTTGCAGCGGTTATTCGGGGAACCGAAAAGGGACGAGTGGTCAGGATAGAGGGTAAAATTGCCATCTTGGAGGTAGATGATTTTGAAATGCCTTTTCAGGTGACGGAATTGGTGCGGATTTCTGGGCCATCGGCCGGGCAATCCTCACCCCATGAAAGACAGCAAGGCTCCTATCAACAAAGTTTAAATTTACAGGATTCAGGATTGACCCAGGCAACCTTGGGTTTTCGCTTATTAGAAAACGAGGAGAAAAAAGCCTACCAGCTGCATGTCATGAATCCAACCGGTTTTACTTTGCTGTGCCGGGTGTTTGAAGAGAAAAACAATCATTGGGTACTGCTTTTTGAAGGCAAAGTTGAAGATAGAAATTATGCCGAGGGACCTGTAATGCCTGAAACTGAGCTAGGCCGACTAGATCAGTTGTTGGTTCAATTTGTTTTTACACCTGTTCGCCTTCATGTTCCATGTCCTTTTCCGGTGCAAGTTGAATATCATGGAACCGCACGGAGAATGAGCAAACCCGGTGCCTTCATCAACACCGATGGTATGAAATTTTATTGGTTGAAATCAATGGATCATCTGGAAAGGGAATTGCTTACCCGCACCGACCTGAAGGAAGTTGATTTACCGCCTCCGGTAAAAGCCCCGGTTGCAAAAGGAATGCAGGAGGAAGAGATTGATTTGCATATTGAAGAATTGGTGGATGATATTGCAGGAATGACCAATCATCAGATGCTTCAAACGCAATTAAGGTTTTGCCGTCAGAAAATTGAAGATTGTTTGGTAAAGGGAACCCATAAATTAAACATCATTCATGGTGTTGGAAAAGGAAGGCTGAAAGAGGAAGTAATTTTGTTGATCAAAGGATATGAGGGCTTGCGCCATGAGCCTGCTTCTGCGCAGCGCTTTGGAAGGGGTGCTTTAACGGTTTATTTCGTTTAAAATCGATTGCCATTTGTTTTATTCGTGAGAATTGCTTTATTTTGAATTAAAATTTTTCACCATGAGAATTGCAAGTTTACTTTTTACACTACTGTTTTTGATGAACAGTTACATCGGGTATTCATTTCAACGCGGATTCCAATATGGTATTACCTTGGGTGCAACCGGCAACCATTCCTATTTTGAAGGTGGTAGTGAATTTGCTCATGCCAATTTCTACAACAACGTTTATGCTTCTGGGGCATTAAATTTTTCGGCCCGTTATTTTTTAACAGAACGCTGGAGTTTGCAATCAGGTTTAGGTTTTACATCGATGGGCTTTGAAAGCGGAATGGCCAGAAATTATTCCTTATTGAAAAATGATCATTTTATTTCGGCCAGACAGGATTTGAATATAACCCAAATTCCTTTGCTCGCCATTTATTCGTTCAAACCCGATTGCAAAAACAAAAATTGGTTTTTAGGGGCAGGTTTAAATTTTTCTTTTGTTAGCTCCGAAAAGGAAAAAACCATTTATCCTTCCCAACCTGGAAATGATTTGAATTTGTTGCCTGGCGTAAGCGATTTTTCTGTAACACACAAGGTGAATAAAGAGAATGTGACCGCCTTTCAGTTTTTGGTGGGTCGTGAAAAGAAATTCACCAAAGGCAATCGACTATCGCTTGCTTTTGTTTGGAACATTGGAGTATCCGGTAATGTAGCCACCAATACCATTCAATACAAGGTTGAAAATACCGATTACGAACATGTATTTTCAAATCGTGGTGATTTTGCCGGTTTCTACATCACCTATGCCTTCAGCACCAAATCATCCAGAAAAACAGTGGCTGTTGCCGAGCAGCGTTAAACCTCAACCTTCAGCGATAACAGCCATTCTACCGCTTCTTCTTTTTTCGTAAACAATTTAGAAGGGCGCTGCGGCTTATTCACCTGCAGATAAAAATTACCAATAATTTTGAGGGCAGTACCGTTGATTAAAAATGCATCGGCTGCCACAATTTTGCTCACCTCCGGTCCGGCAACAAAGTCTCTTACTTCCTTGCTAAAAAGGTTGTCCTCTGCATAAATGGCTAAAATTTTTGCTTTTCTTTCAGGACTTAACAGGGCAAAATGCTCCAACATTTTTTTTGCGTCTTCTAGCCCACCTTCAAAGCCTTTTTCAAATTGAATCTGAATAATTCCATCCTTTCGCCGGAAAATGAAAAATCCCGGAAAGGTGTACACAGGGAAGTCAACATCGGCTTCCTCATGTAAAATATTGCTTTTGGGTTCGGTCATTACGCTGTTGCTTGTTTCAAAGTTAAGGAAATTGGATTTTATTTCCCAATATGAATTTTGCCAAAACTTGATTTTTTTAAGTCCTTTGCTGTGTTTAGCGTAGTCTAAACTGATTGTTAAAGATTGTTTTACAGGGTTTTATATGAAAAAAGATGGAGTTCTAATCAAATTTTCATATCTTTGCGCGATTTTTCCCAACAACCCATAATTTATGATGAAAAAAATTACCTTTCTGTTTGCCATCTTGCTGTCTTTTCAAATTCAAATTTTGAAAGCGCAGTCTTGTTCAGGGAACACTAACCTAACAGCTCCTGCTGCCATTTTTGATGATGGAAGCGGTTCAGCAGCCAATTACACCAACAACAACAACTGCAGCTGGCTAATTCAACCTGCTGGCGCTACTTCTATTACAATTACTTTCGATGCTTTTGAGACGGATCTCAACGACACATTGAAATTGTATGATGGTAATAGTGCTGCTGCAACCCTTGTGGGCAGCTATAGCGGATTTACTATTCCGGGTTCATTCACCTCAACAGGTGGTTCTTTGTTTTTGGTTTTTACTTCAGATACCGCTGTTAATGCAACAGGATGGCAAGTAACTTATACTTCTTGTCCGGTAGCAAGTCCAACCATTACCTCTGTTGGCTCCCTTTTCCTTTGCAACAGTTCTGTAACCTTGAATTCAAGTGTTGCCCAAAACATCTTGTGGTCCAATGGTGACACTGCTGCAAGTATTTCCGTTTCTCAGGGTGGAAACTATTATGTGGTATCAGGTCCTGGTACTGTTTGTGCAGATACTTCCAATTTTATTGCTGTTGTAGATTC
>JBILVQ010000102.1:0-10537 GCA_044370375.1 Bacteroidia bacterium
AACAAGAGACACCGTTGCCAGCGGAACCTACTTTTTTACCGGCAATGATGCTGCCTTTTCCTTCCGGAATATTCCACTTGATTATGCTTCCTTTGGTTTGCCTTCAAGTACCCTCCCCGATTCTGCTATGATTATTGTTAGTTCAAGCAAAAGAGTTGGCGGAAAAGTAGGGAGTAAATTGTGGGTAGATGATTTTCAATGGGACCCGACCTTTGGTGTAGGCATGCAGGAAAAGCACCTAACCTCCTATGGCCTTTACCCATCCCCGGCACAAAATCAACTTCGTTTCAACCTGAATTTGTTTAACGGAAAAAAATCTTTAGCCCTCTACGATGTTGCTGGCAGGGTAGTCCTTGAAACCTCTACTTTCGAAGCCAATCCCATTATAGATATTAGCATCCTACCGGAAGGAATGTACCAGTCTATTGTTACAGATGAAAATGGAATGGTAGGTTCACAAAGATTCGTTATCGCCGGAAAATAGTTTTTTAAGCAATAAAAAAAGCCAGATTCATCTTGAGGTGGTCTGGCTTTTTCTTTTTATTCAAGTTTCAGAATCTTTATCTCCACCCTGCGGTTTTTTTCTCCTTCTTCGGGCGATTGCGGATTGGGAAAAATCATCCGCGTGTTGCCATAGCCTTCTGCAACAATTCTGTTCTTTTTTATTTCGTTGACCATCAGATATCGCTTAATTTCCCAAGCTCGGTCTTCTGATAATCGCCTGAACTCCCTTGTGTTTTTCTGACGAGGGCCGTTGACATGACCCTGAATTTCGATTTTAAGACCGGGATTTGCTTGCATCAACGCTACCAGAGCCATCAGTGCATATTCTGACCCCGGCAGAAATACGGCCGTGTTTCCTTCGAAATAGATCTGAGAAAAGTCAAAAACAGAATCCACTTGCAGTCTTTTGAACCAAATAGTATCTGTCATTAACAAAGAGTCTGGTCCGGGCTTGTATAGTTTTACAAGCGGCTCAAAGCCCGGAGCAATGAAGGATACTTTTAGTTCTTCCTTAAAGGGAATATTTAGCGAAATTGAATCCTTGAAGGCTGCATCCATGCCTGTGTTTACAAAGCGAATATTTCCAGACACAGGAACAGCCTTCAAAGAGTCTTTCTGTTGAAAATACAGCTGTAATTGTTGTTTTACTACTTTCTTTTGTTCTTCCATCCACAGCAAATTCGGATCCATGGGTTCTGTTATAACCCGAATGTTTCGCCTAATGGTAAAACCCTTGAGTGGTTGCCGGGCACTGCCTATCACCAAAAAATAACTACCGGGCATCAACTCAACCAACCTACTGAATGAGTTTCCTTTTCCTATTTTTTCACGAGCTGATGTTCCTGCCTCGCTAATGCCGGTGGTACTCTTTACCAATGGATCGTTGCGGGTAATGTTAGATCTAATGATGTTTACACTGCCCAATCGCTTCACCGAGTCGCAGGGGTTTTGCGATGTGATTGGTATTAATACAAAATCAAAGTCATCTTTGACATCCGTGGGTGTAAGTAAAAAACTAAATTCAGATTTCTCCTGAATTGAAAACTGTAACCAGACCGAATGATTCTCAGTTTTGAATGAAGTACTGTCTGTTGCTTTATTCTGCAACAACTCTCGTGACTGACCAAAACCTCTAGGGACGGAGCTTATAACCAAAACAGAATCTGTCCATGGAAGTGCTGTTTCGCAGTCGGCATGCTGGGCAAAAATGTTTTGGAAAGAAAAAAACAGAAGAAAAAAACAGAAAAAAACGGGTCGAAAAATCATATTACAAATTAAAATAAACAAATGATGTGGTTAAAAGGAACTTATCGACAATAGCATAACGACTTTCAAAACGAAAAGAAAAACCAACCCATTCGTAGGATTCCAACCTATAAAAAGAAAACGAATTATTGATTATCTTGGCGCATCATTTTTGTTTAAACAATATTATCATTTTATGGAAAAAAGATGGAGAATTTATGATGAGCATCCTGAAAGCTCCGTTACTGCTTTAAGTGAAGCCCTTCAGGTTGACCCATTGGTTGCAAAATTATTACTCAACAGAGGCATTAACTCCTTTGAGGAGGCACGGTCTTTCTTTAGGCCTACCCTGGATGAATTGTACAGTCCCTTTTTAATGGCAGATATGCTTAAGGCCGTAAATCGGATAGCAAGCGCTATAAAAAAGGGAGAAAAAATTATGGTTTTTGGCGACTATGATGTAGATGGAACTACAGCCGTAGCACTGGTTTACAGCTATTTCAGAAAACACACAGCCAACATTGAGTATTACATACCTGATCGTTACACCGAAGGATATGGCGTATCAACGCAAGGAATTGATTATGCGAAAACTGCCGGTATTTCCCTAATCATTGCACTTGACTGCGGAATAAAATCGGTTGATAAAATAAAATACGCACAAACATTAGGTGTAGATTTTATTGTGTGTGATCATCATTTACCGGGCGATGCATTACCCCCTGCCGTGGCCATTTTAAACCCAAAAGTTCCTGGCTGTTCCTATCCCTACAAAGAACTATGCGGCTGCGGCATTGGCTACAAACTGGTGGCGGCCTATGACGAACATTTAGGACATCCCAACCGTGAATGGATTTTCAACAATCTTGACCTGGTGGCAGTAAGCATTGCTGCTGATATTGTCCCCATTACCGGAGAAAACAGAATTTTAGTTTATCATGGGGTACAGGTTTTGAATAAAAAAGAGCGAAAAGGTTTTGCAGCACTGCTCGATATTGCTGCCTTTCAAAAACCACTCACCGTTACAGATATTGTATTTACCATTGCCCCTCGAATCAATGCCGCCGGCAGACTAACCTCCGGAAAAAAAGCAGTCGAGTTACTGATATCGGAAGAACCTGTTTTGGCTGCTGAACAAGGACTGGCAATTAACAACACCAACAGCGAAAGAAAAAACCTTGATAAGTCCATTACAGAGCATGCTTTGTTGCTACTGGAAAAAGAAAGTGGTTTTGAACATAAAAAATCAACGGTTGTCTTTCATCCGGAATGGCATAAAGGAGTGGTAGGAATTGTAGCCTCCAGACTTACAGAAAAATACTACCGGCCAACCATCGTATTGACTGAATCCAACGGAAAATTAACAGGCTCGGCAAGGTCGGTAAAAAACTATGATGTACACAAAGCCATTGAAGAATGCAGTCATTTACTGGAACAATTTGGCGGACATAAATATGCTGCCGGATTAACCCTCGACCCTTCCAATTTGGAGCAGTTTAAAAACCAATTCGAATCGGTGGTAAGCAGCAGTATTCTTGACGAAATGCTTGTGCCGGAGATTGAAGTGGAAGCAAGCATTTCTCTTCGCAACATTGATGCTAAACTCAACAGAATCATAAAGCAATTTGCACCATTCGGACCAGGGAATATGGCACCTGTTTTCGTTGCCAAAAATGTTTTGGTCAAAAACAATCCTCGCATTGTAGGGGTTAACCATGTAAAAGTTGATTTTTTCGACCCGGAAATCAAGCTCACCTATACAGCCATTGCTTTCCAACAGGCCCATCAATTCCATTTGTTTAACAGCAAAAACCCCCTCGATATTTGCTTCACCCTGGAAGAAAACGAATATCAGGGAAACATTTCCTTGCAATTAAATATCAAAGACGTAAAAATTTCTGCAGTCTAAATCACCGAAAAAATTAATTTGTTCGGGTTAAATAGCTGTTAAACAAGCGATTAAAAATTGCTTTCGTTCTTAACCTGCTTTTGTCTTGTTTTTGTCGAAAACTTTCTAACTTTGAGAGGCAAAAGCGATAGCCGAAAAGCTTTAAAAGAGTAGGCAAAACATTAAGACTTTTTTATGAAAAAATTAATTACCCTTCTTTGTGCGGTAACAGTTCTTTGGAGCTCCTTTGCCAAAGCGGAAATGGGAGCCATTCCCTGTCCTGTACAGCTGGTGAACCTACAAACCCTACCCGATGACCCATTGAATAGCCCTTCAGGTGCTGTTTCGTTTAACTTTACAGGTAGCCCAAGCGGCTTTGTTGTTGCTGCCCTTTTTGATGATCAAGGTGGTTTTTTAGACAACATCCAGGACGATGGCAATGGCAACTTTTCATACTTTCCGCTGGCTGCAGGAAACTATATTGTTTCTTACTTAGATGTGGATGAAAGTTGTGGTGCTGATGTTCCTTTTTCTATTAGCTCAGGCAGTTGCACCCTTCCCACCCCTACCATCTCCTTGAGTGGATCTCCTTTTCTTTGTGATGGTAGCAGCATAACCCTTACCAGTAGCGAGGCCACAGGAAATTTATGGTCAACCGGTGAAACTACACAAAGTATTACCGTTTCAACATCCGGCAATTACACCGTTTCTGTATCAGATGGAATTTGTACAGTATCTTCTGTGGCACAAAATATTCAGGTGGTACCAAATCCCGATGTTCCAACAATTTCAGCATCTGGTTCTACAACCTTTTGTGATGGTGGTAGTGTCACCCTAACAGTAGACCCACCAAACAACCCTCCTCCGGGTGGTGCACCAACTTATATGTGGAGTACATCAGAATCAGGAACCTCAATTATGGTTTCTTTGTCAGGATTTTATTCTGTTACCATCATGGATGGAAATGGTTGTTCTGCTACCTCCTCCAGCACCGAAGTGATTGTTAACAGCAACCCAAATCCAAGTATTACCGCATCTGGTTCTACAACCTTTTGTGATGGCGGTGACGTAACGCTTGATGCAGGTGCAGGTTTCTCTAGTTATGCCTGGTCAAATGGTGAATCAAGCCAAACTACAACCGTTTCTTCCAGCAACACGCTTTTTGTTACCGTAATTGATGCTAACGGATGTTCAGGAACTTCTTCTCCAACTTCAGTAACCGTTAATCCTAACCCAAACCCAATCATTACCACCTCTACAGGCGGTACTGTGCTTTGTACCGGAACTTCAATGAGTTTGTTATCTTCTGAACCAACCGGAAATTTCTGGTCAAACGGAGGAAATCTTCCAGCAACCAGTATTCAAACCGGCGGAGATTATTTCTTAACCGTGGTTGATGCCAACAACTGCAGTGGTTCTACACAAATTACCATTACCGAAGCCAATTGCACACCAACCACAACCCTACGTTCAGCAGATTGCGGAAGAATAGATTTCGCATTAACCGGAATTATGTTGGCTAATCCTGTTGTAGGTGCTACCAAATATGAATTCGAGTTTTCTTTAAATGGTAATGTTTATGCAACCAAATTACAAAACTCAAACCAATTAAGTATTGCCTCTGTAACTCCTGCTTTCAACTGGGGAACCACTTATCAAGTTAGAGTTCGTGTTTATATTGGAACTACCATTGGCAACTACGGAAGCATTTGCAACATCAGCTTTATTGCAGATCCTAATAACGCAGGTGTTCCAACAACACAATTGGTTTCTGCCAATTGCGGGCGTTTGAATTTCCCTACCAATGGAGCGTTGGGTGCAAATCCTGTTAGCGGTGCTACACGTTACGAATTTGAGTTTTCTCAAGGTGGAAATGTTTATGCTACCCGTTTGTCCTTAAACCGCTTTTGCGGATTTAACGTTGTTTCTCCTGCCCTTCAGGCCGGTCAACAATATGATGTTCGCGTAAGGGTTCATATCGGTAACGTTATCGGAAATTACGGTCCAGTATGTACTATCGGTTTGGTGAGCGGTGCAAGATTTAACCCATCTTATGTTGCGAATGCTGCCGACTACGAACTGCAAGCTGGCGAAGAATTCCCAATTCAATTGGATGCAACAGGAAACGCAGTAACTGAAATTGCGGTTATGCCTAATCCTTTCTCAGAAAATGCTACCATGTTTGTTGGAAATCTTGATGCCGCTTACACTGTAAGTGTATTCAATGTTGAAGGAAAATTGGTTGAATCAATGAACAACCAAAATCAAAACAATATCGTTATCGGAAACAATCTTGAAAACGGTATTTACTTTGTTGAGCTTCGCACCGAAAATGGTTTTATCCAAAGAACCAAAATCGTTAAGGCCAACTAAAGACCTTTTTTCAAACAATAAAAAAAGCCCTGTAAGAAATTACGGGGCTTTTTTTATGAAGAAATCCTATTCAAATCTTTAGAAATACATCAATTAAATGAAAAGATTTTTTTACAATTATCTGTTTTCATTACCTTGGGTTAACCTACTATGGCAAAGGCACAACCTATTAGAAATTAAGAGATTAGACAAAACACCATTGTCAAAATAGAATTCTCTTAACATTGGCTTAACAATTAAGCCCCTAGCCTTAAGAGAGACTTAATATTGACTTCTCGGCCTATTTACACTGTAAGTTCACCTTTGTGGCGTTAAAATCAAACGCATGAAAAAAATTTACAGTTTAATCGCAATGTTAGGTTTAGCCTCGCAGTTTACCCAGGCTCAAACAATTGTTGATATTACAGATGCAGATTTAGTTGCCGGACAAACCTACAACTGGACCAACACCAATGTTTACCTTTGCGAAGGTACTGTTTTCGTTGAAGACGGTGCTACCCTGAACATTGAGGCAGGTACGGTTATTAAATTTAAACCCAATGTTAGCGGTACTGATCCATCAGCGCTTATCATTTGCCGCGGTGCAAAATTGTTCGCCACCGGAACCGTTAATGACCCAATTATTTTTACTGCTGAAGCAGACGATATTAACGATGCAACAGATTTAGGCCCGGCCGACAATGCACTATGGGGAGGAATTGCCTTGTTAGGCAAAGCTTACACCACCAAAAATGGAAACACAGAAGTAAACGTAGAAGGAATTCCAACCACAGAACCAAGAGGAGTTTATGGAATGCCTGCCGGACAGAACGTTGACAACGACAATTCAGGAGTAATGCGTTACTGCTCAATCCGTCATGGCGGAAGTGCTTTAACATCAGGAAGCGAATTAAATGGATTGACCCTTGCAGCGGTTGGTTCAGGAACAACACTTGAGTATATTGATGTTTACGCCAATTCTGATGATGGCATTGAATTCTTTGGAGGAACGGTTAATCTAAAGTATGCTTCTGTTGCTTTTTGTGAAGATGATTCATACGATTGGGATGAAACTTACACCGGCAAAGGTCAGTTTTGGTTTTCTATCCAAAGAGATGATGTAGCAGATAACGGTTGGGAGTGTGATGGTTCTACACCAGACAACACAACACCTTTCTCTGACCCTACCGTTTACAATGCAACACACATTGGTTCAGGAACTGGTGCTGCTGCAGGAAACGCTACCGGCTGGTTGTTGCGTGCAGGAACCAGAGGTTTGGTGGCCAACAGTATTGTTACCGAAATGAAAAACAAAGCCATTGAGGTACAAGATCGTCCCTCCAATACGACCACCGATGCCTATTCACAATTGGTTGCCGGTGAGTTGGTCATCAAAAACAATTTGTTTTGGAATTGCGGTTCTAACACCAACATCGATATGACCTCAAGCGGAATTATTCGTTCAACCGTAACCAGCGGGTTTGGAGGAGAAGATTCTATTTGTTCTTTCCTTATCAATCATTTAAACACCAACGCCAACTTAATCCAAAATCCACAAATTGTAAATGTGTCAAGAACACAAAATGCAATGTTGGATCCACGTCCTTCTGCTTCCGGTGCAGCCTATTCAACTGCACTTGCTGCCAACCCAAGCGGTGATGCCTTCTTTTCATCTGTAAGCTACAAAGGAGCGTTTTCTTCAGAAGCATCCGAATTATGGTTGCACAAATGGTCAAGTTTATACAAGAACGGTCACCTATCTGCCGTTGCTTCCCTAGAGGAAACAGAAAGCGATATTTTCTCTGCTGAAGTTTATCCAAACCCTGCTAAAGAAAGCATCAACATTGCTCTGTTCGCAAACAACCCAACCGATGTAAAGATTTTCGACAACAAAGGATCTTTGGTAAAAGTAATTGCACAAAGCAAGTCAGGAATCATTCGAGAAAACATCAACACATCCGATTTAAACCCCGGATTGTACATTGTCCTAATTTCAGACGGAAATCATACAACCAACAAAAAGATCGTCATCGAGTAACAACATAAAAACAAAAAGGGCGGGCAGGTATTTTACCTGCCTTAGCTGCTTTAAAGCGGTTTATGTTAAATCAATGTCACCACAACATTAAAATTATGAGAACAAGCTTGAAAACAACCCTGGTATTAATGATTCTGTTTGCTTTGAGCGCCTTTGTTGCCGCTGCGCAAACAGGGGTTGTAAGCGGACAAATTGTTGACAAGGCCACAGGAGAATTTCTTTTTGGAGCCACTGTTGCTGTAGAGGGCACCACCGTTGCAACCACTTGCGACTTTGATGGAAAGTACAATTTAAAACTTCAACCTGGCACCTATCGCCTTACCTGCACTTACATCAGTTATCAAAAAATGACCATTACTGATTTGGTTATTGAAGCCGGAAAAGTGGTCAACATTGATTTTGCCATGGAGCAAAACAAGACCGATTTGAAAGAGGTGGTGATTGAAGCAAGGGTTGTAAAAAACACGGATGCCTCGTTAATTGCCATTCAGAAAAAAGCCTATGCGGTACAAGATGGTGTTTCATCGCAACAAATTGGAAGAACAGGAAGTGCCAATGCAGCAGAAGGCATGAAGCAGATGTCGGGAGCCAATGTGGAAGATGGAAAATTCATGGTGATGAGAGGATTAGGAGACCGATACTCTATTGCTCAAATTAACGGGTTGCCAATGCCCAGCTCAGACCCCTATAGAAATGCCTCCAGCTTGGATTTAATTCCCTCCGGATTCATTGATAACATTATAACTGTAAAGACTTTCACCCCTGATCAGCCGGGAAACTTTGCCGGCGGAAATGTAAATATCACCACCAAAAGTTTTCCCGATAAACTTTATGTGAACTTTAGTATAAGTCAGGCTTACAATACCCAATCATCACTTAGCGGTGAATTTCTTTCTTATCAGGGTGGGGCTTCAGACTGGAGAGGAGCAGACGATGGAACAAGAGCAATGCCACAACAGTTCGAAAATGATTCCATCAGAAATCAACTCAATACCGGTTTATACTTGCTGGCAAGAAATCGTAAAACAGAAAACGAACCCTACCGTCAATTGTTTGATGAGAGCTCAAAATCATTCAGCAACAACTACGACCCCTACGCAGTATCCTCTAACAACCAGGAAGGAATTGGTTACCAAATGCGCCAAATACTTGGAGTAAATAATCAATTTAACAAAACACCACTTAACACCACTTATAATTTTTCTTTAGGAAACAAGTGGGAACTGGGCAAGCAACAGTTGGGCTTTACCACGGGCGCGGTTTATACCAGAAATTACAGCTATTACAAGGATGGAAATGTAAACACTTTCATCAATGCCGGCTCTGATAGTCTATTCGCTTATCAAGCGCTAAAAGAAACCAAAAGTGTTGACAATCCTCAATTGGGAGCCCTGGCAAATTTATCCTTGAAAATAAACAAGAACAACACGATTGGGATTACAGGAATGTACAGCAATGACGCGGAAAAAGTTTCCCGTGAACAATCAGGATCCTTTCAAGGGCAAGTTTCCGATTCACGCTCTGTGTTTAACACAAGGGTGCAGGAGTTTACCCAAAGAGAATTAAAAACCTTGGTGGTAAATGGTGTGCATACCTTGCCTGTTTTGCATGGCTTAGAAATAGAATGGTCGGGCAGCAAAACCCAAAGCCGTCAGTATGAACCCGATTTGCGCTATTTTGCTTATACGGCAATCCGCGATTCGGTTGACTCATTGGATGCAGATGGAAATTTGTTGTTCAAATATCCTGATACCTTGTATTATATGAACAATGCTGAGTTTGCATTTCCATACCACTTTTACCGCGACTTAAATGACGACCAGGTGCAGGGAAAACTCGATTTCACTTTAAATTTAAACGAAGCACAAACCGCAAAAATTAAAGCCGGGGTTTATTACGGACAAACAACACGCGACTTTAAAGAATACCGTTACCAAATGAATAATTCTGGAGTAACCGGTTTAACGCTGAATAAATATAATGGAAACATTGATTCGTTAATGGACGATAGCAACTTTGGTATCATTGATACTACCTACTTAAGCAATGGAACCGTAAACCGATACGTTACCGGTTGGCACTACATCAATCAGGTGAACCTTAGAAATTTTTACACGGGCGATCAAACCATTCAGGCAGCCTATGTGATGGGTGTGTTTAACCCTTTGAAAAAACTCAAAGCAATTGGAGGGGTTAGAGTAGAAAGCACCAACATGTTGGTAGCCACCAAAGACACCACCAAAATTGATTACGTTCAACTCAATGGAGATACCGTAAAAGATCCGGGAAAAGTTGTGTTAACTGATTTTCTTCCTTCTATTAATCTTGTTTATGAGCTCAATGAAAACGCTAATTTAAGGGGAGCTTTTGCGCAAACCCTGGCCAGACCAAACATGAGGGAATTGGCTCCATTCGCGCAATTCGACCCCAAAAACGGTTTCTTCAACGTAGGGAATCCCGGGTTGAAAAGAACCCTCATCAACAACTTTGACTTGCGCTTTGAATATTAT
>JBILVQ010000140.1:0-7921 GCA_044370375.1 Bacteroidia bacterium
GCTTCGTTTGATGAATGCTGCCGGTTTGGTGGTGTGGCAAAAGGAGTTGGCAGAGGCCAAAACCTTTCTTGAAACCCAACATTTGGCCAATGGGTTTTACATCATCAGCATGAAAAATCATTTGGGCCTGGTGAGCAACAGAAAGCTTTTGATACAACATTGAAAGCATGTTTTATGAATCGGTAGAATCAATTTTCAAATATTGGATTCTTACAACAATCTTCTTTAAAACAAATGAATTTTTTTGTTGTTCTTTGTGTAAAGAAATTCATTGCTCATGAGAAAATTGATTTTACCGTTTTTTGCTTTTTTCGTGCTGGGTATTTTGACCCAATGCAAAAAAGAAACCACCAATATTGATTGTACCGGTTCTACCCCAACCTATGTGAAGGACGTGAAGCCCATTCTGGATGGTAATTGCGCTTCTTCGGGATGCCATGCAGCATCGAATCCATCCGATGGGATAAACCTTGCTACCTATGCAGGGGCTAAGGCTGCCGGGGGGAGTTCAAAGTTTTTGGATAGTATTCAGCACAAGGGTGGAGCCAAGGCCATGCCGAAAAGCGCCTCAAAAATGAGTGATGATAAAATAAAGACGCTTTATTGCTGGGTGCAAAATGGAATGCCCGAAAATTAAGCGAGGCACATTCACGACTGCCTTTCATTAATTGGCATAAATCCATAATAAGACGGGTTTCTTTTTCTGCTTCAGCAACTGATCGATATTGGTCATTAATGAATTGCTGATTACCGGACAACCCAAACTCCAGCCCATCGGCAAATGCTCGGGAAAGATTTCATTTTCCGCTACAGGATCATAGGAGTGTAGTACCACGATACGCTTGAACGCATTGCTATTACTGGCTTCCAGCCCTTTCAGTTTATAATGAATGTGAATGCCCCACTGCGAATAGGCTTTTGCACCGGTGGCATACTTCCCTAAGGATGTACAATAACTACCTTCCTTGTTGCTGAATACAGGCTTTTCTTCCGTGCTTCCTAATCCCATGCCATGGCAACATAATCCCGAGTAAATCACCTTTCCTTTTTTGAAATCCCAAACAAAGAACCGGTTTTTTCCCGAGTGTATTTTCATGTCCACCAGAAAACAAATTCCGGTATCCATGTTGTTCTTTTTGCAGAATTGCAAGGCTGCTTCTGCTTTGGATTGAATCTTATTTTCCTTTAAAGAATGCCCTTGAAAGGGCAAGAAAAACAGCAAAAAGGTAATAATGCGAAGAAGCCATCTCATGCCCATTCAACGCGATGGGCAGAAAAAAATTGTGATACCCAATTGCAGAAAACCTTTTCCTTAGTAGGGCAGGAGTTGTCCTGGAATTATGACTTGCCCAATAAATTTGTTTTTAGATCTGAATCGGCAGGTTTATTACAAAACCAAATACCAAAGAGTGCTGTTTTAAAGTCAAGACCTGCAATGGTAGTAGAAACCTTACCGTTCTTATAAATAACAACCCCCTTGCCCGGTTCATAAATCAAATCAAAAATATCCCCTTCTTTAATTTCTTCTTTATAAACTGCTTTGAATTGATTTATTTTTGCCATCAGGGCTGCGGTATTTCCTGCTGTGGAGTTTTTGAAGCCTTCGTCAATGGCTGTTTTCATTTTGTTGCTGCTAATCAGTCCCGAAACAATGTGCAAACGCAAACCCATGGCTTCATCGGCTTTCATGATTTTATCGGCATCAGCATTTTTTGTTTTCAAATACAATCCGCATACATACATATCCATAAAGTATTTCTCTCTAACGCCTGCACCATTTAAATGGATGATTGTTTCACCGGCCTTTAAGGTGTTTGGAATTTTAACTCCTTCAACCATGGTTTGTGCGATGCTTCCAAACGAAAGAAGTGCAAAAAGGAGCAGGGAATAAAGTTTCATCTTTCGAGTGTTTTTAGCGTGTATTGAAAATTGTTTAGGAAGGATTTTTTTGCATGAAGTCGTTTAATTGACTGTGCATTTTTGCTTTGTGTGAATCGTCAACAAAGCAGGCATCAAAACTGTTACGTGCCAACTGCACAATTTCTTCGCGTGTTAATTGAAGTGCCTCTGCAACAGCCCAATAATTATCGTTCATGTATCCGCCAAAATAGGCCGGATCGTCAGAATGAACCGTGGCCATTAATCCGTTTTGTAGAAGTTGTCTAATGGGATGATCTTCCATTTTTTTCACCACCCTTAATTTCAAATTCGACAAGGGACAAATGGTCAAGGGCATTTTTAAAGACCTTAGTTTTTCTACCAATGCATCATCCTCTAAGCAACGATTGCCATGGTCGATGCGTTGCACCTTTAACAGGTTTAGGGCTTCGTGAATGTATGAAGAGGGACCTTCTTCACCGGCATGCGCAACCGTTAAAAAACCATGTTCACGGGCTTTTGCGAAGACCCTTTCAAATTTGGAAGGCGGATTGCCAAGTTCTGATGAATCCAATCCTACCGCAATAATTTTATCCTTGTAGGGCAGTGCCATTTCTAATGTTTCAAAAGCAGATGCTTCATCAAGATGCCTCAAAAAACAAAGGATGATGCGAAAGCTGATGCCCATTTCTTTTTCTCCCTGCAGCAAAGCCTTTTCTATTCCATTAAAAACGGTTTCGAATGAAATACCACGAACAGTGTGTGTTTGCGGATCGAAAAACACTTCTGTATGCATTACGTTTTCGGTATGAATCTTTCGCAGGTAAGCCATCGTTAAATCATAGAAGTCCTGCTCTGTGATTAATACCCCTGCACCGGCATAATAAATATCGAGGAACTCCTGCAGGTTGTTAAAACGGTAGGCGTTTTTTACTTCCTCCACATTTTTGTAAGGCAGCTTTAATCCGTTTCTTTGTGCAATCTGAAACATTAATTCCGGTTCAAACGAACCTTCTAAATGCAGATGCAATTCTGCCTTGGGCATCCCCTCAATAAATGCTTTGCTTACCATGTTGTTGAAAAAAAAGGGATTCCGAAGAATCCCTTGTGAATTTGTTGTTTTGTTTACTGTCCGGCACAGGCACAACGATGTTGTTGTCCGATTTTAGAGATTTTGGTGCTCTTGTCATCACCCGTTTTTCCATCAAAATTTTGATAAAAAGTGAAGGATTGATAATTGCAATTTCCTGCAACACCGGTTCCATAAACCATGGCTTCAAGGGTTCTGCCAATTACTTTGCCTGAGGCATCTTTTACCTCGGTCCAGTTTCCGGAGATAATTTTAACGGCTGTGTATTGCTGATTCCATTTTTTGGCAGTTGCCTCCTGACGGGTTGCATTTAATAATACAGCTTCAAGTTGTTGGTTTACCATTCCGGCTTTCAGTTCTTGAAACTCTTTTCCGGTTTGAGCCGGGTTGTTGTTTTGTTCAGGGCGGTTGACGGCAACCTGTGCTTTGGTGGACAAACTGCTTGTCAGCAACAAAACAAATAGGAAGATTTGTTTGAAATAAATTTTACTTGTTTTCATGGTTGGGATTTTAGTGGGTTAAAGAGGCGGGTTTTTTTAGTTCAATGGCTAATTCTTCTAATTGCTCAAGGGCAATGGGAGAGGGGCTGTCGATCATTACATCTCGGCCGGAATTGTTTTTCGGGAAAGCGATAAAGTCGCGGATTACCTCTGCGCCACCAAACAGGCTGCAAAGGCGGTCGAAACCAAAGGCAATGCCACCATGCGGAGGCGCACCATATTCAAAGGCATTCATCAAAAAGCCAAATTGATTTTTGGCTTCCTCATCGGTAAATCCTAATCGTGCAAACATTTTTGCCTGTAATGCTTTGTCGTGAATTCTGATGGAACCTCCACCAACTTCCACACCATTAATGACCATGTCGTAAGCATTGGCTCTTACTGCGCCGGGGTTGCTTTCGAGGCGTGCAATGTCTTCGGGCCAGGGTGCTGTAAAAGGGTGATGCATGGCAAACCAACGATTGTGTTCTTCTGAATATTCCAACAAGGGGAAATCAAGGACCCATAAACAGGAATAAACATCTTTGTTGCGCAATCCTAAACGTGTGCCCATTTCGAGCCTTAATTCATTCAGGGCTTTTCTTGTTTTATTTTCAGCACCGGCCAAAATTAACATCAAATCACCGGGTGCTGCACCCATGGCCTCTGCCCATTGCTGAAGGCGATCAGCAGCATAAAATTTGTCAACCGATGATTTTAAAACACCATCTGTTTGATAACGGCAATAGACCAATCCGGTGGCGCCAATTTGTGGTCGCTTTACCCATTCGGTCAATTCATCCAATTGTTTTCTGGTATAATCAGCACAACCTTTTGCGCAAATCCCTACAACGAGTTCTGCATCATCGAAAACCTTAAAATTTGCATCACTAACCAGATTAAGCCTTTCAAATTTTAGTTCTTTAAAGGTCATTTCGAAGCGGGTATCGGGCTTGTCGCATCCATACCAGCGCATAGCATCTGTGTAGCTCATTCTGGGCATTGATGCGATGTCAATTCCTTTTACTTTTTTAAACAGATGTCTGATTAATCCTTCAAAAGTTTGCAAAATATCTTCTCTTTCCACGAAGCTCATTTCGCAATCAATTTGTGAGAATTCAGGTTGACGATCGGCCCGCAGGTCTTCGTCTCTGAAACATTTTACAATCTGAAAATAGCGGTCGAAACCAGCTACCATCAATAACTGTTTAAAGGTTTGCGGACTTTGTGGAAGGGCGTAAAATTCACCTTTGTTCATTCGTGATGGGACCACAAAGTCGCGGGCTCCCTCGGGTGTGGACTTAATGAGAACCGGAGTTTCAACCTCTAAAAACTGCTGGTCATTTAAGAATTGCCTAGTGGCCATGGCCATTTGATGACGCAGTTCAAGGTTTGATTTTACAGGAGTTCTGCGTAAATCAAGATAACGGTATTTCATTCTGAGTTCATCACCTCCATCCGTTTCATCTTCAATGGTAAAAGGAGGCGTGATGGATTCATTCAGAATTTCGAGAGAGGAAACAATGATTTCAATTTCCCCTGTATCAATTTTTGAATTTTTGCTTTCGCGCAAAACAACTTTTCCGCTGGCTTTAACAACGAATTCCCGGCCCGATTTTTTGGCGTTGGCAAAAGCTTCTTCTGGACTTTCCTGATTGAAGGCTAGCTGGGTAATACCATAGCGGTCGCGGAGATCAATAAAAATCATGGCCCCCATTTCGCGCTTCTTTTGTACCCATCCGCACAAAACAACTTCTTTGCCTGCATCAGAGGCTCTCAATTCACCGCAGTGATGACTTCTTAACATGAATATACCTTTGCTGCGAATTTAGGGGAAAAGAAGGGTTTTTACAAATATATTAAGTTATTAATAACCAGCAGCTTATAGGGCTGAATGGATAATTTTCAATGGCGTATCAGTTTTACGGTTTCTTATGCCGCTCCTAAGAAGCTAAAAAACTCCATTAAAATTTAACCAAGATATTTCGCACCGGTGCAGCCTAGCATTGCCTAAATTAAATGGCCATAAGAAATATATTTTTCCAAAGCGTTGGCCATCCCCAATTTCCCCTCTTGAGAGGGCTTAGGGGTGTGTCAATCACTTATAATTTAGCAATTCCAAAGCAAAAAAAAATGTTTTTTCCAAGGCCTTAGCCATCCCCAATTTCCCCTCTCGAGAGGGGTTAGGGGTGTGTCAATCACTTATAATTTAGCAAGAATTACAACCTTTAGAACAAATCTACAAATTCAGAATTGATATTTTGTCTCTTAACTTTCCCCCTATTCCACCACCACCTTCTCGGCCTGTAGCAGGTCACCATTTTGCAATACTTTGAGCACATAGAGGCCGGAACTGATGTTCTTTAGCTCCAACAAATAAGTAGCATCGCTTTGGGTGAATTGGTCTTCCAAAACAACTTTGCCTGCCAGATTGATGAGCTGGACTTGCAGGGCTTGGTTTGACGTGGAAGCAGGAACAAACACCGCCAAATAATCATGGGCGGGGTTGGGATAAACCATGACTTTAGGACGCTGTTTTGTTTTTTCTTCAACGCCCACCAGGTGACAACCCGGCACCACACAACCCATAGAGTCTGTTTTTACCACCCAGGCCATGGCCGTAAATTGTTCATCAGGAAAAACCGGACCATCGATGGCGCTACGGCCACATAAAATATAGCCTCCATCATTGGTGGCTTCTATGTCCATGAAGTTGTGCCAGTGGTATTGCTGATTTCTTATCACATAATGTCTTACCCACAAGCTATCACCGTCCCTACTTGTTTTCGTAATATAACCTTGCTCACCATTTTCAATTGTATCTGTATAATTAAAATCAGCACCAACACCACAGGCAATCGTGCTTTCGTCTTCATTTACCAACATACATTGAAATGGATAATCACCAGGTATTGCAGGCCCCCAATCTCTTTCCCACAAACGATTGCCAAGCGTGTCAATTTTTACCAAACGACCTCGTAAAAGATAGGACATTGCACCAGGACTGGGATAATCCACAAAAGCATTAACTGCATAAACAATGCTTTTATCGTTGTTTTGGTGAAGGTGGGCAATTACCCCTTCCTTGGCGCTAACTGGAGATTCATAGGTCCATAACACATTGCCTTGTAAATCTACTTTTTTTAGAATTGTTTTGGCTAGGGCTGGATTGTTTTGAATACGGAAGGTATTGTAGCCTATTAATATACAAGAATCATCAATTAATTCCAAATTGCAAAATACATTCCTTGCCAAGGAATCAAATTGACCATTGAATTGAATTCTATTTAATTCTCCAAAACTAGAATCAAATTTACTCAGTCTTACCCTAATTAAACTATTACCTGTTGTCCCATGATTATTAATTGTTACTGCAGATACAATGTGGTAATTGTTTCCAATTTTACCAAAATCTTTAGGGTAAGAGAATGACAATCCTGTATCAACAGGAAGTAATTTGTAATTGAGTTCATCGGTACTGATTTGATAGGTGAGCTTACCTCCTATCAAGACACCTTCAGAAAAAACCCTTGACTCACAAAACACTTCCAAACTATCATTATTTGTCTTTTTTAGGCCTTTATTCCAGGCGCCAATTGAGGTGTCCTGTTTAAGAATATATTTAAAAGATAGAATGTTTCCTACCTCATCCATTCGCCCTACAAAAGAACCGGATACAACCAATGGAAGCTGGTTTGTATCCACTGCAATGCCGCTTATCCAATAAAAATTCGAGTCAGGCAAAATACTACATATTACACTACTGGGCATTCCCAAATCATACTTTCGCATCCATCCGCCTTGCCCATAACTTAAGCAAGAAAGCAACAGCAAAAAAATTGCCATTGCCTTCTTACCTTCTTGTCTAAATTCCTTATTCATGCTGCACTACAAATTTTCCACTGATGTTTTCTTTGCTGCCCAGCACTTTATAAAAATAAATGCCGTTAACCAGGCCCCGTGTATCTAGCAGGTATTGTCCTTTGCCCTTATCCAAATTTATTTCACCAATAATTTGACCCTGAGCATTGCTCATTTGAATAAGGCTTTGGGTACTGAGGCCTTTTAACTCTCCTACCGTAAATGCCAACCACTGGTCGGCAGGGTTGGGTTGCACCTGCAATGCGCCCAATACACTTATTGGATTATTTTTAGCAATCTTGGCCTTTCTGGCATTGCCTTGTTGTTGGGGTAATACCAAATGAGTTGGGTAAGGTTGCTGTTGATGCAAACTCAATAAGTTTTTTGCCAGGGTAGCCGGATAATCTCCTTTTGCCTGAGCAATATTGCTTAATTGTTCTACTTCTGTTGCATTCAAGGAATGGTTGATTTGATAATTCTGGGCAATTTGAAAGCTGTTTAAAGTTCTATTTAACAAAGCCTCTGTTGCCTGATTTAAATTCCGATTGGCTGGTATAGAATTTAAAAAATTAATGGTTAATCAAAATTAAACAAAATAATGCAAAGAAACACA
>JBILVQ010000376.1:0-2597 GCA_044370375.1 Bacteroidia bacterium
ATTTAACATTGGTCTTTGGTTGGAGGATGAATGGGGGTAATGGTGTCTTTGGATTGTAGGATATGATATGCCGCTCCTAACGGAGCTCATCCTAAGGCTTGGGCGCTTGGTTATGAAGATACCGCTCCTAAAGGAGCTGGTAGGAACTATCAAGAAATTTGACAGGAGAATTTCCATTCCGATTAATTTTCCTGTTGACTTGTTTATAAGGCGCTCCTAAATTTAGGGAGGGCCTGATTTGACCATTCATCAATTTCACAATCTGTGGTAAAGAAAATCATGTATATGAAAGCTTCAGCCATTCCCAATTTCCCCTCTTGAGAGGGCTTAGGGGTGTGTCAATCACTTATAATTTAGCAATTCCAAAGCAAAAAAAAGTGTTTTTTCCAAAGTGAATGCCATCCCCAATTTCCCCTCTCGAGAGGGGTTAGGGGTGTGTCAATTACTTAAAATTTAGCAACAGTACAAACCATTCGATGCACGCTACAAATCCTCATTTTATTTGGAGGGAATTGAAATTGTGTTTATTCCAAAATGCCAAGCCCTGATTTATATCTTTGCTACAAAACAAAAAAGGCTTGTTTTCACAAGCCTTTTTCTTTTCTTCATGGGTTTGAATTATAAACTCCAGTAGGTAAGATTCTTGATTTTTCCTTTGTACATCCCTTTGATGTCAACCAAAATACCATCCTTGCTTAAAATACCGCTGAAATAATTTTCATCCAGCTTTTTATAATCTTGGTGGTTAACAGCTACAATGACTGCATCGTAATTTTTTTCAATGGCAGGTTCTAAACCAAAACCATATTCATGCACCAGCTCTTCGGAAGAAGCATGTGGATCAACCACTTTTACGGTTACACCATAAGATTTCAATTCTTTAATTACATCTGCAACTTTAGAATTACGAATGTCGCTTACATCTTCTTTAAAGGTGGCACCCATTACCAATACCACTGCATCATTCAAATTCTTTTTTGCAGCAATCATTTTTTTAACCGTTTGCTTGGCAATGTAAAAACCCATGCTGTCGTTAACATAACGACCGGAATTAATAATGCGTGCATGATATCCCACCGACTCTGCTTTGTAAGTCAGGTAGTAAGGGTCAACCCCTATACAATGCCCACCTACTAAACCCGGGAAGAATTTCAAGAAATTCCATTTGGTGCCTGCTGCTTCCAACACTTCAAATGTATTGATACCCATTTTATTGAAAATGATAGACAATTCATTCATCAAGGCAATGTTTACATCGCGTTGTGTGTTTTCAATGATCTTGGCCGCCTCAGCTACTTTGATGGAAGAAGCCTTATGAACTCCGGGTTCAACAATAATTTTATAGACATTGGCAATTTCTTCCAACGACTCATCATCGCAGCCGGATACAACTTTTAAAATTTTAGTAATGGTGTGCTCTTTATCGCCCGGGTTAATTCGCTCAGGAGAATATCCGGCTTTAAAGTCGGTCTTGAACTTTAATCCGCTTTCAGCCTCCAATACAGGGATACAATCCTCTTCGGTACAGCCGGGATAAACGGTAGATTCATAAACAACATAATCGCCTTGCTTTAATGCTTTTCCTACCGACTTAGAGGCACCCAAAAGTGGTTTCAAATCGGGCAAATTATGTTCATCAATGGGCGTAGGAACAGCCACAATGAAAAAATTAGCTTTGCGCAATTCCTCAATGGATGAGGTAAAAGTAATGTCGGCATTTTCAAATTCTTTGCCGTCCAATTCATCGCTAGGGTCAATTCCCTTGCGCATTAAATCAAGTCTTGGTTCATTGATATCAAAACCAATAACCGATACTTTTTTTGCAAAGGCAAGGGCAATGGGAAGTCCCACATAACCTAAACCAATTACAGCAATTTTTGCTTCTTTCCTGAGGATTTTTTCGTAGATCATTTGCATCATTTTTTTCAGGACTTGCGGTCCGCGTTACGAAGGGCATAAATTCTTTCAATAATATCTACCACTTTGAGCCCTTCCAAAGCATTGGTGGTAATGGTGGTACGACCTTTCAGTGTATCCACAACGTTTTCGATAATAAAGTGATGGTTGGCAGCAGAGCCTTTGTAAAAGCCATAGTCATTGGCAGGGCTGGCTTCGGGCAATTCAGGCATGGTGTAATCCTTAATATGGCAATACTCTACCTGGTTCATGTATTGTCCGCCAATTTTAATACTCCCTTTTTCACCAATAATGGTAATACTGCTTTCAAGGTTGGTATCCCAAACTGCGGTGCTGTAATTGATACAACCCATTCCGCCATTTACAAACTGAAAAGAAACCACTCCGCTGTCTTCAAACTCGGTTGATTGTGCATGGGTAAAATCATTGAACTTGGCTTGAATATCTTTTATATCGCCAAAGAGCCAGTACATGATATCAATGAAGTGAGAAAACTGGGTGTATAAAGTTCCGCCATCCAGGTTTTGACTTCCTTTCCAACTTCCTTTTTTATAGTAACGATCATCACGATTCCAATAGCAGTTTAACTGCACCATAAAAATATTGCCCAGTAGTTTTTTCTCCACTACCTCTTTGATCCAAACCGAAGGTGGTGAATATCTGTTTTGCATCACACAAAA
>JBILVQ010000103.1:0-10504 GCA_044370375.1 Bacteroidia bacterium
TCCAAATGAAGATCGCATCCGCCTTGATCTGGAAAATAATTGGGCCATTGTAGCGGAGGCCATCCAAACTATTTTACGGAGAGAAAATTTTGAACACCCCTATGAAGCATTGCGAAAATTCAGCAGGGGTAACCGCATGCTCAACCGCGAAAGCATGAATGAATTTATTGAGCAATTATCGGTTGCTGAAAATGTAAAATCAGAATTGAGAAATATTAGTCCTTTCAACTATTCCGGAGAATACCCCGACTTTAAATAAATAAAATTTCCTTGGTTGAATTATTGAAGGTCCTTGAGAAAAAATTTGATTTCATCAGCGGTGTATTTTTCCTCAAACTTAATGATGTTGGCTGCATCTTCAAAGGGAATTCTTACCGAGCGTTGGGTTAACCGGATGTAATGATGGTGAAAAACAGCAGGAATAATGTGACATGGTTTTACATCACCCATCTCTAAAAATCTTTTCTTTGATCTTACATACATATCGAAATCAGCGGCCTGAATTCTTTCATCCCATAGGCCAATGGCCTCGAGTCCTTTTCTCGACATGATGACACTGTTTCCAACAAAGCCCTCGGTGGCGTTTCTGTTAAATTGACGGACGCGTTTGGCGCAAAATTTTTCCCAATCACCATACATCCATCGATGCATTCTTTCCAGGTTTGCGCGCGAGTTGCCAAGCCATGAAAGTGAATTTTTTACGTAATTCCATTTCCTGCGAAAGAGGATGGTTGAGCGTGGATCACCGGCATTTTCAATTCCGCTGCAAGTAACAATATCAAGATTATTTTCGAGCATGGCTTCACTTAAATTTTGGTTCCAAGCCGGAGCAACAATAATGTCGTTATTGAGAAAAGCAAGAATATTTCCTTCGGCAAGGCGGATACCCTGATTTTGGGTAAAGGGATAACTAAAATTTTTTGCATTACGAATAACCTTCGCTCCTGCCTTTTCGAAGAAATCACCTGAACCATCTGTTGAGCAATTATCAATAATTATCAACTCGAAGGGTCCTGAAGTATATTTTTTTATACAGTCATAAAACAGCCTGTTCATGGGCAATTGGTTATGAATGGCTGTAATAATGCTGAGCATAATGGAAGGCAATAGGAGGTTACTGTTTGGAAATAGTTAATTTTGGCCAAAGCTAAAAAGGATAACCGAAGCATTGAAAACTTTTTTAAGATTAATCAAAATGGCTCATCCACTTGGATGGGACATGAGCCGCTACACATTATTCGCCCTGCTGGCTGTTGTTTTTGGTTTGTTTAACTTCACGCTATTCATTCCGCTGCTCAATTTACTTTTCAATCACGAAATTAATGCTGCACCTCAAAGCTTGCCAGTTTTTGAATTTTCGGCCAAATATGTTGCCGATGTATTTGAATATTATTTTTTAAACATTGTTCAAGAGAAGGGAAAAGAGGGCGCCTTGGCTTGGATTTGCTGGGTTATTCTTCTTTCGGTTGCGCTGTCAAACTTATTTAAATTTATTTCTCAAATGGTGTTAACCACCTTGAGAACCCGCTTGGTAAAAACCTTCAGACAAAACGTTTTTGAGAAATTGGTTCATCAGGACCTATCCTTTTTTAGCAGTCGCCAAAAGGGGCAATTGCTTTCCACCCTATCCAACGATGTGCATGAAGTTGAAAACAGTGTTGTTAGCTCCATTCAAGTAATCATTAGGGAACCCTTAATGTTGATTGGGTTTTTCTTCCTTTTGTTTAACCTTTCCGTCAGCCTTACTTTGTTTTCGCTCATACTTTTACCCTTATCTTTTTTGGTGATTGCAGAGGTAACCCGTCGGTTAAAAAAAGATGCCCGTGAAAGTCAACATCTGCTCGGCTCCTTGATGAGCCTGATGGAAGAGACCATTTCCGGCATTAGGATTATCAAAGGATTTGGTGCAGAGGGTTTAATCACAGATAAATTTGCGAAAGAGAACAATCGTTACAGGCAATTATTAAAATCGGTAGTGAACAAGCGAGAGCTGGCCTCTCCCCTATCAGAGTTTTTAGGAATTGCTGTATTAACGGTGATTTTTTATTTCGGAGGAAAACTTGTTATTCAGCAATCATCGGAATTGAGCGCCAGTCAGTTTATTACCTACATTATTTTATATTCTCAGATATTAATACCTGCCAAAAATATTTCCACCGCTTTTGCGAGCATTCAAAAGGGAATGATTTCCGGGAAAAGGCTTTTCGACATTCTTGATTCTCCGATAAGTGTAAAGAACCATCCGAAGGCTTCCTTCCCGAAGGAGTTTCAACAATCGGTAATATTCGACCATGTTAGTTTCAAACATGGGGAAATAGAAATTTTAAAAAACATCAACCTGGAAATAAAACACGGAAAAACGCTTGCCATTGTAGGTCCTTCAGGTGCAGGAAAATCAACTTTGGTAGATTTGATTCCTCGCTTTTATGATGTTGCCTCAGGAGAAATAAGGATGGATGGAAAATCTGTAAAAGAAATTGATTTATCTTGTTTAAGAAAGTTAATGGGCATTGTGAATCAAGAAACCATTTTGTTTAACGATACCATTTTCAACAATATTGCGTTTGCCAAGCCGGATGCAAGCAAGGAAGAGGTTGTGCATGCCGCAAGAATAGCGAATGCTTTGGAGTTTATTGAAAAAAGTGAAAACGGGTTTGAAACCATTGTAGGAGATCGTGGGGTGAGGATTTCAGGCGGACAGCGGCAAAGAATCAGCATTGCAAGGGCTATTTTAAAAAACCCTCCTATCTTAATCATGGATGAAGCAACCTCAGCGTTGGATACCGAGAACGAAATATTGGTTCAGGAAGCGCTCTCAAGGCTGATGGAAAACCGCACTACCATTGTGATTGCGCACCGTTTGAGTACCATTCAGAAAGCAGATCAAATTATTGTCATGGATCAAGGGCAAATAGTTGAGACTGGTAAGCACGGGGAATTATTAGTTTTGAACGGACTTTACCGAAAACTATATGATTTACAGAGCTTTGACTAAGGCAAAAAAAATCTGAGGAAGACGTCAATCGGGAATACTTTTAATTAAATTTGTCGCGCTTATTCCAAATTTAACAAAATGGCAAATAAAAAAGAAGTCGCAACTCCGGCAAATGAATACACGAAGGATGCGCCTGAATTAAAGAATGCTGCCAACAGCCAGCATCAAGGAATGTTTGAATCCGTACTTTCAAGGTTAGACATGGCTTTTGAAAAGCTTAAACCGGGAGTAAACTTCCAACAAATCATCAGAAACCCCGAAAAACAGGTAATTGTATCCTTACCGGTGATGATGGACAATGGAAAAATGGAGGTATTTACCGGATATCGTGTAATTCACAGCACGGCATTGGGCCCCTCAAAAGGCGGAATCCGTTATGCGATGGATGTAGATTTGGATGAAGTAAAAGCATTGTCTGCCTGGATGAGCTTTAAAACTGCCATTGCTAACTTGCCTTATGGTGGAGCAAAAGGTGGTATTACGTGTGACCCTAAAAAACTTTCGGTAGGTGAATTGGAAAGATTAACACGTGCTTATGCAGCTGCTATGTCGGATGTTTTTGGCGTAAACCTCGATATTCCTGCCCCTGATATGGGAACAGGAAAAAGAGAAATGGCTTGGATTCTTGATACATACAATCAAATCCACAGAGAAGACAGCCCTGGTGTTGTAACCGGTAAGCCGCTTACTTTGGGAGGTTCACAAGGAAGAGAAGCTGCAACAGGCAGAGGGGTAATGGTTTCTTGTTTGGAGGCGATGAAAAAAATAGGTATGGAGCCGAAATCATCGGTGGCAGCTGTTCAAGGATTCGGAAATGTGGGTTCTCATGCAGCCAGATTGTTGGCCAGCAAGAAAATAAAAGTTGTTGCCATCAGTGACCATACCTGCGGAATTTACAACTCAAAAGGAATTGATATTGACCGCGCCCTTGAGTTTGCCAAAGAAAATGGTGGAACCTTGCAAGGCTTCACAGGCGGTGATTTAATCAATAATGAAGAATTGTTGCTGTGTGATGTGGATGTATTGGTTCCTGCTGCGGTTCAAAACGTAATTACCGAAAAAATTGCTGAAGGATTAAAAGCCAAGCTAATTATTGAAGGTGCAAATGGACCAACGGTTGCTGGTGCAGACCATATTTTGTTTGAAAGAGGCATTACCTGTGTTCCTGATATTTTGGCCAATGGTGGTGGTGTTACCGTTTCATATTTTGAATGGGTTCAAAATAAATACGGATATTACTGGACAGAGGACGAAGTAAATACCAAACATGATGCATCGATGGCTGCTGCCTTTGAAAATGTATGGTACAATTCAAAACAATTTAAGACCAATCTGCGTACCGGAGCCTACATTACAGCGCTGAAAAGGCTTGAAAAAGCCATCGGTTACAAGGGTAACTTTTAATCGACAATCAATACAACAGGGTGGGAAATTTTCCAATTTCCCACCTTTTTTTTATACAGGCATGAAATTTCACAAAGAGGGATATCCAACGCTTTTTCTTACACTGGCTTTTTCGGCCCTGATCATAGGAATCAGTTTAGGGCTTAACTTACATTTCCTTATTCAGGGATTAAGCATTGCCTTATCTGTTTTTCTGTTGATAACGGTTCTGCAATTTTTCAGGAATCCTACACGGACCTTTACAAAGGGCGAAGACCTGATTATTTGTCCGGCCGATGGAAAGGTGGTGGTGATAGAGAAAACTTTTGAATCAGAATATTTAAAGAAAGAATGCCTTCAGGTTTCCATATTCATGTCCCCTATTAATGTGCATATTAACCGTTTTCCGGTTTCAGGGAAGGTTAGCTATGTTCGATATCATCCGGGACTTTACCTTGTGGCATGGCATCCTAAATCCAGCACAGATAATGAGCGAACCACGGTGGTGGTTGAAAAAAACGGCAAATCGATTCTTTTCAGGCAAATTGCCGGTGCCCTGGCCCGAAGAATTGTTTATTACTGCAAAGAAGGCGATCAGGCACAACAAACGGAAGAATTCGGGTTTATTAAATTTGGTTCACGGGTAGATTTGTTTTTACCAATTGATACCCAAATAAATGTTAAACTCAATGAAGTAGTAAAGGGCGGGGTCAGCATTTTGGGAAAATGGTAAGGTTTTTGAAATAAAATCCTTATATTTGACATGAATTCACTAAACAACATCGCGATGAAAAAATTATTTTTAATGTTTGCAGTTGCAGGGTTTGTACTCTCTACTGCTTCTGCAACACTTGCCGGTGACGACAAGGACAAAAAAGATGCAGCTAAGAAAGAGTGTTCTAAAGACGCAAAATCATGCTGCAAAAAAGACGCTTCAAAAGCCTGCGCTAAAGCTGATACAAAATCTTGCCACAGCGATAAAAAAGCGGAAAAAAAGCCTGCTGAAAACAGCACTGTAAAGAAGTAATCTTCTTTTTTGAAAACAGAAAGCCATCCTTCGGGGTGGCTTTTTTTTGACTGCTATTAACATGATTCCCAAAAAAACAGAGTCCGATTCTGTTTCCTGCGGAAAGCGTTAAATTTTGAATTTTAATTTTGCCTTTGCGCTTAACTTCACATCAATTTTAAAGGTGGAGTAAATCCTGATGTCTTTACCGGACGATGCTTCCGTTGAACTAGTGATGGCCTTTACATATATTTGCTTTACTCGCTTCAGGTTTCTTATTCTGTCGAAGGTATAATTAACCTCCGTGATTTTTTGTGCCTTAATGGTTTGAGCGCCTGTAGTAGGTTGTGCAGCGCGGATGATTAATTGGTCTGAATTCATTAAGGAGTCGCGAATATAACCAAGAGAATCGGCAAAATAGATTTGCATTCTGGCTTCAAGCGGAAATTCGTTCACCACAAAAGCCTTGATCAGTAATTCCTGTAATTCTTCTACATCCTGAAATTCAAAAGGAATGGTATCCTGAAAAACAAGCCGGTTTACGCTACCTTGCAGGGGTAAATTCAAATCAAGATCAACCTTAAAACGACTGGTATCACAAACAAAATATTGATTGACCTGTGGTGGCACCGGCAAATTTCTAAGCTTGTAAATAAGGTATCTCGGGCTAATGGCCATGGCCTGATTAACATTGCTATTTTGATTATCCAGTTGATAGGAAATGGAAGCCGACTGCCCAATCTGACTGATGGACGGAGCGGGTATATTGATGGGGTTAAAGGGGAAAACAACGTTTACATTGGTTGGATTATGCAGGGGTGCATAGGTTTTAAAAACCTGCATCTCGCCAACAATGAGAATTCCAAAAGAATTGGTGATGGTAACGCCAATAGAAGGGTTGGTAAACTGAAAGGCATTGTTCCCAAAAACGTTATCAAAAAGAGTAATGGCAACGGTATCCTGGTAAGGTGCTAACTGGGCCTGAGAGAAGTCGAAAAAGCCAAACAACTTTGAAAACTTCAATTGAGTATAGGTTGCTGAATAATTTATTTGATTGGAAGGGGTTACGTTGATACCAAGAGATTTGGTAAGGATAATTTGTTGTTCAATTTCAATTCCGGGGGTTGGGCCCGAATTTAAGTTTACCCTGGCTCCGGTTAAATCGAAGGACAAACTACCTGTAGATGGGCTTCCGGGGCTTGAGGCAATTAAATTCAAGGTACCGGTAAGCGGTACACCATTCCTTTTTATTCCGGGGAAAGAAAGATTGACGGTTCCTTGAACCGGTAAATCAAAACTTAAATTAAAGGCAAGGATCCCGCCTTTCAGTATCATTGAATCAAGCGTATGAGGACTTAGATCGAAGGCCAATACATTGGTTACAACCGGCAAGGTATCGATGGTTCCTGCGGGGAGCGCATTAAAACCTGCGGCTTGCGGGGCAGACAAAGAAAAAGAGGCTTGTAATGGAGCCGGAGGGTCGGGAATGGTAATTGCCTCTTGTGCAGTTACAGAGAAAATATTCCCGCGGTAAACAAGGGTTACAAAATTATCGGCCCCAATGGAGAAGTTATCATTGGCTGCGGAGATTTTCAGAATATTCTCAAGGCTCAAACTGCTATTGACAAGCGGCATGGCCACGTCAGGTTCCCAGAATGAATTAGATAATTTCTTAAATTTAAAATTATCCTTGAGGCATGCCGTGAGCACAATAAAACTTAAGAAAACCAGAAGTTTGCGTAAACCAAAATTAGACATGCCCGTGAAAGATTAAGCCAATAGTTTGCTAAAAGTATAAAATATACTGCAAGAAAAAAAAGTAGGGAAAAATATTTCCTGCAACCAGGGATAGAAAACCTGATTACTCGCGGTTAAGCACCCAATCGGGGTCGGTTTCAGGAGCTTCACGGTCTTCATCATCGGTGTTACGCTCATGTTGGACGGCAAAAGCGGAGACCTTTTTTCCATGAGCAGAAACAAGGAAACTAAATTTACCACCTTCAACAGAAAGCACCCTTACCGGTAAGGAGCCCTGGAGCGGAGTTTCGAAGTTTAATTTGCCTGCTTTGTTTAGGATGTGAAGTCCGGATAATCCCGAGGTTCGCAAAACAACTCTTGAGCTTGAGTCATTGATTTGGATTAGCTGGGGCAATCCAACAATTGGGTCACGGAATTTTTTCTCGAAGCATATTTCAAATTGGTGCGAAAAAACCCGCAATTGATTGTTGAAAGTAAAAACAAATTCAGGATGCTTGTCTTTCATAAGGTTTCCGGCAACAAACCGAAGGTTGTTACCGCTCCAGGATTGAGGCAAACTTCTCTTTTTTACCTTTCCTTTGAAATCCATTTCCATTAGTTCGCCAAGGCCATTCACAAACCACATCCTGCAACGACTAATATCCCCTGCCTTGATGAAAGTGAAGCGTTGTGGATCGTAATCTTCAACAGGCGATTTCAATTTTTCAACCCAGTTTCCTTCTTTATCAATTAACTTAACCCAGCCGGAACGATCAATAAAAAAAACTACTTTCCTTCCGTTTACCTTAAAAAACTCGAAGCCCTGCAACAAAGTATCCTTCAAACTTTCGGTTCTCCAACTGTTATCTTTTCTTCCATCAGCATTCAACCTAACAATTCTTAACTCATTGATGGCCGCAAGAATCAGCGGGTTTCCATCCTTCTCAAAATCATAGATACCCAGCGGACAAGTTAGGTTCAGGTTAATATCTACAGGAAATCCATCAACAAATTTTCCATCAGAAGTTATCCTGTAAAGGGTTTTCTTTCCGGCCAACATGAGGTTCCATTCATTCTCTCTAAAGGGCCCGACTTGCGTTACATGACCATAAACAAGTTCCGGCAATTGAATTTTCCATTGAAGCTCACCCTTTTCGTTAATTCGGTAGAGCTTACCGGTAACATCCTGTAAAATAAATCCGGTAGTAGAATCAGCGGGATTAAAATAAGGCCATGGCTCACCGAAGGCAAAAGTATCCAGGCCAAACTCCCACAGCGCATTAAACTCAGGTTCATATTCAGGATCGAATTTGAGGCAAAGATTATTGTAAAATAACTTTCCATTATTTGAAAATTGAACACTAAGCGATTGGAATTTCCGCAAAATAGGTTCATGCATGGTTATGCTTTTTGCCAATTGCGGGTTTACTTCTTTCTTAATAAACGCTGCAGATCTGGCTAAAGCGGAGTAAACATAAAAATTGGTTTTTTCGGACAAGTCGGAGGCTATACCGTTGTATTTTTTGTTGGACGCCAACACCCTTCCGGCCAAATAAAAATTCACCCAGGACCTCAATGCCTCCGGAGAATCGGAAAACACAACATACTTAGCCGTTATGGTGTAATAATAAAATCCGGCAGCAGGAAAAGAACTTCCCCAAACATTGGAAACGAGATTAGATTCGGGCAATGTTCTAAATTTAAAACCGCGATAAATCTCACTCAATGAGTCGGGATTAAACCCGGCATTAACAACATAATTTTGTTCTAAATTATCGAAGGCTCGGTTAACGAGTGTTGAGTCTTTGAAAGAAAAGGCAGCAAAATGTTTTAAAGGTTCCTCATTCGACATGGGTTCTTCCCACCAGGTAACGGCTTCATTGTTAAACCAGGACTTAAAAAATGCTTGTTGTTCTGAAACTTTATCCGATTCTTTATTCAAAGGAAGTGAGTCCTCTGAAATCCGCATTTGGTAAGCATTATAAGATTTTAAATATTCACTCAGATTGGAAATACCGTAATAAGTAAAATAAGCAGCATTGGAGGGGATTACAGAAGTAGCATCAATTTTTACGGGTTGCTGATTCTTGAACACAGACAAAAAATCTTTTTCCGACTCATTGCTAATGGTAAAGCCATTCATGAGCACCTTATCGTTCTGGATGACCATATCCATAGAAATCCAACCTCCAAAAGAAGCCAGTGACCTGATAAAAACTGTATTTTCAGGATTCAAATAATCAGGAATCACCTTTGATAAATTAGAAAAATTCAACAGAACATTGACCTCTCTTTCATGACCGGAGGTTTTGTACACGGTACTAAAACTTTTGTCGTCCAGCAATGACTTGGGGCTAGACAAAAGGCTTGCTGATTGCTCAATTAAACTAAAAGAAAAAGAAAAGGCAAAAATTCCTTTTGATTGGTAAAAATGAATTGATTTGCCATTTAACCAATTCAGACTTTGGATTTGAATACCCTGCACCATTCTGCTATCTCTAGTAAATCCGGGCATAGCAGCATTGGTAATCAACTGATCAACCGCTTTCTTATCAATTGTATTGGGAATATTAAAAGCCACCAGAAACTCCATTCCCTTGAGTGAATCGGGATGAACGGAAAAAAACACAGGTTGTTCTTCGTCTAAATCAAGCTCTTTTTTTCCTTTCACCAGAATAGAATCAAAAACCTGCAAATGCGTATTGACCTCTTGAATTCCTTTAATACTTAACAATGCTTTCCAAATCGAATTATCGGAAGAAAAAGACCGCCAGGTTTTCGAAAAATCAACCGCTTCTGAAACCAGCACTGCATTGGTTGGAATAGCTTTAAATACAGAGACAAGCGGAGTTTTAACCTGCTTAAAATAAAAATAGCCATAGATAGCCCCACCAATGACCGGTAGAATTAAAAAGGTTATTAATATTCGTTTTAACATGGATTAATTTTCGTTGGGAAATGGGAAAGCAAGTTGATCGGGCAACAATTTAAAAGTTAGCCGATGATGTGTTGTATAGCCAAACTTTCTGATACCATCGCGATGTTTTTTGGTTGGATATCCCTGGTTTTCGTTCCAGCCATATTCGGGGTGTTGGTGATGAAGTTTCAGCATAAGCTCGTCACGATAGGTTTTGGCGAGAATAGAGGCCGCGGCAATACTCATGAATTGTGCATCACCTTTAATGATACAAGCATGATTAATTCCTTCGAAAGGAATAAACCGATTCCCGTCAATCAACAAAAATTCCGGGGCCACCTTCAATTTCTTAACGGCTCTGTGCATGGCGGTAATAGAGGCTTTCAGGATATTTATCTTCTCAATTTCCCGCACCGAGCACATGCCAACACCAAAAGCAAGTGCATTCTTTTCAATTTCAATTCTT
>JBILVQ010000351.1:0-2916 GCA_044370375.1 Bacteroidia bacterium
CCCCGAAATTGTAGCGCAAACCATCAGTTTCTATGTAAAGAAATCACCCCTTCATGTTACCAAATTGCCGGAGATTATCCACTGGTTTACGAAAGATCAAATTGTTAACGTAAGTCGTTGGATGATTGATAATGATTACTTGTTATACTACAACGGGTTGGTGCATCCGGGCAACAAAATGAAATCGAATGATGAAAATTTTTCAGGAATCCCCCATGAAATTTCAACTGACTAAACCGCTTCTATTGTTCGTGCTGCTTTTTTGCAATTCATTTGTAAAAGCAGGACTATACTATGAATTGAAACTCGAAGAAAAAGTAGCCAATGCTCAATACATTGTTGCAGGAACCGTCACAAAGATTGAAACCATCCGCAACGCTGATTTGGAAATAATGACCCGATATGTTGTTGAGGTTTCAGACATATTTAAAACCGACAATCCTCAATTAGAAAACATCACCGTAACAACCACCGGAGGATTCTTAGCGGAAGAGGGCGCCATGGGGGATTGTTTCTATTATCCACAAATAGGTGACAATGGTATTTTCTTCATCCAAAGAAAAAATAAAGAAAACCGGCTTTATGGTGAAAAACAAGGATTCGTTGCTATCGATGCTTCTACCGGAACCTACTTCGACTTTTTTCATCACTATCCCAATGGTGAAGCAAGTTATTTGCCACAACTGCTGCAATTATGTCCAACACCCATTAAACGATTAAGCAAGCCTCCTGTTGTGCAAGAAAAACAAATTACGTTGGTAAACATTACAAGCATACAACCACTAACAGAAACTGCGGGTACAGGCTCCTTGCTGACCATCAAAGGAATTGGTTTGGGCGCCAATCAATTGGCAGGCACCTTGTATTTTACCAATGCCAATGATGGAGGAAATACCTTTATTTCCGCTCCTGCCGAACTTATTGTGAAATGGACAGACACGGAGGTAGTATGCAAAATACCAGCGCAAGCCGGAACAGGAAAAATAAGAATAGAAACTGCAACAGGATTCGACATATCAAGTCAAACACTTACGCTGAAAGCTGCCAGAATCAATACAGGTGAAAGTTCATCCTTGTATGAATCAAGGTTGGTAAAACGAAATCCAAACGGTGGATACTTGTTGAACAAAAATGAAAAATTCGCGCTTGATGCCAATGCCGCTCTGGCTGTTAAAAACGCTCTAATTCAATGGCGTTGTCAAACAGGCATCAACTGGACCATGGGGAAAAACACCAGCATCACCGGAACGGCAAGAGACACCATCAATTCCATTTCTTTTGATGATAAAGGACAACTACCTGCCGGTGCCATAGGCTTGTGCTATTCATATTTTAAATCTTGTGGTAGCAACGTTTGGTATCTGGATGAATTCGATATGTTGTTTAAGGAAAATTTCAACTGGTATTATGGTGATGGGAATCCTGCTGTCAGTCAATATGATTTTTATACGGTTGCCTTGCATGAATTTGGTCATGCCCATCAATTGGGCCATGTGATTAAATCAACTGATTTAATGCATTACTCCATTGCACCGGGCGAACAAAAGAGAAGCATTAGCAACGAAAATGCAGACCTTTGCTACGAAATAGTGAGCGAAAGCGTAAGCAAAAACACCTGCGATTATGATGCACACCTGTCAATTCCACCATCGGTTTGCAGCGATGAAAAGTATGGATTTTTCAAACCACTTATTTACCCTAATCCTGCGGCAGATAAAATAACCGTTGAACTTTTTTTTAGCGACAAAAAAACCGTTACGCTGCAATTGTACAGCATTAACGGAGATCTGGTAATGGAGAAACAATATACACCTCCCAATGCCGAAAGACTATCGTTAGAAATTCCAATGAGAGAGAATAACCTCAACGCAGGGGTTTATGTGCTAAAAATATTCGGAGAACTGGAATTGGCAACCGAAAAAATAATTCTTTACTAATGATGAAAAACATAAATCCAACCCAAACCAAAGCCTGGCAGGAATTAGGACAATGTCAAAAAGAACTGGCAAGCTTTTCAATGGCAAAAGATTTCAAAGATAATCCACAACGGGCCAGTGATTTCAGCTTTGAAACCGATGGACTTTGCTTTGACTACAGTAAAAATTTGCTGAATCAAAAAACCCTCGATGCCTTGCTGCAACTGGCAAATGAATGTGATTTGAAAGATGCTATCGAGGCCATGTTTTCAGGCGCACTTATCAACCGCACCGAAAACCGTGCAGTGTTGCATACGGCACTCAGAAATTTCTCATCAAGAGAGATTTTGGTGGATGGAAAAGAAATCAACACCGCGGTAAAAAATGCCTTGAATAAAATAAAAAGTTTTACCAATGAATTACATGGAAACAACCTCGTAGGATACACCGGAAAGCCACTAAAACAGGTGGTTAACATTGGCATTGGCGGTTCCGATTTAGGTCCTGCGATGGTCTGTGACGCTCTATCGCCTTTCAGAAAAAACAACATCCGCACCTACTTCGTTAGCAATGTTGATGGGGCACATCTGCACGAAGTTTTGCAACATATTAATCCGGAGGAATGTCTTTTCATTATTGCCTCAAAAACCTTTACCACGCAGGAAACCATGGCGAATGCTCATACTGCGCGGAAATGGTTTTTAGAAAAGTGTCATGGTGACGAATCGATGATTGCCAAACACTTTGTTGCCGTAAGCACCAATGTTGAAAAAGTTAAAGCATTCGGGATTGATGAATCCAATATGTTCGGATTTTGGGACTGGGTGGGTGGTCGCTATTCACTTTGGTCCTCTATTGGTCTGTCAATTGCCTGTCAGATTGGCTATGAACCATTCGAAGGATTGCTCAAAGGAGCAGCGGCAGCAGATGAACACTTTTGTAAGGCGCCCTACAAAGAAAACATCCCTGTACTAATGGCATTGCTAGGCATTTGGTATCG
>JBILVQ010000104.1:0-10493 GCA_044370375.1 Bacteroidia bacterium
GATGACATCATCCCTAATAATTTCGGAAACTTTGTATTCAGAAGTATAGGGTTCATCGGTCAAATCAACGTGCACAAACCAATAAATATCTGCTCTTTTGGGCTGTTTTTGCAAAATGCTATAAATGACTTTCGATTCAATTTCGGCCGTTTTGTTGGCGCTTGTTAAATAAACCAGATGGGTAGCATATTTAGGAATGGATAAATCCTTGCTTAAATCGAAGAGTAAACCCAAATAGTCATCCAACTTCACAAATTCCACATAGGAGTTTCTGATTTTCCGAGCATCGTACCATATCCACATGATGACCATCATGAACATAGCAATCAGCATGCTCACCCAACCCCCGTGAGGAAGTTTATCCAAATTTGCGATTAAAAAGCTGGATTCTACCACCGCATAGACCAAGATAAAGCCGCCAATGACCCACTTTGGAAACCTTTTTAACCACATATAAAAAACCAGCAAGGTTGAACTCATCATCATTCCAATGATAATGGTTAAACCATAGGCGGCCTCCATATTGGCACTATTCTGGAAATATAAAATAACCCCAATACAACCGAACATAAGGAACCAGTTTATGACTGGAATATACAGTTGCCCTTTGAGGTTGGTTGGGTAAACAATTTTTAGTTTAGGCCATAAGTTTAATCGGATTGCCTCATTAATGAGCGTAAAGGAACCACTGATTAATGCCTGACTGGCTACGATAGCCGCAACGGTGGCAATGATGATGCCCAAAGGAAGAATTGATTCAGGAATAATGGAATAGAAAGGAGTTTGAACACCCAATTTGGATCCTTCATTTTCAAGAAGCCAAGCGGCCTGACCGAAATAGTTCAGGATAAGCGTAATTTTTACAAAAATCCATGAAATTTGAATATTCTTTCGACCACAATGGCCCAAATCGGAATAAAGAGCTTCAGCCCCGGTGGTGCAAAGAAAAACAGCACCCAAAATCCAAAAACCACCCGGATATTTTAACAATAACTGGTAGGCATAGTAGGGGTTAATGGCTTTAAAAACCGAAGGATTTTCGCTTAGTGCCATAAAACCCATGATGCCAATAAAGGCAAACCATATTAACATTAAGGGTCCAAAAAACCTGCCAATAAAGCCGGTTCCAAACTGCTGAATAAAAAACAAGGCGGCAATAATGCCAATAACAATTGGCACAGGCTCAATGGATGGGTTTATGGCTGACAATCCTTCTATGGCCGATGAAACGCTAATAGCAGGTGTGATGATGCCCTCACCCAAAACAGCACTGCCGCCAATAATAGCAGGCAACAACAGCCATTTAACCTTTGTCTTCTTTACAAGGGTATAAAGAGCAAAAATTCCTCCCTCCCCTTTATTGTCTGCCTTCAGGGTAAGAAGAATATACTTTATGGTGGTTTGCAGGGTAAGTGTCCAAAAAATACAACTCACACCTCCTAAAACAACACCCGCATCAATAACGCTATCATCAATAATGGCTCGTAATACATAAAGGGGTGATGTACCTATGTCGCCATAGATAATTCCTAAAGTTACCAGCAGGCCGGCAAAGGAAACATTGGAGTGATGATTGTGATGGTCGGAAGCCATTGACAAATGCGGCTGCAAATGTAGGAATAATTGATTTGACCGCTTAAAAAAGAAAAAATATTTCCATCGTTTGGCCCCAAACCATCTATCCGGGTTACTAGGCTTAGCTTTCCATTATTACGAATGGGTAATTTTTAGTCCATCTTCAAAAAAATTCCTTTTCTCAAACCCGAATGGAAGTTCTGGCCCATTTGGCGCTAAAACATTTCGGTTTTTTGGGATTCCATAGGCAATTCTCTAAGGTTTTGCATTGGAAAATACCTCTTGGTGAATGAGTTTGGACATTTGGATGGCTCCCCGGTGGTTGAGGTGAAATTCATCAAAAAAACAAGCATCCTCAAAAGCCGAATGAGCAGAAAAATCGAGCACCCTAACTTTTTTCACTTCCCGTAAATTTTGTAATAGTTTTTTGTTAAGTCCGTTAATCCAGTTCAGGGTTTGATCTCTGTAGGTTTTATGCAAGGGAGGCAAAAGGATAATTAACTCGATATCCCGATCGCGGCAAAGCTGAGCCATTTCAAAAACCCTGACTTTATTTTCTTCCACCGATGAAAATCGAAAGAATCCATGGTGATAATCTACAGCGTTCTTCCCTGATAAAAGAGAAGGTGTAAAAACCCTGTTTGAATCCATGGATTGAAAGCCTGTAGAACTCAAAACTTGCTCAGCTGAATTTTGAAAACCGTTTCGGGCAAAATTAAGGGCTGTTCGTGGTTGATACAGGGCCACCCAACTATAGGATTTGAGGTTTCTTTCAGGCGAGGTCCTTTCAAGTTTCCAAACACGCTCATAAAACCAAGAACGCCAAATTTCTTCCGTATTTTCTAATGCATAGCCCAAGGTAAAGTAAGTAAATGTTACAAATACCCTTCTTAATTTTGGCATGGAATCAATGTAATGAAAAAGCAAGCGATGATCATAGGTTAAATCCTGATTTAGGTTGGCCAGATTGATGGCTGATGGTGCAGCAAGTTCAGGGATTACGCCATAGAGTGCTTGGGAAGACCCAAGAAATAAACTCTCAGTAAAGGCAGATTTTTGGTTGAAAATTTTTTTCTTTCGGTTGTAGGAATTAGGAACTTTTTCCAGATTGATTTCCAACCAAAGTAAAAAAATCAATGGAGGAACTATTACAAAAATAAATTTCAGGATCTGGTTTTTCATCAAAACTGAAAGTAAATGAACTGACGATTCTCAAAGACTCCTAAAAACAAAATCGAAAATAAAAAGACAGAATAGCCAATCAATCGAACGCCCACCGGTAACTTTGAATTGGCCAAATCCCTAATCCTTGTTTTGTGGCGATCAATGAACTCCATAACAAAAACAAGGATTGGCATCAATAAAAGTTCGGATTTGGGAATATGAAGATCAATAAAAGAAATTCCTCCTGCAAAGGAAAACAACCTATTGTAAAGTGTGGCGGCAAGCTCAAGGGAAGGAGCCCTGAAAAGTATCAGTGATAAAGCAAATAGAAAATAGGTCCTTGCTTGAAAAATAATATTCCAAGACTTATTGGGCGGTACTTTTAGAGCAGGAAAATAAACTTCCAAGGCAAGAAAAAAGCCATGAATGCAGCCAAATATAACAAAGGTCAAAGCGGCACCATGCCAAAGTCCGCTCAGAAAAAAAGTAATCATAATAAACACCATTGACCAGAGCCTTCCCTTTTGATTACCCCCAAGCGGATGATAAACATAGTCTCTTAACCAGGTACTAAGAGAAATATGCCATCTGCGCCAAAAATCGGTAAAACTGTTGGCTACAAAAGGCGATAAAAAATTCTCCATTAAATTAATTCCGAAACATCTTGCAGCACCTATGGCAATATCTGTATAGCCGGAAAAATCGGCTAGTATCTGAAAAGTAAAAGCGATGGCTGCAAAGCCAATAACACAAGCATCAAATTGTTCAGGATGATTAAAAACCGGATCAACCAGTAGGGCGAGGCGATCGGCCACGACTACTTTTTTGAACATTCCCCAGGCCATTCGTCTTAACCCTGAATTGATTCTTGAAAAATCGAAAGCATGTTTGCTTTGAAGTTGTGAAATCAAATGCCCGGCTCTTTCAATGGGGCCTGCCACCAACTGCGGAAAAAAAACCACAAAAAGGGCGTAGGTAATAAAATTCTTTTCGGCGGGAATTTTTTTTCGATAGACATCTGTGATATAGGAAATACTCTGAAAGGTATAAAAAGAAATACCAAGCGGCAACAAGAACTGGTGGGATAGAAAAGAAGAATCGGATGAAACGAAACCGCTTATCTCAGCAAAGAAAAATAGGTATTTGAAATAAATTAGTACGCTTAGGTTGGCAAGAAGGCTAAAGATAAAAAACAACTTACGCTTCGGAGCTGCAATAGAATTTTGTATGGCCTTTGCCAATGCAAAATCAAAAGTAGTTGTAGCAAGTAATAGCAGCGCGTATTCAGGTTTCCAGGCGGCATAGAAATAATAGCTCGTTAGCAGCAACCAAAAATTCCGTGCTTTAAAAGGCAACAAAAAATAGCCCAAAAGGGCAAAAGGAAAAAAGATTAAGAAGTGAATAGAATTAAACAACATCTCGTGATGCTATTCTATTCTGCAATTAAAAGAAAATAATTCTTTTTTCCCTTTTGAACCAGCAAGTATTTTCCAGCCATTAAATGACCTTTGTCGGCCGGAGCCATTGGGTCACTTATTTTTGACTTGTTGATAGACACAGCTCCTTGCGCAATCATTTTTTTTGCTTCACCTTTTGACTCAAAGACTTGCGTATGCACTGCTAGCAAATCGACTAATTGCACGTTGTCACTCAACAACGATGAAGAAAAAGAAAATTGTGGTACTCCTTCGAAAATGTTCAGTAAATCTTTCTCAGAAAGTCGGCTTAACGACTCGGCTGTACCTTTCCCAAATAAAATCTCAGAAGCTTCAACTGCGGACTGAAAATCAGAGAGGCTGTGAACTCTTGTGGTAATATCTTTGGCAAGGGCGGTTTGCAATGTTCGTAAATGTGGAGCCTTCAAATGCTCAGCTTCAATCGACTCAATTTCTTCCTTCTCAAGGGTTGTAAAGATTCTGATATAATTTGCGGCATCCGTATCACTTGCGTTCAACCAGAACTGATAAAAATGATAAGGGGAGGTTTTGGATGGATCGAGCCAAACGTTACCTGATTCGGATTTACCAAATTTGGTACCGTCAGCTTTTTTAATGAGAGGGGTGGTAAGTGCAAAAGCTTCGCCACCATCCATTCTTCTAATCAATTCGGTGCCTGTTACAATATTTCCCCATTGATCGGAACCTCCCATTTGCAAACGAATTCCGTGGTTTTTCCATAAATAATAAAAATCATATCCCTGAATCAGCTGATAAGAAAACTCAGTAAAGGACATCCCGTTTTCAAGTCGATTCTTCACCGAATCTTTGGCCAACATATAATTGATGGAAATATGCTTTCCAACAGTTCGGATAAAATCAAGAAAATTAAAATCTTTAAACCAATCGTAATTGTTCACGATGGAAGCCGCGTTTGGTCCTTTGCCAAAATCAAGAAATTTCTCGAGTTGCTTCTTTTGACAATCAAGATTATGTTGAATTAACTCCACGGATAACAAATTTCTTTCGGCAGATTTTCCGCTTGGGTCACCTACCATTCCGGTGGCGCCTCCCACCAATGCTACGGGTTGATGTCCACATTGCTGAAAGTGCAGCAAAGTCATTATTTGAACCAAGTTGCCCACTCCCAGTGAATCGGAGGATGGATCGAAGCCAATATAGCCCTTTACAGGGGATGCCAAGAGTAATTCTTCAGTACCGGGCATGCAATCATGCATCATCCCGCGCCAGGTCAATTCCTTAATAAAATTCTTTTTCACGTTGCAAAAATGGCTTGCAAAGATAGTATAAAGAGCCTAGAGATTAAGAAAGTAGCTTTAGAAAAAGGGACTGAAGTGAAATTTCGGCAGTTAGGAGGTTTCCCTCCAAAGAAATTGCTTCTTTTATAAAAATATACATATATTCGCTAAAAATATATACATATGAAAATAAAATTTAATGTTGTAATGCTAATGCTGGTAACACTTTTTTATCAGCATGCATGGGCACAAACTAATGACCAGGATTCAACACAAAAAAAATTTTACTACGAACAAGGGCTCAATTGTACCCAGTTTGTTAAACAATACCTTAGTTTTAACGAAGGCTTAATTTCCAACATGCCTTATTTGCTCACCGGCAATGTTGGGTATCGTAAATTCGGTTTCCGCTATGGGGCCAATTACCAAATTTCTCAAACAAAGAACACTACGGAGGGAAGTAGCACGAGCAACAACGTTAATTCTGTAAGTCAGCCCACCACGAACGAAAATAATCTAATGGCCATGGATTTGCGGGCCGGATTGTATTTTCGCAAAACCTACTTTAAACGACTCTCCATTTCCTACGGACTAGATTTTTTAATCGCGAATCAGGAAATCAGGACAAAAACACAAGGTTCGGTTGTAAGCGGTTCCACCACTACAGTAACTGTATCCGAAACAAAAAGTACAAGCACCGGAATTGGCTATGGACCGGCCCTAGCCCTTAATTTCAAAGTTTGGAAAAACCTGCTTATAGGCACAGAGGCGGCATTGTATTACATTAGTGGAACCAGTACACAAGAAGGCAGTTCTAATTCTACTTCCACTACCAACCTTGGGGGAGTTAATTCGTCCACATTCCTCATTCAAACATCCAAAAGCAAAGGAAGCTTTGGCAACACAGAATTAAGGATACCCCTAACCCTATTTCTTTACATAAAAATTTAATCATGAAAAAGATTATTTACGCTTGTTTGGCGGGTTTGGTCCTTTCTATCCTGGCTGTTTCCTGTCAAAAAGAATTAAGCAAACAACCCACACCTAATGGTAATTTTGGTCCTGCCTTGCCTGAAGAGCCTTTCGAATATGGATTAAATTCAGTGTTTGGTTCAAGTATCAGTGATGAAAAAATCACCCTCGGAAGGGTTTTGTTTTATGACAAGGCCCTTTCCTTTAACAACTCCATTTCCTGTGGCAGTTGTCATTTTCAGCGTAAAGGTTTTGCCGACAATACGCGTTTTCATAAAGGAATATTTGGCAATGTTTTAAAAAGAAACACACTTTCCATTACCGGCAGCTCCAATAATTTATTTTGGGATGGTCGTGTAAATTCAATGAAGGATTTGGTCCTCAGGCCTATTGCCAACCATGAAGAAATGGTACAGGACCCAAACATGCTGGTTACTAAGCTGAGCCAACTACCCTATTACAATCAATTGTTTACAGATGCTTATGGAAATTCAGGAATAAGCCTCAGCAACATTGAAGATGCACTGGCATCTTTTTGTATGGCCTTAGACCCGAAGAATTCCAAATTCCAAAAAGCCTTGCTTCGTCATACCAATGGATTGCCTGCCACGGTAAGTAATCCCGCAGGAATTGACCTGCATGAATTAAGTCTGCTGGAAAAACAAGGAATGAATTTATTCTATACCAAAGCCCGATGCGGAACATGCCACAAGCCGGAACAAAACGGCAGTGGTTATTTTACCTCTTTTGCTAACATTGGGCTTGACATCAACTATTCAGATCCAGGTGTAGGTTCTTTGTCGGGCTCCTCTAACCTGAATGGGGTCTTCAAAATTCCCAATTTAAAAAATGTGGCCTTAACCGCACCCTATATGCATGATGGAAGATTTAGCACTTTAGAGCAGGTTATTGATCATTACAATCATGGCATTAAGCCTAACCCCAACTTGAGTATAGAACTAAGCAATTTAAACCTTGAGACAATTGATAGTTTACAAAATCTACCTTCATTTTCTACCACATTAACCATGAATGGCGGGTTAACAATTGAGCCTATAAAATTAGGCCTAAGCGTTGAAGAAAAAGCAGCCCTCAAGGCATTTTTACTTACACTTACAGACGAGGAAATTACGCGCGATATAAAATTCTCAGATCCTTTTTAATCAAAATGTGATTCAAAATGGGTTCGTTGCATGGGTTCATTGAAGGCATAGCAATGAAAAAAGTCAGTTTCGCTCTCAAGGCAAAGGAATCTCCAATGAAAGAAAATACCTGATAGAAACAGGGTTTTCTTGGGCGGATTTGATTGAAGGGCAAGTATTTCTGCTGTTCTGATATTTCCTTCGGGGTATTGGGCAATATTCTTTAGGTTTGTAGCCGATTTATGTCCATTAACTTAGTAACCGGTGCTACCGGACTTTTAGGAGCGCATACTTGCTTGGATCTGCTTAACAGCGGTAAAAAGGTAGTTGGTGTTTCACGGAATGAAGCTGCAAGGGAAAGCACGCTGAAAATTTTTTCTTATTACGGGAAACAAGATTTGCTGAAAAAGATAGAATGGAGAGAGGCCGATATATTGGACACTGAACAGTTGTTTCTTGCTTTTGACAATGTGCATACTGTTTATCATTGTGCGGCTCTGGTATCCTTTAGAAAAGGAGAGGAAAAAAAACTGGCAAGTGTAAACCGCGAAGGAACAGCCAATGTGGTTAATGTTTGTCTGGCAAAAAAAGTCAACAAACTTTGTTATGTGAGCTCTGTGGCCGCATTGGGTCGAGGACAGGAAAAGCCGACCGATGAAACATTTGTTTTTGACTTCTCGAGCGAAAAGACAGCTTATGGAAGAAGTAAATTTGAGGGAGAAATGGAGGTTTGGCGTGGCATTGAAGAAGGGTTGAATGCTGTTATTGTGAACCCAAGCATAATTCTTGGGCCAGGAAACTGGAACAATGGAAGTCCTCAACTTTTCACCAAGGCCCATCAGGGAATGTTATTCAGTAGTCCGGGCTCTACCGGCTTTGTTGATGTAAGGGATGTGGCAAAAATAATGGTTCAACTAACCGAAAGTAACATAAGCGGGGAAAGATTCCTGGTGAACGGATTTCATTTATCTTATTCCACGTTTTTTCAAATGGTTTGTGATGCTCTTGGCAGCAGGGCGCCAAAAATAATTGCGCCCCGCATTGCAGGAGAATTGATGTGGAGGTGGGAATCGCTTCTATGGAAACTCAGCGGAAGAACGCCTTTACTAACCAGAGAAACGGTCAATACAGCCTATCGCAACCAAGAATACGACACCAAGAAAATTCTGGGAATGTTGGACTATTCCTTTATTCCATCAGAGGACAGCATCCGATTTATTGCGCAAAAATTTTTGGAAGACAAAAAGAGCAAAACTGCTTAATCAAGGTTTTGCAACTTGCTTAATTCAATAATTATTTGCTCGTAAACTGCATCAAAGTGCTCGGGGTTAGCAGAATAAAATTCCAAACTTTTCAAGAACCGATCAGATTCAATTTTATGCTTTTCAAAAACGATTTCGCGGAGGACAGAACGGTCGGAAGAAATGTTATTGGACTGAAAAAAATGGCCATTGATTCCGGATTCCATAAGGTGTAAATCCCTCAATACTGAAACCATACTATCCGGAGGAAGAACATTTTCAGGGATGGGAACAACACGCAGCTCATTGTTGCAGGACAAAACCGGCAGCAGGAAAAGGAAGAGAAGGCATTTATATAAGTATGACACAGGACAAAGGTAATTCTAAAATAACCAAAAATAAAATCAATACCAGACCATCAACCTCTCCTTTCTTCCGGCTTTATGGGCAGGCATGGACATATTGATAAGCAGGATTCAGCTTGTAACGATGAAATATTAGGGTAAGTGCTATTTTATTTGTAGCAATGATAGTACATTTGGAACCCTGCAAAAGACCAACAGAAGATAATTGCAAAAGATGACAAACCGTACCATACTAAAAAAAGTTGCAAAAATACTTGGGATAGTATTGGTTTTGCTTCTTGTACTTGTTTTCTCCCTGCGCAATGTGTTGCTTCATTATGCTATTGAGCAGGTGGCAGAAAAAATTCATAAAAAAAACGGTGCTCTTCTGCACGTTGGTGCATCCAAGTTTTCAGGGATTTCAACTTTAGAATTTGACACCCTGGAATTAAAATCTCCGCAAGGAGATTCCTTGTTGATGATACAACATTTTTCATGTGAGGCAAGATTTTTGCCGCTTTTGTTGGGAAAGTTGAGGTTAGAGTCTCTGGAGATAATTGTATTAAACCTGCTTTTAGAAAAAAATCAAAAAGGAGATAATTTTTCATTTTTACTCAAAAAGTCAGAACCAGACACGGTACGTGAAGAAAAAAAAGATCAGGAGTCAATTCATTATGGCTACTTATTGAATCAGTTTTTAAACACTGTATTTGATGTAATTCCTGCCCATGTTAGGTTAGAACAAATTAACATTCAGGCCCAAAACGATACCTTTTTTTTAAAAGCCTCCCTTCCTTTGCTGGAACTAAATAACGGTGCTTTTTCAGGAAAAATAAATATTATTGAAAACAGCGGCAATGGAAGCTGGACGGCAAACGGAAACATCGACAAAAAAGAAAGAACAGCCCGACTGAGCATTGTAACGGGGAAAGAAGGAAAAAAACAACTCCCCATTCTTGAAAACAAATACCGTTTAGTGGCGGGTTTTGACAGCCTTAATTTAGCACTTACCGAATCGGATTTTGACAACAATCAGCTAAGCTTATCCTGTTTAGTACATTGTACTAATTTTAAGGCCGGTCATTGGCGGCTTTCCCCTGAAGAAGTGGTTGTGCCAAAAGCAAGCCTAAATTGTAAAATTCTGGTAGGGGATCATTCGATTCAAATTTTAGACGGAAGTTTGGCCACAGTCAACGACATACAATTTAATCCCAAATTTCTTTATCAGGTATTGCCCTACAAGGCAATGGGGCTTGATTTAACTATTCCTGAAATGAATTCTCAGGTTTTCTTCAACGCCTTGCCCAAAGGCCTTTTCAAGAATTTAGAAAGAATTCAATCGCGCGGTAACCTGCAATAC
>JBILVQ010000352.1:0-2913 GCA_044370375.1 Bacteroidia bacterium
TTTGGTAATCATACGATTGAATTCAAAACGGGTGGCCGCCATTACGTTTTCGGCCAAAGAATTACGGGTAATGGCCAAACTTGAATAATCTCTCCACTTGTCGGGATAGCCTAATTTTCTAATGATAGTAGCCAGTTTTTCCTGAGCAAGCATGCGGGTTGAATCGCTCATCCAATCCAATGCATTGATGCGATCCTTATAAACAGCCATCAGGTTATCAACCAATTCATTTACTTTCTTTTTGGCATCAGCAGTAAAGTATTTCTCTACATACAATTGACCAAGGGCCTCACCCATTAAACCATCAATTAATTCAAGACTTCTTTTCCATCTTGGTTTTAACTCTTGGGTACCTTCCAGGGTTTTTCCAAAGAAATCAAAATTAAGGGATACAGTTTTGTCATCCAGGAAAGGAGCCATTCCATCAATTAATTTCCAATGGTAATACGTTTTCCAATCATCCATGGAAACAGACTTCATCATGGCACTTACTTTGGCCACAAATTTTGGTTGTGTAACAATTACCTCTGTCAGCGAACCAGCACCTACCCTATCCAAATAATTTTTCCAATCAACATTGGGTGCTTTTTTGTTCAGTTCGGCAATGGTCATTTTGTTGTATTGAATTTCAATATCCCTTTGTTGGGTGTTGTTCATAGAAACCTTTGCCAGTTCGGTTTCCATGTTCATTACAACAGCAGCCTTTTTATCGGCTTTTGCCTGATCATCGCCACCAAGGGCAAAAATGCGGGCAATGTGTTTTTGAAATTTATCTCTTAATTCCTTCGATTCAGGATCTGTTTTGGTGTAGTAATCGCAATCGGGCAGTGATATTCCTCCCTGGGTAACATAACCTGCAATGCTTTCGCTGTTTTTGAAATCCTGCATTGCATAAATTCCCCACAAGGGATGAATCCCCGAAATATGCATATTGGCGGTGATTCTAACAATGTCTTTGCTATCCTTCATCGAGTCGATGGCTGCCATCCACGGTTTGATTGGGTTCCAACCTTCACTGTTGAGTTTGGCAGAATCCATCGCAGTGAAATATAAATCACCAATTTTTTGCGCATTTGAACCCGGTTCAGCCTTGGCTTTAGCGGCCTCGCTAAGAACACCTTTCAGTTTTTCAATGTTCTCTTCATCCAGGACATTAAAATTGCTCCACCTACTTTCGGTACTCGGGATTTTAGTATTTTTTAACCAATTGCCATTGGCATATTGGTAAAAATCTTCGGCCGGACTAACCGTTGTATCCATTGAGGGAAGGTCGAGACCACTCGAAACGGAAGACGCCTTTTCCTCTGTTCCACCGCCACAGGAAAGCAAAAAGCTTGAAAAGGCAAGCGAGAAAATTGAAATTTGTAGAGATTTTATTTTCATCTTTTGAAAAAGTTTGAACAATGTTAGCGAATTTTACAACTTACCATTGGTCGCAAAGGGTTTTTTAAAGATTTTTACCAAATGAAACAAATACTATTTCTACCCATTTTTATTCTTTCGATTTTTTCGGGGACGGTTTTCGCCCAAGGGAATATTACCCTTGAGGAAATTTGGAAGGGAGGTCCGTTGCAGGCCAAAAGCATTTATGGTTGGGTATCCATGAAAAACGGACAAGAATATTGCATTTTGGAGCGAAAAGGAGCCTACAGCTTTGTAGCAAAGTACGATTATAAGACCGGTAATTTGTTGGATACTTTGCTTCATTCAAGATTATTAAAGAATGAAAATGGAGAGGCTATATCCATTGAAGCTTTCTCCTTCAACAGCAGTGAGACGATGGCCTTGGTGGCTACCAATGGAGAAAAAATTTATCGTCACTCAGAAAAATCAAATTATTATCTGGTTGATTTGGCAAATAAAAAAGTAAATGCCTTATCTGTAGAAGGAAAACAAATGCTGGCCGATTTTTCACCCGATGGAAGCAAAGTTGCTTTTGTAAGGAATAACAATTTATACTATAAGGACTTAATGACCGGAAAAGAAATTCAGGTTTCGAAAGATGGTGCCATGAATAAAATCATTAATGGTGCCTGTGATTGGGTTTACGAGGAGGAGTTTGGTTTCGATAAAGCCTTTCGTTGGTCTCCTGATGGACAAAGAATTTGTTTTTATCGTTTTGATGAATCGATGGTTCCTGAATTTGAAATGACCACCTACGGAGGATTGTATCCCGGAAAAAGTGTTTTTAAATACCCTAAAGCAGGAGAAAAAAATGCAATCGTTGACTTGCAGATTTATGATGTAAAAACAAATCAGCTTATTGCGGTAGATGCCGGTGCAGAAAAGGACCAATACATTCCCAGAATGATATGGACCAGGCAAGCAGACCAGGTATGTTTCATCAGGATGAACCGCTTGCAAAATCAGGCCGAAATAATGGTGGCGGATGCAAAAACAGGAAAATCGAGATTGGTTTTTTCGGAGAGAAGCGATCGGTATGTTGACATCAATGATGACTGGTATTTTTTGGAAAACCAGAACCAATTGTTGTGGACCTCAGAAAGAGATGGATGGAACCATATTTATTTGCTTCAACTGAGTGATGGTAAAGTTTTGAAGCAACTCACCAAAGGCAACTTTGAAGTTAGCAAGGTGCTTGGCTTGGATGAGAAAAAGCAATTGATTTACTATTTATCCAATGAAGCGCAGGAATTGGGAAGCGATTTATTTTCTGTAAAAACGGATGGTAGCGACAAAAAACGATTGAGTTCGCAAAATGGCACCAATGATGTAAAATTCAGCGAAGGATATAAATGGAGTTTGCATTTCAACTCCTCTTCAAGCAGTCCTATGCGGGTTTCCTTGTGTGAAGGAGCAACAAAAGAAGTAAGAGTTCTTGAAGAAAATTTGATGTTAAAGGAAAAGCTTAAAAGCTACAATTTTTCTACAAAGGAGTTCATGAAAATTGTT
>JBILVQ010000353.1:0-2907 GCA_044370375.1 Bacteroidia bacterium
TGCCATGATATCTTTAAGTTATTTGAATGTTTAGAAAAAGGATTGTTTTGAGCACCAAAGATTCTTCGCCTGAATTGAGCTGTAAAACAAGGTAATTGAGGCTGGCGGACTATTCATTCGTTGATGGTTTCAAATTTTTCCACGAAATGGTAACCAAGTTTTCCTTTGATGGTGCATAATTTTATCTGTTCGCCCTCAGCCACGCGTTCGTAAAATTGTTTGCTTACCTCAAATCTCTCCTCTGATTCCGGGTCAATTTTTATATGCAACAAGGAAGATGTATTTCTTTTACCTCCTTTGTTTTTTCTGATTATTTCAAAGCTTTTGCATTCCATTTTTTCATCCGCGAAATAATGATTTAAAAAACTAGCAAATGCCGGCACGAAAAGAAAAAAACCTAGGTAAAGCCCAAGATAAACGGAATACCGGCGGTTACTTTCATCAAAAACAGTAGGACTAAATGATTTGATGAATAGGATGGAAAGGAATGCAATGATTAAACCGAGAAAAGCTGATTTCCAAAATAAACTCATTCCGTTGATGGTATTGTCTATCGTCCGAATTTCGAAAACTTCGAAGACAAGACCAACAAAGAACAAGGTCATGGAGAAATAATAAATGAATTTATCCCTTGGCCTAGCCTTCTTTTCGTGTTTCGTTTTTGGCGGGAAAAAGTCATCCAATATTTGTTGTGAACCTGCAACAATTGTAAGGAGTTGAATCATCCCAAAGATAAAGAAGGGCAGGGGAACTAGTCTGAAGGAATCTTTATTGTCAGCGAATAAAATAATAGGAATAATGCATAGAGCAATGTAAAGTAGTCTTTTAAAAAATTGTTGCCTTACAGGAGAGTTTTCTCTTCGCAGGTTATAATTTGGTTTCATTTTTTTTGAAAATAGATTCTATAAATTGCAGCCCTTTCTGATCCTAACAAAAATATATTATTTTTTCGATTTTGTGCTTCAATAGCAATAAGTAGTCATGATCAATCATTTGCTAAAAGAGCAACCTGTTCCATCCCAAAAACGATAGCATTGTATAGCCCCAAAACCATTTAATCTTCGTATTGTTGAAAAATGCCACTATCAAAGGGAGTCCACCAACAAGCCTTTAGATTAGCAGACTTTAGTCCATTGTTTGCCCAGGTATTGCAGGTATAAAACAAGCTGTACGTTCTATTCGCTTCATAGAATGAGTCGTTTTTCCAATAGGCAGCTCCGGGAATTTGCTGAGCAAGTCCAGCCCCGTCAAGTTTAAAACTATCGCTAATGTATTGTACAAGCATTCTGTAACTTTCCTTATCAATGCATATTTTTCGGCATGACTCACTTACTTGAATTTTTTTATAAAAAGTTACATGCATGGCTGAAGTGCCTAAATAAAACAAAGCATTAAATGCGGTACTTATTTTCAGCTCTGCCCAGGTTTTGGTATCCAGATAAAAGCCCTTATCTCCCCACCCGAAAGCTACATAATTTACTAGTGGGTTCCTCGAATGAGTGGCTGAAGGATCAAGCATTTTACCCCAGTCCATCATTTCATTATTGAAAGGTAGCACCAAATCGGTATGGACCCCATTGGTCATGATGTAAATTTCTACCGCTTCCTTTTCGCAAGGTGCAAAGTCTTTGTTTACGGTAATGGATGAAAGACCAAAGGCAGCCATCAGGTAAAGGATTATGATCAAAAGAAATATTCCTAATATTCCTAATATGGCTTTTAAAATTTTATTGAATTTCATTCTCATCATTGTAGGGGTTTAGACCTAAAAAATAGCATGATTAGTACTAAGCATTTTTACATTTTGTTATAAATCGATCTAGGGATTAATTTTAAAATAGCTGCAATGAGCCCCCATCTTTTGCTTACATAGGCAACCTTTTTTTTATGCATGATGGCTTGATGAATTTGTATTGCCGTTTTTTTTAGTGGCATTACCCAAAACAATCCTTCACCTTTTGCCATGGCAGTATCCACAAGACCGGGTCTGATGTCAGTTACATACAACGGAACCTTAAGTTTGGATGCTTTTTGCCTTAATCCTTCCAGATAATTTATCTGGTAAGCCTTAGAGGCATTGTAAGCAGGAGCAAGGCCACTTCCCCGGAGTCCTCCAATGGAACTAATGCCAACCAAATGTCCAAATCCCTGCTTTTCAAAATGATTAAAGGCCCAATCTGCAATACAAGTAAATCCGATTACATTGGTTTTGATGGTTTCATCTTCCAAATCAAAATTCAGCGACTTATTGATATGCCCAATTCCCGAACAAATGATGAGCAAATCAAGCCCCTGCAACACTTCGGTTAATTCCTCTAACTTTTCAACCGATTGCCGGGTGTCATTGACATCAAAAGTGCTGATAAAGAACAAGCCATCATTTTTACTTTTCAATTCTTTCAACAAATGTTCTCTTCGGCCTGTCAACCCAACCTTATAGCCTTCTTTCGACAGCAGTAAAGCAAGTTCTTTTCCTATGCCGGAGCTCGCTCCGATAATGATTGCTTTTTTCATTGAATGACTGTTGTTTGTTTTTGCTTTTGCTTGAAAACGTTAACCTACAGAAGAAGTATTCTGTTTTTGCATTTCATTTTTTCAATGGGAAAGTCTTTCATTAAGAAAAAAGATGCATTGGTGCTATGCAAAAACGACCATCGACCATTTTCTATTTAATATGCTTTTGCGATGGAAGTGAAAATAGACCACCAATTGGCTTTTCCTTCTTTTTTGCCAAGTCTTACGATGATTAGGTCTTTTGCGGGATTTACATAAACAAACTGCCCTAAAATTCCTTCTGCCATAAAATCTTCATTGGGTACAGGCAACCACCATTGATATTGGTAATAACTGGCACTTCCATTGCTGGTGTCCAATTTGGTGGATTCTTCCACCCATTTTTGAGAAACA
>JBILVQ010000354.1:0-2891 GCA_044370375.1 Bacteroidia bacterium
TACCGGCACGTTGGCGTCTCCTAACTGGAGCGCAAAACTTCTGGGTGTTCCTCCCTGACTTAACTGGGCAAAAAGCTTCCCACCGGTGCAGAGGGCCATGGAAAAGATTATTCCAAGCAAATAGATTTTCTTCATTTCTTTTTGGTTTGACTTTGGTTGGTTTTGGTTTGGTTATTGGGTTGGTAATTGATATAAACCTGATGATTCACATCCAGGATGATATCCTCAAATTCATTGACGCTTAATTTTTCGAGGCTAAAATTAACAACTTTTTGCAATGGGCGGTAACAACTATCATTTTTAGGATCGTGCACCATAAACAGCTCTGTTTGGGGTGGCAAACTTTTTTTGATATAATTGGTAGCAACCATTTGAAAATCATGCTCCTTACAGCCTCCGTAGTATTTAACATATAAGCTAAGGATATTGTTCTTCACGCTTGCGCTGTCTATCGTAAAGTCAAGTCGGTCAGGTGCAGCATACTCAGGATCAATTCTTAAGCTTAAAACTTCTGTTTTTTTCTCTTTTTCACCTTCTGCAGATGCCTTTACCGTTTGGCAACTGCTTAACCAACCCGTAACTAACAGGCCAAAGACAGTGGAGATCATCCATAATAGACTGATGCTGTTTTTCATTGGTCTGATGTTGTTTGCTTAGAGCCAGTTTTTTCCTTTTACCAATTGCTCAAGGGTTTCTGCCTCGGCACTCCCTACTTGTGGCTGGTAATTATAACGCCATTGTGCCAAGGGGGGAAGGCTCATGAGGATGGATTCTGTTCTGCCGCCTGTTTCTAATCCGAATTTGGTTCCACGATCGTAAACCAAGTTGAATTCTACATAACGGCCCCTCCGTAGTTCCTGCCATTTTCTGTTTTCCTCATTAAAAGGCAGGTCCTTGTTTTTCTCAACAAGGGGAAGGTAAGCCGGCAGAAAAGTATTGCCCACCGCCAAAGAAAAGGCGAAAAGATTTTCTTTGGGTATATCGCCCGCTCTGCCCAAATGATCGAAAAAAATGCCGCCAATACCACGGGTTTCTTTTCGATGCGGAAGGTAAAAATAATCATCGGCCCATTGCTTGAAGCGCGGATAATAGCTTGGATCAAAACGTTCGCAACATTGCGACAAGCATTGATGAAAATATCGGGCATCTTCCTGAAAAACATAGTGGGGCGTTAGGTCAATGCCGCCACCAAACCAAAAAGTATAGCCTTCAATTTCAAAATAGCGCACATTCATGTGTATGATGGGCACAAAGGGATTGCGGGGATGGATTACCAAGGAAACGCCTGTAGCCAGAAATTGTCCATCAGAAGGTAATTGTGGATTCTCTTTTCTTAAAAATTCCGGGATTGATCCATGCACGGCAGAAAATGCTACCCCCGCTTTTTCAAATACCTTGCCTTCACTGAATGTCCTGGTTCGGCCGCCACCTCCCTCTGGTCTTTCCCAAAGGTCCTCTAAAAAAGAAGTACCACCATCTGCATCCGATAATCCCTTGCAAATTTGATCTTGTAGTTGTTGGTAGGCTGCAATAATAGGCTCTCTCATTTTTTCTGAGCCGCGTTTATTAGTTCGTAATCCTGCATTTTCAAAACATGAATGCCTTTGTTTTCAAATCCACTTTCAGGTGAAGTTTTGAAAAAAGAAAAATTGGTTTGAATCATGGCTTTTACCGGCAAATCGGCAATTTTATCTTTGTTGCTGCGGGTAATGTTGCTGTAGTTTTCTAAAAAATACAGGCCGCAATCGTAACCCGAAATGGCAAATTTGCCGGGATCGGTGCTATAGGCTTCGCGGAACAACTGCAGAAAACGAATGGTTTCGGGCTTGCGATAATTGGTAAATGAACCGGTGGCCACGTGCAGATTTAAACGTTGCAAAACACCCGGATCAAGATTTTCATAATTTAACCAAGGCTCCAGACCAACCAAAACAATTTTTGTTTCTTCCGGTAATCCAATCAACTTATTGATAAGGTCTGTTACAAAAGCCTGATCGTTGCTTGGAACAAAAATTACATTTTCCCGATCTGTTTTAACCACCTTGGCTAAACCCTTTGAGCCGCTGGTTTTATAAATCAATTCCTGAATGCTGTCGCCGGAGGTTAAAAAGTTTTTCGACTTTTTTCTGATAATTTCCGCCAGGGCTTTTTCCTTCGAGAGATTATTATGAATCAAGATAAAGTTTCGTTTGCTATCTTGTTTAAAAAAGTAACTGCATAATTCTTCCATTTCTGAATTTTGCGAAGGAGTAACTTTAAATGCCTCCGGATGGCCCAAGAGTAATTTGGGTTGTTGCGCCAAGGGAATCACCAAACTTGCTCCACTCTTCTTGGCTGCCTTTGCAGCACTTGCTACCACATGACTATGGAAAGGACCCACCCACAAGGCTGCGGGCTTTATTTTCTCTGTTGCGAAAAACTTTTCCGATAACATCGAATCAACCGGAACATCCCATACATTCAATTGTATGGTAAATCCTTTTCTTGCCATTGAATCGCAAGCGGTTTTAAAACCGGCTAAAAATTCAACAGCAGGTTGCGATTTGGGAAAAAATTCATCGTCTTTCGAATAAGATTCCAAAGAAAGAATGGAATCGTTTTCTTTCAAATACAGCGGAAGAAAGAGGTTAACAGAAAGACCATTGCCGGATACAGGTTCGGGTTCTTTGATTTCTATCGGTTTTACAACCACAGGAGCGGGCGCTTCTTTTACTTCGCTTTGTGGAATTTTAACCACATCGCCAACATTAAGTTTCGAAAAGTCCTTATCAGGATTGGCTTTTACAATTTTTTCTTCCTCAATATTGTACTTTTTGGCAATGGAGTAAAGTGTTTGTTTTTTTTCAATGCTGTGAAGAAAAAACTTTCCGCTGTCATCAATTTTTGCGTTT
>JBILVQ010000006.1:0-32164 GCA_044370375.1 Bacteroidia bacterium
AAGAACCGATCGTTGGGAGAATGTGAAAGAAGTATTTGCAGTGCTTCAGCCTGAATTATTAAAGGGAAAAGACCTTATTTTGGTAGATGATGTTGTTACCACAGGAGCCACCATAGAGGCTTGCGCACAGGTATTGCTGGAGGCCGGCTGCGCTTCGGTATCTTTGGTTACCTTGGCCTATACCGATTAGGGGAAAAGAAAATTAGGTTTTATCGAAAGTTATTTCCTATTTTAGCTTTTATGTTTAGGCTCTCGTATAAAGTTTTTTTGTTTCTTTTTTTTGTGGGGAACTTATTTGTTCATCAGACTTTCTCGCAAAAGAATAAACTAGGTATTAGTTTTCAATATCAACAAAATAGCCTGTCCAAAAGCTTTGGTTCAAGATATGATATCCAAGAACTGTCCTTCAATCTACCAGACGCACTTTATTATGGGGTTGTATATGAACGAGACTGGGATGAAATTTTCTGCGATCTGGATTTGAATTTTAGCGCCATTAAATTTGGTTATCAATGGATTTTGGAGTCCTCAAATTCAGGAGGTTCAAGAGAGTATTTTGCTGGAAAGAGATTTAGAAGAGAAGAAGAATTTCAAGGAGGGTTTAACTTCATTGGATTAAATTTAATTATGGGAGCCAAATTTTTCGAATTGGGCAATAAGGCTTTTGTTTTTTATTTTTATTATGGTTTGAAACTCGATTTTCCATGCTATATGGCAGGTAACTATAAAATTAGGTTTGTGAATGAGTCCTCGACTTATTATGGGTATAATGTTAATTCCTGGTCATACACATCTTCTGATACAACCATTTATTGGAATTCTACTTTTCGGTTTAGCGAATCCATTTTGTTGAGTTTTCCAATTGGTATAAGGTACAGGGTTCCAATTTTAAAAAGACTTTGTTTCGATTTTAACATTGGATTCAGGCCGCAGTTAAACCACTTTGGGCCTGAACAATTTTATTTTAGAAATGGAATTAATTTTGGGGCTTTGCTGACGATACCGTTTAAGCAAAAACCTCCTAGAATTTCGGAATGAACTATTTTTTGAAAATATTTTCTTGTTCCGGATACCTCTCCCAAAATGGTATGTATTTCTTTTTTTGGTTGTTTGTTAATTGGATGTTTTTTTCCTCCTGCCTTCAAGAACAAACCCAACCTAGCCCTTCCATCTGGATGAATAAAAAGGTTGCTATTCATGGAGACACACTAATATTTAGGGATAATTCTGTTAATAGTTCAGGAAGAAAATGGTTTTTGCCGGACAGAACTGTTTCGGATCAATATGAAGTAATTTTTCCAACGTTTAATGTTAATCCCGGGTATCATGCAATAAACCTTTTTTCTCTTGATGAAGGGCAATTGAGTATTGCCAACCAAAAGAAGTTTTTTACTGTTCATCCGAAATCATGGGTGATAATCAACTTCGGAAATCGGGTTGATACAATAGAATTTCGAATGCAATGGACAAGCTCTGGCGGGGGTAATAAGTTTTTTGGCGGATTAAAGAAAAACTTGTTTGGAGAAGCGAAGAATAGCTTTGAATTTAGTCTTTATCAAATGAATTATCCAGGCGATACCTCCTATATGGTTGTATCATATGCACTTTTACCAACAGAAGCTTTCCCCCCAATTACCCTAGGTGTAATAAGCTTCAGAGGCTTGTTTCAAAATGTCGATTCAGGCATTGTTGGTGTTATTAATCCAACAAATTCGGGGGTAGTAAAGAGGCAAGGAAGTCGCTTTGAATTTGAGAATATTTCAGCGCAATATGTTTCCATTAGTTCAAATCAGGCAGGCGACACCATTCCTGTAACATTAAAAGGAATTATCTATTCCGGCAGCTTTGATTACATCCCGTAGTAGTAATCACCCTGAATGGACCGTAAGTATTGGACTCCAACCTACAAGAAAATAACTTTATAAAGTTAAGACAAACATTCCTCTATTAAAGCCAATAAATTAAAGTAATTACTCATCCAACTCTTTCCTACCTTTGCCCCATGTCTTCCTCTCTTCATATCCCCGAAGCAAATTTGTCGGTAGCCGAAAGGTATCACCAACTAATCATCCAGGCTGAAGCTTTGGTGGCTCACGAAACTGACGCCCTGGCCAATTTGGCCAATCTCTGCGCAATCCTCAAAGAAACCTTTGGCTTTTTATGGGTGGGCTTTTACCGGGTAAAAAACGATGAGTTGGTTTTGGGTCCTTTTCAAGGGCCTTTGGCTTGCACCCGCATTGCTTATGGAAAAGGAGTTTGCGGAAGCGCTTGGCGCGATTCAAAAACCATCGTGGTGCCTGATGTGGATTTGTTTCCCGGCCATATTGCTTGCAGTAGCCTATCCCGCTCAGAAGTGGTGCTGCCGGTATTCAATAAGGAAGGAGCGGTGATCATGGTATTGGATATTGACGCAGATATTGTGAATTATTTTGATGCAGATCACATCACAGGTCTCGAAAAATTTGCAGCTTTGGCCGGCCTTTGCCTGCAATCCAATGGCGGGCTAATCTGCTAAACTTCATGAAGATTGTATCTGTCCTTTTCTTTTGCTTTTTTCTCTTTTCCTGCGCTCAGGTGGTTCCTCCAGGTGGTGGGCCCCGCGATTTACAGGCTCCCGAGGCCCAAAAATTTTCTCCTTCGAATGCCGGCACTAACTTCAACCAGCAAGAATTTTCGATTTATTTTAATGAATACTTTAACATCAAAGACCAGGCCGGTCAATGGATTATTTCTCCGCCCCTGCGTAATTCCCCTGATGCCGTCATTAAAGGAAAAAAACTTACTGTAAAATTTAAAGACACCCTTTCTCCCAATGCCACTTATTCTTTTCAGTTCGGCAATTCTATCGTTGATTTGCATGAAGGAAACCCTAACCCGGGCTTAAAGTATATTTTTTCTACAGGACCTGCGCTTGACTCTCTTGTTTTACAAGGTCGCTGTATTAACACCTTTACCAAAGCACCCGAGAAGGGCTTGAGTGTTTGGTTGTATCACCGCGAGAAGGCCTTGCGCGATTCTTTCTTGTTCAAAGAAGCTCCCGATTATGTTGCCATTGCCAAAGAGGATGGCTCTTTTCTGATTAACTATTTACCGCAAAAAGAATTCTTTGCCCTAGCCATTCGGGATGTGAATAAAAACTTCCGCTTCGACCCCCCCGAAGAATTGGTGGGCTTTTTGCCCTATTTTGTTTTTCCGGAAAAAAACGAAAAACTCTTGCTCGAATGCTTTGAGGAAGAAAAGCCCCAGTTTGTGAAAAAGGTCACTACCCCGGAACCCGGAAAAGTGGTGATAAATTTCAATCGCCCTGCTAAAAAACTTAGTTATTCCTGGTTGAAACCAAGCGCTTCTTCAACTATTTTCATGGAGCACAACAACGGCAAAGACACGCTTACTCTTTTATTTCATCAAACAGGGGTTGATACCTTGAAGTTAATTCTGCGTGATGAGGGGATGAAGGAAGATACCGTGGAAGTAGCCGTTTATGACGAGGATTATTTCAATCAAAACCAAACCGCATCCAAGAAGCGATTGGTTCTAGCCAATAAGCCCAAGGTCAATGTTGCTTTCCAGAACGGCAGCCTCCCGCCCGACAGGGCCTTGACTTTAGAATGGGCCCGTCCGGTGAAGAGCTGGAACAAGGATAGTCTCCAGATTTTACTACGTAAAAAACCGGTTAGTTTTACTTTGCAGCAAGATAGCGCAAGCACACGGAAGGTTGTTATCAAGCACGATTGGATAGAAGATAGCGTTTATACCTTGTTAGGATTCCCGGGATTGGTAAGCGATTATTACAATAAAAAGGCGGATAGTTTAAAGGTAAGTTTCAGAATAAAGCCGGAATCAGAAACAGGAAATTTGATGCTTGAGATTCCATTGCCAGACAGCAGTGCCGCTGCAGATGCTGCTTATCTGGTAGATCTGCTGAACGAAAAAGGTGCAGTGGTTCAACATTGGCAAACCAAACTGCCGATAAAGCATAGTTTCGAATTGCTGGAGCCCGGAACCTATAGCTTGAGAACCATTGAGGATACCAATCAAAACGGAACCTGGGATCCAGGAAAAATGCAGGAAAAAAAGTCGCCCGAAAAAGTTTGGCTAAGCAGCAAAGGCCTGTTGGTAAAAGCCTCCTGGGATTTGGAGGAGAAGGTTGCTTGGCAAAAACTTAAGCCATGATGGCTGTTGTTACCTCAAAGTTTGTGCCTTTATACAATTTAGTACAAAGTACTAATATCCAAGAAAAATCGATACTGCAACTTTTTACAAGGCTTTAATGGACCATCGGTGCCCAACGGTGATTGTCTGTCTAGGTTTTTTTCTTCTCCAAAAACCTTACCCAGGTTACCCACATTACAAACATGAAAAGGTAAACCATAGAGCTAAAAACATATTTGTGGTTGAAGTCAACCCAATCGTTGTTTATGTTACTCATGATGGCCAACACCACTACCCTTAAAACATTGATCAGATGAATGCCGAACATGCCCAAAGGAATGAACCAAAGTTTCTTTTTCCAAGGGCCCTCGTAGGCCATGATCAGGGCAGCAAAGGCCACCTGCAAACCAAATCCTACACAGGCCGGACCAACCGAAACTCCCGGAGAGTTTGCTACTTTAATGACGATACCTATACGGGTAATTTCCAGCCCTAAAACATTCCGAAGCGTGAATTCACTGATATCCAGAATGCTGAGAAGAAGGAAATCATGCATTGATTTCCAAAGGTTACTGAAAAAGGCAAAACGCTGCATGTAACCATTCAGCAACTCCCATACAATAAAAATTACCGCCACTTTAACGAGGAAATGAAAAATGGGCGACTTGGTCCATTCTTTTATTCCGGGCGCAGAAACCTCTTTTTCTAAACTCACGGTGCAAAGGTAAACAAAGAACTTGTTTTATTTATTAACGCCATGCAAACAACAATTATTTAACTTAAGGGTTAAGCAATGGTAGAATTCAATAACAAGCCTAACTTTGCCCCGATGGCTCCACGCAAATTTTCAATTGGGATGCTTCTTTGCCTGCTTTTTGGGGCCCTAAGCCTTTTTGCACAAAAAGAAAAGGGCTTGCGTTATGAGCTGGTAACCGGCAAAGACACGCTGCTGTTGGAATACCGCACTTGCTCGCTGGGCTGGTTGATGATTTGGGGAAAGAAGCAAACAGACAGCACTTTTGTATCCTCTGTTTCTCTTTTGATTAAAGCGGATGAGCCCCAGAAATTGTGGAAACTGGATCATGGTCGCCAAAAATTTTCTCCCTTGCTGTTGACGGACTTTCCCTCTGCTGCATCAGGGGAAGATTGGAAAAAAGTTAAAGAGGAGTTTTCGAAGGGAATATACAGGCTGCAATTCAGTGAAGTTTCAGGAACCGCCCGTATTGCTATGGATACAGCACAATCCGCCCCTCGTTATTTCTTTGAATTTTTAACATGGCACATTCCTGCTTGGAAGTCCGGCTTTTTAAAGTTGATTCCAACACTCGAAGCCAAAGGAACTCCAATAGAAATTGTTATAAAATCCTTGCAGGGAAAGCCCTTGGCCGAAAGAGTCCTTCGCTTTCTCGCACCCATTGAAAGAGAGGCAGACTTGAGCTACTACTTTATTCCACCCCTGTATATGGAAACGGGAATTCCTTCCGGAAACACGCCCGGCAGCCCTATTCAGATAACTCCCAACAAGGAAAATAACAAATAACGGAATTAAACAGGCACATTTTTCTGTCAATTCAATTGAATGATTAATTTTGACCAGGCAAAAATCGCAACATGACAAGCAATATACAGGATTATTTACCCATTGTGATGATGTTTTTCGTGGCTGTAGGCTTTGTAGTCTTCGCCATGGTTCTGTCTCACGCCCTTGGGCCAAAACGACAAAGTAAAATTAAGCTCGATCCCTTTGAGTGCGGAATTGAATCAAAAGGAAACGCCCGTATTCCGGTTTCTATCAAATATTTTTTGGTAGCCATCCTGTTTGTTTTGTTTGATGTGGAGGTTATTTTCATGTATCCATGGGCGGTGAATCTGAAATCGCTTGGCATCATCGGTTTTGTGGAAATGGTTTCCTTCATCGGTTTTATTTTGTTGGGCTTCTTTTACATTGTAAAGAAAGGAGCCTTGAAATGGGAGTAAACGAGGTACATTTTATCATTATACATCAACGAAATGAGTACAGACGCAGCCTATAAAATGAGTAAAGCACCCGATGGCATGGAAGGCCCGGGTTTTTTTGTAACCACCCTTGAACAGGCTGTTGGGATGGCCAGAAAAAATTCTATCTGGCCCTTGCCCTTTGCCACCTCCTGTTGTGGTATTGAGTTCATGGCAACCATGGGTGCCCACTATGACCTGGGAAGATTTGGTTCTGAACGTTTAAGTTTTTCCCCTCGTCAGGCCGATTTACTGATGGTGATGGGAACCATTGCCAAAAAAATGGGGCCGGTTTTGCGACAGGTTTATGAGCAAATGGCTGAGCCAAAATGGGTTCTTTCTATGGGAGCCTGCGCCTCTTCCGGAGGAATTTTTGACACCTACAGTGTTTTACAAGGCATTGACCGAATTATTCCGGTAGATGTTTACATTCCTGGTTGTCCGCCCCGCCCCGAACAGGTAATTGATGGCATCATGCGCATTCAAGAATTGGTGCAAAATGAAACATTCCGTAGAAGAAACTCTCCCGAATACAAAGCAATGTTAGCCGAGTACGGCATCGAATAAGTCATGAGCGAACTAACTCCAGCGCAGGAAACAATCCTTGCAAAAGTAAAAGAAGTTGCCGGTGGCAATTTGCTTCATACCGACAACTCCTATGGGTTTTTAACCGTAACCATCAGGAAGGATACCTTGCTTCCGTTGGTTACCGCCCTCTTTGAAGATGAAGGATTAAGGTTTCGCTTTTTAACCACCATGTGCGGTTTGCATTATCCCGACCAGAAAGAAGAGTTGGGATTAATGGTGCAGTTGCACAGTCTGGAAAATAATTACCGCATTCGGCTGAAAACCTTTTTCACCCGCGATCAGGCACATTTGCCAACCTTAACGGGGCTTTTCAAAGGTGCCAATTGGATGGAAAGAGAAGCTTTTGATTTTTATGGAATTGAATTTAAAGGTCATCCCGACATGAGAAGAATTTTAAATGTTGAGGACATGATTATGCATCCCATGAGGAAGGAGTTTCCTCTGGAAGACCAAGTGCGATTGGATAAGAATGATAAAATGTTTGGTCGTTAAACCCGAATCCAATGGAAAAAACAATTGAACAAGGAATAGAGCAAACAAACCGCTTTATTTCTATTGAAAAAGAAAAGGAGTATACTACGCTTAATTTGGGTCCAACCCATCCTGCCACACATGGTATTTTTCAGAACGTGCTCACCATGGATGGGGAAATTATTGTAGATGCAAAACCAACCATCGGATACATCCATCGTGCCTTTGAAAAACTTGCCGAGCGCAGACCCTATAACCAGATAACACCCATCACCGACCGACTGAACTATTGTTCATCGCCCATTAACAATACCGGTTGGCACATGACTGTTGAAAAATTGATAGGTGCCGAAATTCCCAAGCGTGTACAATACATGCGGGTTATTCTGATGGAGCTGTCGCGCATTGCCGACCACATTGTTTGCAATTCGGTAATTGGTGTGGATACAGGAGCCTTAACCGGTTTCGTTTATATGTTTCAACAGCGCGAAAATATTTACGATATTTTTGAAGAAATGTGTGGAGCACGTTTAACCACCAACATTGGAAGAATTGGAGGTTTTGAACGTGAGTGGACGCCAAAAGTGTGGAGCAAGCTGGATGAGTTTTTGAAAAACTTTCCAAAAGTGATGAGAGAGTTTGAAGGCCTTTTGATGCGCAACCGTATTTTCATGGATAGAACCGTGAATTGCGGACCCATCAGCGCAGAGATGGCCTTGGAATATTCTTTTACCGGTCCCAACCTGAGGGCCGCAGGCGTTGATTATGATGTTAGGGTCATGAACCCCTATTCCTCTTACGAAGATTTTGATTTTATTATTCCGGTAGGAACCAAAGGAGATACTTATGATCGATTTTTGGTGCGTCAGCAGGAAATGTGGCAAAGCCTTAGCATTATTGAACAGGCGATAAAGAAAATGCCTTCAGGTCCTTACCATGCCGATCTTCCGGATTTTTATTTGCCAAACAAAGAAGAAGTTTACAACAGCATGGAAGCACTCATTTATCATTTCAAAATTGTGATGGGAGAGAGCGATGTGCCTGTTGGTGAAGTTTACCATTCTGTGGAAGGCGCCAATGGAGAATTGGGCTTTTATCTGATTAGTGATGGCGGTAGAACCCCTTATCGTTTGCATTTCAGAAGACCATGTTTTATCTATTATCAGGCCTATCCCGAGATGATCAAAGGTGCAATGCTTTCTGATGCCATTTTAACCATGAGCTCCATGAATGTAATTGCCGGTGAATTAGATGCTTAATTGAACAAAGGAAATGAGTCAGTCAAAAATTAACATTGCCTTTTCTGAGGAAACGCTGAACGAAGCGCACAAAATAATTAATCGTTACCCCGAAGGGAAACATAAATCGGCTTTAATTCCAATCCTTCACCTTGCCCAGGCAGAGTTTGACGGATGGCTGAGTGTAGATGCAATGGACTACGTTGCCTCTTTGCTCAAAATCAAACCCATTGAAGTTTATGAGGTAGCAAGTTTTTATTCAATGTTTAACCTCAAACCAACCGGAAAATGTTTGCTGGAGGTTTGCCGCACAACACCCTGCATGTTGAGAGGCTCCGATGATCTGGTTGCCTATCTGGAAAAGAAACTTGGTATCAAGGATGGGGAAACCACCAAAGACGGTATGTTTACCCTCAAAACCGTTGAGTGTTTGGGGTCATGCGGAACAGCACCCATGTTACAATGCGGTGCCGACTATCATGAAAACTTGACAAACGAAAAAGCTGATGCCCTGATTGAAAAGTTAAGGCAAGAAAATAAAAGAGCAAAATATTGCTAGTGGTTTTTAAAACCATGTTGTAAAAAAAATAATTTCTGTGCAGAGGGCTTCATCGCCATTTGCGCAGAAAAAAAGAGAGAAAAATGGCCGGAAGAAAATTATTATTAAACAATGTGCATGTTCCGGGGATAGAAACCCTGGAGGTGTATCGTCAAAAAGGCGGTTACGCTTCGGTTGAAAAAGCCCTGAAAACCATGTCGCCCGATGCGGTGGTGGAGGAGGTTAAAAAATCGGGCTTACGCGGTAGGGGTGGTGCAGGATTCCCAACCGGAATGAAGTGGAGTTTTTTGGCCAAACCGGCCGGAGTTCCACGTTACCTGGTTTGTAATGCTGACGAAAGTGAGCCCGGGACTTTTAAAGACCGCTATCTCATGGAAAAAATTCCTCATTTGCTAATTGAAGGAATGATTACCAGCAGCTACGCTTTGGGGGCTAACACCGCCTACATTTATATTCGTGGCGAGTATTTTTATGTTTACCGCATACTTGAAAAAGCCATTGAAGAAGCCTACCGTGCAGGTTGGCTGGGCCATAATATTTTGGGCAGTGGTTTTTCATTAAACCTTTCGGTGCACATTGGTGCAGGAGCCTATATCTGTGGCGAAGAAACCGCATTACTCGAGTCGTTGGAAGGTAAACGTGGCAACCCACGAATTAAACCTCCATTTCCTGCGGTTGCAGGTTTGTATGGCTGTCCTACTGTGGTAAACAACGTAGAAACCATTGCAGCAGTGGTGCCCATTGTGAATGAAGGCGGAGATGAGTATGCAAAGGTTGGCATAGGAAGAAGTACCGGTACCAAATTGATTTCAGCAGGAGGTAATATCAATAAACCCGGTGTTTATGAAATTGAAATGGGAATAAGTGTTGAAGAGTTTATTTTCTCTGATGAATATTGTGGTGGAATTCCTGACGGACATACACTAAAGGCTTGTGTGCCGGGCGGTTCATCAGTGCCCATTTTGCCTGCAGATTTATTGTTGAAAACAGCCAACAATGAAAACCGTTTAATGAGTTACGAATCACTTTCTGATGGTGGTTTTGCCACAGGCTCAATGCTTGGTTCAGGCGGATTTATTGTTTATGATGAACGTGCCTGTATCGTTAGAAGCACATGGAATTTCTCAAGATTTTATCATCATGAGAGTTGTGGTCAATGTAGCCCTTGTCGGGAAGGAACCGGCTGGATGGAAAAGATTTTACATCGTTTAGAATATGGTCACGGAAAAATGGAAGACATCGATATTCTTTGGGATATTCAGCGAAGAATTGAGGGAAACACCATTTGTCCGCTTGGAGACGCAGCTGCCTGGCCGGTAGCTGCTGCCATCCGACATTTCCGTGAAGAGTTTGAATTTCATGCCAAATATCCTGAACGCGTTAGAGATATCAAGCATTGTGAAAAGAATCCATTTGTGAGAACCAAAAAAGCAGGTGTTGCTTAATAAAGATTATGCCGAAAGTAACCATTGATAATCATGAAATAGAAGTGCCAGAGGGGACTACTATTTTGCAAGCTGCAAGAATGATTGGCGGAGATATTGTTCCTCCGGCCATGTGTTATTATTCAAAGCTGAAAACCAGCGGAGGATATTGCCGTACCTGTATTGTAAAGGTAACGCAGGGTTCCGCCAAAGACCCCAGACCCATGCCAAAACCGGTGGCTTCTTGCCGCACCATGGTGATGGATGGTATGGTGGTAGAAAATACCATTTCCAAAGATGTGCTGGAAGCCAGAAAAGGAGTGGTTGAGTTTTTATTGATCAACCACCCGCTGGATTGTCCGGTTTGCGACCAAGCAGGAGAATGCGATCTTCAAAATCTTTCTTACAACCATGGCTTGGCCAAATCACGCTATGAATTTGAAAGAAGGACTTTCGAAAAAATAAATATTGGCAATAATATTAAACTACACATGACCCGATGCATTTTGTGCTATCGCTGTGTAAAGGTTGCTGATCAGCTGACCGATGGAAGAGTACACGGGGTTCTTAACCGTGGCGATGTTTCAGAAATTTCTACCTACATCAGCAACAATATCCACAATGATTTTTCGGGTAACATGATTGATGTTTGTCCGGTGGGCGCTTTAACAGACAATACCTTCCGTTTCAAAAGCCGGGTTTGGTTTACCAAGCCTTTAGATGCTCATCGCGATTGTAAAAAGTGTAGCGGTAAGGTAATTCTGTGGACCAAAGGAAGTGAATTGTTGAGAGTGAGCGCACGCAAAGACCAATTCGGTGAAGTGGAGGAATGGATTTGCAATGATTGCCGTTTTGAGAAAAAGAACATGTCAGATTGGGTGGTGGAAGGTCCAAGAAAAATCAACCGTGATTCGGTGATTGCCCAAAATCATTACGAACACATTGATTTAAACAAATTGAAAGCAGAGGTAAATCGTCAAATTAAATTTCAGGGAGGAAAGAAAATTGATGAGCATTTTACCCGTGATCAAATCGACAACGCAAAAACACTAGGATCAAAAAATTCATAAGCAACAATGACAGCCTTTTTAATTTATAAAATGATCATGGTAGTGGCAGTATTCCTAATAGCATTGGGAGTAGCTGCTTATTCAACCTATGCAGAGAGAAAAGTGGCCGCCTTTTTTCAGGATCGCTTGGGTCCGAACAGGGCCGGACCCTACGGCTTGTTGCAACCCATTGCCGATGGGGTAAAGATGTTTATGAAGGAAGAAATTATTCCTGATGTGGCCAATAAATGGCTGTTTATCTTAGGACCATGTATTGCTATGTTTACAGCATGCATGACCGGAGTAGTCATTCCCTGGGGTCAGCCATTAATGATTGGTGGAGAATCTTTTGATTTGCAAATCACCGATATCAACATTGGTGTGCTGTATTTATTCGGTGTAGTTTCCATTGGTGTTTATGGAATCATGATTGGCGGATGGGCTTCAAATAACAAATACTCTTTGCTTGGTGCGTTAAGAGCATCGGCCCAAATGATTAGCTATGAAATTGCCATGGGCCTTAGCATCATTGCATTGGTGATGATGACCGGCACCATCAGTTTGAAAGAAATTGCCGAACAGCAACATGGCATGAATTGGAATGTGTTTTATCAGCCGCTTGGTTTTATCATTTTTCTAGTTTGTGCTTTTGCTGAAACCAATCGTACTCCTTTCGACTTACCTGAATGTGAAACCGAGTTGGTAGGAGGCTATCACACCGAGTACAGCAGTATGAAACTGGGCTTTTATCTTTTTGCAGAATACATTAATATGTTTATTTCTTCTGCGGTAATTGCAACGCTTTATTTTGGCGGATATAATTTTCCGTTCATGGATGATTTGGGCTTGTCGCAAAACCTAGTTTCCATTCTTGGGGTAGTTGCCTTGTTTGCCAAAATTTTCTTCTTTGTTTTCTTTTTTATGTGGGTAAGATGGACCATCCCAAGGTTCCGCTACGATCAGCTAATGAATGTTGGATGGAAAATGTTCATCCCGCTTTCTTTAGGAAATATTTTGCTTACAGGTTTGGTGATGTATTTCACCGGTAAATTTTAAATGATAGAATTCCAACTATGAAACCACTAACAAATCGTTCAAAGGTTGTAGAGAAGAAAGAGATGAGTTTTGCTGAGAAGATTTATCTTCCGGCGGTGGTGGGCGGATTGGCCGCTACCATGAAGCACTTTTTTCGAAAAAAAACCACCATTGATTACCCGGAAGAAAAGAGAGAAATTGCCGGTGTTTACCGCGGGCAACATGTATTGAAGCGCGATGAAAAGGGAGCGGAGCGTTGTACGGCCTGTGGATTGTGCGCTGTGGCATGCCCAGCTGAAGCCATTACCATGACGGCTGCGGAGCGTAAAAAGGGCGAAGAAAATTTGTACAGAGAGGAAAAATATGCTGCAACCTATGAAATCAATATGTTGCGTTGTATTTTTTGTGGATTGTGTGAAGAAGCCTGCCCCAAAGAAGCCATTTTCCTAACCGATAGAATAGTACAGGCCACCTTTAAAAGGGATGAGTTCATTTATGGAAAGGATATCTTGGTTGAGCCGGTTGATCAACGAGTGGATGTAAGCATGCGTCAAACGCAAGCGGTTGCCGAATTTAAGACGCACAAGGAATACCAGCACAATAAATAAATATTCATAATTTCGGCCCCGTAACCCAGACATGATACAGTATCTCTTTTATTTTCTGTCATTCCTAGCCGTCTTTTCGGCTATGATGGTGGTTTTCACCAAGAATCCGGTTTACAGTGTTCTGTACCTGATTGTTACCTTTTTTACCATTGCCGGACATTATGTGTTGCTCAATGCTCAGTTTTTGGCGGCAGTGCATGTTATTGTTTATGCCGGTGCCATCATGGTGCTTTTCCTTTACGTAATCATGATGCTTAACCTGAACCGTGAAACCGAACCACAAAAATCGGTCATCACGAAATTTGCAGCTGTTATCGCAGGTGGTGTTTTCCTTGTAGTGCTGGTAGGTGCGCTCAGAGGAACCGAAACCATGATTGTAGCCAATGAAATGAACCCGGAGGCAGGGTTAATAAAAAATTTGGGTCAGGTGTTGTATAATCAATACCTACTTCCCTTCGAAATTTCCTCTATTCTTTTCCTTACCGCTATGGTTGGAGCTGTAATGTTGGGTAAAAACGAATTAAAATAAGCATGGAATCATTACCAACCAGTTTGCACGGAATTCCCATCAACGCATATTTGCTGTTGAGTGCAGCTCTGTTTAGCATTGGGGTGTTAGGCGTTTTGTACCGAAGAAACATCATCGTAATTTTTATGTGTATTGAGTTAATGCTGAATGCGGTTAACCTTTTGTTAACGGCTTTCAGTGCATTTCGGGGTGACGCTAGCGGACAAGTATTTGTGTTCTTCATCATGGCTGTTGCTGCCGCAGAGGTGGCCATCGGCTTAGCCATTTTGGTGATGATTTACCGCAATATTGGCAGTACAGATATCGATAGGTTAAATCAATTAAAGTGGTAAAAGCATGGTAAAGTTTGTTACACTCGTTCCGCTTTTTCCCTTGCTTGGTTTTTTAATCAATGCCTTGTTTGGAAAAAAAATTGGCAAAGGTCTGGTGGCCACTATTGGTTGGGGATCTGTCCTCATTTCTTTTGTCCTATCTATTTTGATTTTTCTCGACATCAACGCACAATCCCAGAAAGCATTTACTTATGAATTGTTTGATTGGATTACTGCAGGAAAACTAAAAATTGCCTTTTCTTTTTTGATTGACCCGCTCTCTTCTCTTTTTCTTTTGATCATTACCGGCATCGGGTTTTTAATTCATGTTTATTCTGCAGGATACATGCATGATGATGAGGCCTACCATAAATTCTTTTCTTACCTCAACTTGTTTGTATTTTTCATGCTGCTTTTGGTGCTTGGTGCAAACTTTCCTGTAATGTTTATAGGTTGGGAAGGAGTTGGTTTATGCTCTTATTTGTTGATTGGCTTCTGGTTTAAGAATGGCAATTACAATCTGGCCGCCAAGAAAGCTTTTGTGATGAATAGAATTGGCGATTTAGGTTTTTTGCTCGGCATGTACCTAATTTTTACCACTTTCGGAACGCTTGATTTTTATGGCGAAGGAGGTGTATTCACCCAAGCACGCACCATGGCTACCAACGAGAATGTATTGCTGGGCATTACATTGTTATTGTTTGTTGGAGCCACGGGTAAAAGTGCTCAGATTCCTTTGTACACCTGGCTGCCCGATGCCATGGCCGGTCCAACCCCGGTTTCAGCGCTCATCCATGCGGCAACCATGGTTACAGCCGGTATTTACATGATTGCCCGGTCTAATATTCTTTTTACGTTGGCTCCGGATACGCTTCACATCATTGCTTTGGTAGGTGTTATTACGGCTCTGTTTGCCGCTTCCATTGGTTTGGTGCAAAATGATATTAAGAAAGTTTTGGCGTATTCTACGGTTAGTCAGCTTGGCTTGATGTTTCTAGCTTTGGGCATGGGAGCTTATGTTACCGCGGTTTTCCATGTAATGACCCACGCATTTTTTAAAGCTCTTTTATTCCTTGGAGCCGGAAGTGTAATTCACGCCATGAGTGGGGAACAAGACATTCGCTCCATGGGAGGATTAAAGAAAAGCCTGCCCATTACTTTTTTAACCTTTCTCATTGCAACCCTCGCCATTTCCGGGATTCCTCCTTTCTCAGGTTTTTTCTCAAAGGATGAAATATTGGCCCATGCCTTTGCTCACAATAAAATATTCTGGTTGTTAGGATTGGCAGCATCAGCCATGACCACCTATTACATGTTCCGTTTGCTGTTTCTTACCTTTTACGGAGAGTTTAGAGGAACAGAGAAACAAAAACATCATTTGCATGAGTCTCCTTCAAATATGACAGTGCCTTTAATGGTATTGGCAGTTCTTTCAACCATTGGCGGTTTTATCGGAGTTCCGGAAGCCTTGCACGGCACCCATCTGCTGAAAGGGTTTTTAGATCCTGTAATGGCAGATTCGGCCATGCGGATGTTGCCGGCCGAGCTCGATCACTTTACCGAGTATGCTTTAATGGGCGTTACCTTGCTTACCATATTGATCATGTTTCTCTATGCCAGAAATAAGTTCATTACCAAGAAAGAGGTTTCTGTGGCAGATGATGCTCCTGTTTCGAAAATACATCGTACCCTGTTGAACAAGTATTATGTGGATGAAATTTATCAGACCATGCTTGTTGGTCCTGTAAAATGGTTGGGCGTTAAATTTAAAGATGTAATTGAAAAATACATCATTGATGGTGCGGTGAATTTATCCGGAAGAGTTGTGGTTCTGAGTTCTCAGTACATCCGCTACATTCAAACCGGAAATGTGGGTGTTTACCTTTTTGCCATGGTGGCAGGAATGATTGCTTTGTTGTTGTACTTACGTTTTTTTTAGGACTGTATGCTGACTACGATATTAATTCTTTGGCCTCTTTTAGCTGCATTTGCAGTATTGCTCTCGGCACCGTCTGGAGCCAAAAAGATTGCCCTCGGTGCTTCTTTGGTGGAGGTTGCCTTAGCCATATACGCAGCGTTTAGCCTTTCTTTTCAAACAGGAGAGGTAATGGATACGGTTAATCTTGGCTGGATTCCTACGCTTGGTATAAACTATGCCGTTGGCATGGATGGCATCAGCATGCTATTGGTTCTGCTAACCGCTGCCTTGGTTCCCTTGATCATTCAATCTTCTGCATCTGATGATCGTCCGCGTTGGTTTTTTGCTTTGGTATTGTTTATGCAAATGGCGCTTGTAGGTGTGTTCACAGCATTGGATGGTTTCTTGTTTTATATCTTTTGGGAATTGGCGCTTATTCCAATCTATTTTATTTGTTTGGGATGGGGTGATCAGGGAAGAGAGAAGATTACATTTAAATTCTTTTTGTACACCCTTTCAGGAAGTTTGCTCATGCTGGTGGCACTTGTTTATTTGTATTTACAAACCCCGGGTGATCATAGTTTTGCTTTGCAGGCATTAATGGAAGCAGGTCATGCACAGTCTGCAGAAATTCAATCGCTTTTATTCTGGGGTTTGTTTCTTGCCTTTGCCATTAAAATCCCCATTTTCCCTTTTCACACCTGGCAGCCAGATACCTACACCAATGCGCCTACGGGAGGCACCATGCTTCTTTCGGGTATCATGCTTAAAATGGGTGTTTATGGATTAATTCGCTGGCTATTACCCATTGTTCCCGAAGGTGTGGCAGAATGGTCGAATACCGCCATGGTATTGTGTATTATTGGAATCATTTATGCTTCCATGATTGCCATGGCACAGAAAGATTTGAAAAGACTCATCGCCTATTCATCCATTGCTCACGTAGGATTGATTGCTGCCGGTTGTTTTGCCCTTAACAGTCAGGGAATGCAAGGAGCCATGATGCAAATGCTGAGCCACGGAGTAAATGTTGTTGGCTTGTTTTATATTGTTTATTTAATTGAACAGCGCACCGGAACAAGAATGCTCGATGCTTTGGGAGGGGTTAGAGCCATAGCTCCTGTTTTTGCAACCGTTTTCATGATTGTGATGATGGCCAGTGTTGCCTTGCCTATGACCAATGGTTTTGTTGGTGAGTTTTTATTGATAAATGGTTTGTTTCAGGTAAGTGGTTCTTATGCTGCCTTTGCAGGACTTACAATTATTTTAGGTGCTGTTTACATGCTTTCTGCCTACCGTCAATCCATGCTTGGTGAAGCACAAGGGGTAACCGTTAATTTCCCCGAACTTAGCAATAACGAAAAATGGGTTTTATATCCGGTTGTTGCCCTCGTTTTAATCTTCGGAATCTATCCAAAACCGCTTCTCGACCTGAGTGCACCCGCCGTTGAGATGTTGCTGCAGAATTGTAAACCCGGTGCATTGATCACCCTGAATTAAGCCAACGAATGAAAACTCTTATACTGCTCTCAGGTTTAGGTATTGGCTCTTTGATTGCGGAGTTAACCAATCAAAAGAAATTGTTGCCCTGGGTTGTTTTACTCGGATTACTAGGTGCAATTGGTGTTAGTGTGATGGATTGGGGAACCAATATCCATTACTTCAATAACATGATGGCCTTCGATAATACAGCCATTTTGTTTACCTGCGTATTATGCTTTGTTGCCTTTCTTTGGTTCTTAGGCTCTGCTCAATATATTGAAACAGAAACCAACATTACCGATCAATATGCATTGATTTTGTTTGCATTGGTAGGTGCTTTTGTGATGGTTACTTTCCAGCACATGGTGATGTTGTTTCTGGGCATTGAAATACTATCGCTCTCTTTATATGTATTAGCTGGAAGCAGAAAAAATGATTTGTTTTCTAATGAAAGTGCCATAAAGTATTTTTTGATGGGCTCTTTCGCCACAGGTTTTTTGTTGTTTGGCATTGCCCTTATTTATGGCGTTACCGGTTCTTTTCATTTAGAAGTAATTGGGAATGCACTTTCTAATGCTGCTAATACCAACGGTTTGGTGTTAACAGGCTTGGTAATGATGTTGCTGGCCATGTCATTTAAAGTGGCGGCAGTACCATTCCATTTCTGGACCGCTGATGTTTATTATGGGGCTCCAACCCAGGTTACGGCCTACATGGCCACCATTGCAAAAACAGCAGCTTTCGCAGCATTTCTTCGTCTTTTCACAACAGCCTTCCCCTTTGTTAGTGGTGTTTGGGTTTATCCTTTAATTGTAATTTCTATTATAACCATGTTGATAGGCAACATAATGGCAGTGTATCAACAGGAAGTAAAACGAATGTTGGCCTATTCCTCAGTGGCACATGCCGGTTATATGTTGATGGCCCTGTTGTCGCAAAATGAATTCACTGTTGGTTCAATTGTTTATTACAGTCTTGGCTATTCTATTGCATCTCTTCTTGCCTTCAATGTTTATGCTATTGTAAGCAATGGTTCAGAGAAAAACGGTGGCTTTGATGCCTTTTCCGGTCTTGCCAAACGAAGTCCTTTACTGGCAGCAGCAGCTTTGGTTTCTATGTTGTCTTTGGCTGGTATTCCACCATTGGCCGGATTTTTTGGTAAGTACTATGTGTTTGCAAGTGCACTCGAAGGTGGGCATCGCATAATGGTATTGTTTGCTGTCCTCGCCTCACTAATTAGTATTTATTACTATTTCAAAATCATTATCAAAACTTTTGCAGGTGAAGAAAAAAATCATCCTGAGCCGCTGGTCATTGAAGGCTCACAGAAGCTAATGCTCATCATTGGGATAGCCTTGTTGATTTTACTAGGAATGGCACCGGAAATGATCATTCGTTGGCATTAATTTTTAAAAGTTTCCTCACCCGAAACTTGTTTAGGACAATGTCCAAAAAAAAACACCCTCCTGAGAGGGTGTTTTTTTTTAAAAGGTATAACCTAATCCTACCCGCCATCGCAAGTTGGCCAATTGATTTTCGGCCTGCCAATGTTGATAAAAGGGAATTGAAACTAGAACCGGTAGTGTGAACTTCTTGTAGTTCAGAATGTTTGAAACTCCTGCCCAGCATAAATCTCCGCCGCTAAGGGCAATATTCATGTTGTCCTGAATCTGCATTCCGTAGTGTTCCCAATTGACCGTAATACCCGCATTCCACGAAATGTTTTTTCTTAATTCACTTACCGAGTCATTGTTGCATTTCGGTACCGATGGGATGAGGGCATACAATCCTGATACATTGGTTTGTATGGTTTTTCCCATGTTGTCGCCATGATGGTTTTTGGCGGTGTGCTTGTAAAGGAAATTACTCAAGACCCTCCAACGTTTGCTGATGGTGCCATAGGAAATTCCAAGCATAGGATCGAATCCACCCGACCCATATTGAACCACGGGGTTCTCATTCATGGCCATTACTTTTCCTGTAGGGTTTTCCATTCCTGCTAACAAAAAGACCTTATGCTTTTCTTTCTGAATAATTCCATATCCTACCAATAGGGATAAATCACCATTTCCGGCATTAACACCAAGGTTAGATGCAGCTCTCAAATAGGGAATCTGAACTAAAAAAAGCCATTTTGATGAGGGCTGGTAAATGAGGGCAACATTGGTACTGGTAAGATTGGCAATATCTGCTTCCTCAATGGCTGTTGTATCGCTGGTGTGAACGTGATGATGACCATCTTCATGCTCATGAGGAGAGAAGAATCTTGATTCGTATGAAAACTGGGCCGAGAAAGCTTGATTTTCGTTCAAGAAACCACCTCCCTGGTCAAAAATCCCGGTTCCATAACTTGACCCTGAGCAATTGCATTGTGAAAAAGCAATATTCGAAACAAGCAAGAACGGAAGAATAAGCAATCGAAATCTTTTCAGCGACTGCGTTTCTGATTTACTCATGTTTATGCCTTTATCGTTTTTCAAAAGAAACAAAACCAGCTTTGTTGTTGCTGCTTACCTTTAGCAAATAATAGCCGGAAGAAAGAATGGAAACATCAATTTTTTCACCATTCACGATTTGACCCGATTGAATTTCTTTGCCAGCCATGTCAACAATTTTATAGGCAAGTGTGGAGTAAGCGGCATCAAGTTTCAATTGAATAAAATCACTTGTTGGATTCGGGAAAAGATTTAAACCTATCGCCTCCATGGAGAGGTCATTCACAGATAACAAAGCTTCCAGATTCCAATAGGACACCTTCCCATTGGCTGTTCCCAGGGCAACTTTTTTTGCAGCGGGTTCAAAATCAACTCCGTTAACAGCACCGCCACCGGTTACATTGAATTCGCCAGCCAGCGATTGATTGCTAAAACGAAAAACCCTTGCCTTGCTAACCCCTCCGATAAGGATATAATTGCCATCATCGCTGATGTCTATTTGTTTGGCATTTTCTCCTGAAAGGAAAGTGTAATGAGCCATCCACATTCCCCCCATTTCCATCCAGATTTTTACTTGTCCGTTTTTTGCAACCGATATCAAATGCATGTTATCGGAAGAAAATTTTAGACTTACTACTTCATCTGAATGTCCGGTAAGTGTTGCTATCAGCGCTCCTGTAGATGGATTCCAGATTTTAATCTTATCATCAGCTCCACCGCTCGCCAAAAGCGTACCCGAAAGATTGTAGGCAACGGTTAATACACCACCGGGATGAGCTCCCATGGTATGGGCCAATGCTCCGTTAGATACGGTGAAAATTCTTACAGAATCATCCGCCCCATCCACCGCAATGGCATTGCCTGAGGGTGAAATAGCCAGACTTGTTGAAGCATTTGAACCAATGTTAATGGTTTGGCTAAGTACCGGACTACTCCCTGTATTATCGAAAATTAGCAGGTTTCCCATTTCCTCAACAGAGGCAAAGAAATTTCCGTTGCTGCTTTGTTGGACACCCATTTGGCACATTAGGCTTGAAGGGTTCACCAGATAGTCCCATACAATGCTTCCATCGGTCTTGCTAAACAAACGCAGTCTAGCGCTGTCGCATTCTGTTCCGCTTAGAATAGTATTCCCATTTGCAGAGAAGGCCACTCCATTTACTGCTAGATTGTTTGGATGGCCTGATTTTTCCCAAACCAGGGTTTGAGCATAGGTATATTGGCATAGCAATGAAGTCATTGCCAAAAAGAAAATTTTTTTCATTTGGATTGAATTAAGTTGAAAAATGTTTCTCTTTCAAAGAAGAGAATATGAAAAAACCATCATAAAGATGGGTGCAATCAGATCATGGCGCTTAGGCCTGGTGGTCTGAATGTGCCTGAGAGATGACCTTTTTGTAATTTGCAATTACAAGCGGGCAATAGGTTTGGGCTAAGTTGTTTTTCCTGAACCTCGGCAGCAGCAATGTTGCACCACCTGCCAAACCATATTATTTCGTCATTTCTTTCCACCCGGGTATCCGGGGTTTCGTTTTTTTCCTGCTCCTCCAGTTGTTTGTTGAGGTGACAGCTCCCTTGACAGCAATTGTCTTCAACCTCTTTCTGAACACAAAGAGTTGCTGCAATTTCCTCTTGATTGATTAAAAAGTGGAAAAGAATAAAGCTTTTACTGCCTAGTTGAAAGAGCAACAAAGGGATGATGAGCAGAATAAAAAACTTTTTCACGGTCCAAAATTAAGAAAAAAACAGATGTTTTTTTATGATTTGCGTCAGGTTTTAGAAGCAATAAACCTTGCGTTATGCCTGATTTTCTAAATGATTCGGATAAAAAATATTTGTTTATCCAACCAATGATTTATAGCCCTAGGGCTTTTGAGGAAAGATAAAATCTTTTACCTTCGCAATACAGAAATTAATGAATTCATGGGACGAATATTCGAAAAGAGGAAACATAAAATTTTTGCCCGCTCAGCAAAAATGAGCAAGGCATTTTCACGTTTTGGAAAGGAAATATCCATTGCCGTAAAGGCAGGTGGTCCCGACCCTGACAGCAATAGTAAATTAAGGGTTATCATTGCCAATTGCAAGGCTGCCAACATGCCCAAGGCAAACATTGATGCCGCCATTGCCCGTTCCTCAAGCAAGCAAGACAAAGATTTGGAAGAAGTGGTTTATGAAGGAAAAGGTCCTCATGGCGTTGCCTTAATGATAGAAACAGCCACCGATAATCCTACAAGAACAGTGGCTAACATCCGGGCCATTTTTAACCGGAATGAAGGAACCATGCTGAATTCCGGAAGTCTGGATTTTATCTTTGACCGCAAGGGTGTTTTTTTGGTGCCTGTAGCAGGTATTAACCTAGAGGAGTTTGAATTGGAAATGATTGATTTCGGCATGGAGGATATGGAAGAAGACGGTGAAGGAAACTTATTGATTTACGTTCCTTTTACTGAATTTGGCAACATGCAAAAAGGGTTGGAAGACCGCAAAATAGAAATCAAGAATGCCGAACTGCAGCGCATTCCAACCACTTATGTTGAATTGTCGGAAGAGGAAGAAGCTGAGTTTAACAAGTTGCTCGACAAGTTGGAAGATGACGATGATGTTACCAATGTTTGGCATAATTTGAAATAGTTTTTGATTAAAGACCCTCAGGTTTTAAAGCAGATTTTTCCGCAGGTGTTGGAGGAGAATAAAAAATTCCGAAAGTACCTGCGGAATTTTTCTTCTGCCCAAATTGATCCACAGGTGCAACGAATTTATGCTGAGGTTTCTGCTGATATTGACTGCACCCAATGTGGTAATTGCTGTAAAAAACTGGAGCCTGGTTTAACCCAGCAAGAAGCAAGGGAACTTGCCGCTTGCAAGGGAATGAAACATGAGGACTTTTTGGCTGCACATGTTTTGCAGGAGAACGATGAGCTTGCTTATCTAAAGGCAAAGCCTTGCATTTTTTTGTCGCAAAACAAGTGCAGTATTTATCTTCAACGTCCTGCATCCTGTGCCGATTATCCGCATTTAAACAAAGCTAATTTCAAGTACAATCGAAATGTTTGGATCAATGCCGAAATTTGTCCGATTGTTTATAATGTGTTGGAGCGGTTGAAGATTGAATTGGTTTTTTGAAGGGTTGATTTTAGGGGAAGGATTTTGAGTATGATTAAATTGCTAATTTCAAATTCTCCAATGTTAATTAAAGGCGCATCATACCAGGGTAATTGAGAATGAATGTCATAAAAATTTTGCAGTGGATTATAACGTTTCGTGATTGCGAAAAAATTATATTTTTGTAAGTCTTCTAAATTTATTTAATATTTTGGGTGTTAAAGCCCATCACTCAACGTAACAAATAAATGCAATATAAAACATTATCAAAAACGAATTAAATCATGAGAAACTTCGTCATCTTAACTTTAATAATTTCAAGTGCTTTTTATGTTGTTAATGCCCAAGAAGCAGGACGAATAATCACTCTGCCATCAGGAGTTTCGGTCAATACCGCAGGCGATTCGTGGTTATTAGTAAGCGACTCTAGTAATAATAAGGGGCTACTTTCCCCTAGTGGCAAATGGTTGCAAAAACCTATTTTTGAAACTGTAATAGGGCCCATTGGAGGTACTTTTTTTGCCTTCAAACGTCAATTCCAGATGTATGATGATCGTTCTGAGAAATCGTTTTTCTCAAATGCTCTTTATAGAATTGATACCCTTGGAAACATCATTGACAGTTTATTGGCTAGAAGTAGCTACCCTACTGATATCTTTCCATCAGGAATTATTATAAGTATTGGGTTTCCAGATGAAAAACCATACTTTATTGCCGCAACCGGTAAGCCCATTGAATGGGTCGGAAAAGAAGGAATTTCACGTAATAATGAAGAGTTTACTGGCATAAAAGACGAAATTACAGTTTTGATTTCTCAGAAAAAGCCAACTTTTTTCCAGAATCAAAAGAGTCCTACTTCAAAATCTTCTGAAGACTACTTAACCATAAATTTAGAAAAGAAAGGTGTCCAAGTTTATGGTTCATCCGAATACAGAATCAAACGAGGTCCTTATGCTATAGGCTACAACAATCTACCTAAAGAATTAATTATTTACAATAACAAGACCCAAAAATTAGATACTATTTTGGAAGATAAAAAATACAAAGACTGGTATTTTATACCCGAGTACCTTACCGGAATAATAGGCGGGGGCTATGGTTTATTTAAAAAACCAGGAATAAATAATAACCAGGTAATTGACATTTTCGAAAATAAATTAAAACAAAATACATCAACCCAAAGTTTTATACAAATCAGCCGCGAAAGTCTCGAAGCATTATACAAAAAAGATGTTAGTAACGCTGCTTTAAGCATGCTGTTATCTGATTGTTATACTATAGAGAGTGACTTTAAAGTTAATAAATATGGCGATTTTCCTATTGTTTTTATTGGAGAGCATCATGCTTTATTTAGAACCAATGAAAAGAAGTATGGGATAGTTTATTTCAAAAATATGGATTGGAGAAATGGTAATTGTATTGCTTATACCGATTCATTAAAAAATGTGTCTTTCCTGGGTGAAGAGTTTTTGGTAGTTCAAGAGAAAAAGAATTTTAAACTTTACTTTAAAGATAAATACATTGATTCTTTACAGTCAATTAAAATTCCATACTTCAGCCATAATCATAGCTATTTAGGAAGAGTTATTATCGGAAAGGACTTAAAGGAACAGATTAGAGTTTTTCATGGCTTTTATTCTTCCCTTGTTTATGAGGAAGATATGCCTTCATTATTAATAGCCAAGGAATTTGATAAATTCCCTGAATTCGTTCCTGGGTTCTTAAAATTTATTTTGGGTTGCATGCCGCGACTGGAATCGCTAGAAACTTATTCAGATTCTAATGCCGCACTCATTGGCTTAATCCGATTTAACTATGACTGTAAGTCAATTGATAACCTCGATTCAAATTTAACATTATACAATACAAACAGTTTAATATTCAATCCTTCGGGCTTGTTAAAGGATCAAGTTGTAAAACGCTTAAAGGAACATGAAGAATCACTAGTAACCAATTTAAACCTAATCGCGATTAGCAAAGATGGAGTCTATATAAATCAAGATATTGAATTACCTGAAAACTACTATTATACCAAAAACAAAATGAGCGGAACTAATTTGCCAGGTGTTTTAAAATTGAGTAATAACAAATATGACTTTTTTATCCCGTGTGATTCTGGAATAGGTACCAATAGATATAAAGAAGTTTTGTTTTTATATTCTGTCAATCAAAAAAAAATATTCAAGTTTAAACATACAGGTATTCTAGTTCACCTGTTGCAGTCACCAACTTTTCTAACTAAAAGTGAATTTCCAGAGAATTTTAATGACAAGTTTTATTACACTTTTAAGGACAAAAATCCAGTGCTTTTAAATGATAGATATGGTGATGGTTTGAGAATAAAAAAAATAGGTAACGAATTTCTAATGGAAATCGCTTCATGGTCTGGTTTTATTGATAAAAATGGTAATAAGAAGTTTGCCTTGTCTTGTGAGGGAGGTTCATGTTCTAGCAAACTTGTTCAATTTAAATCGGGTTTCGCAGCAATAAAAACCTATAATAATCAAAAGGAAACTTTTCATTTTATTGATACCACTGGAAAAGAGTCTTTCGTAATAAGGTTCAAATGTGTTAATGATTTCAATAATGGTTGGACTGTTGGGAGACTTTGGCCAGATAAAACAAGCAAGGATCCTTATGAGTCCGATTCGTTCAATTTTCAACAAGTAATTTTTAATAATCGAGGCAATGTTATCATTAAATTAAGTGATCACTTTGGTTATGATAATCTTTGCCCTTCATTTGATAAAAACATGTTTTTTGTTAATAATAAACAAAACGGATCAAAGAACCCCAAAATAATAATCCTTGATAGTCTTGGAAACAAGTCAAAACAGATTGATAACTATGAGTTCGATACAAAGGCAGTTGATGAATTTGGCATTAAGAATATGAGTGTTAATGCCTCAGAAGGATTATTTAGAATTAAAGGACCTAAATCTTATAAGGTTGGCTTTGCAGATTATTCAGGGAATATTGTGGTTGAACCAAAATATTTGTACGCAAGTGCATTTAACAATGGATTAGCTGCTGTTATTACTGAAAATGATTCTGCTTATTTTATTAATAAGCGGGGTAAAGAATTGTTTAAAGAGAAAAAATTTAAAAAGGTTAAGGTATTTTCTGAGCACTATGCGTTTGTGTCTGACAGCTTTGGATGGTACATTATCGATACTCTAGGAAATAGAAATGGGAGTAGTAAATTTGAATACGTGTCGGATTTCAGCAATGGGTTGGCTGTTGCAAGAAATGCTAATACCTATTTCGGGTATTTGGATGTTAATGGGAAATGGAAAATTCCGCCAATATATAAGGAGGCACAAGATTTCTCCGAGGGGCTTGCCTTTGTTTCAGATACCACTGGAGAGAGCTATTTTATTGATACAAATGGATTCAGAAAAATGAATTTTCAGAAAATTTTGTCTGCAAGTAAATTTTCAGAAGGGTTGTGCTATGTCATTCAACCTCCATCCAAGGGTTTACTAAATATCGAATCAGGGGAGATAAAACCTTATCATGAGGTTTTAAATGATAAAACAAAATCATTCAAAAATGAAGGCTTCGATGTTACCTTTGAAAATGATAAATACGCGGTTATTCGTAAAACCCATCCTGATTCAAATAGATATATTACAAGTATTGTTTTGTTTGATAGATAAAGTAAAACAGATAAGAGTTAGTGTAGAGGATTTAAAATTTTCTTAATTAACAAATCCTCCCCTCAAAACCCAATCCCCTCCGCATTCTTCAACTTGCTTGCAAACCAGAGTGCAATAATGCTGCAAGTGGCTGCCAACAATCCTATCCATCCATAATTTTCTAGAGCTCCGCTTTCTGTTTTGTGAATGATTAATCCTGAGATGATGGAAGCTAATCCGGCCGATAATTGTTGTACCGATGAATTAAAACTCATGAAGCTGCCTCGTTGCTGTGGCTTCACGGTGGAGGTAATCATGGCTTGTGCAGGGATACCTCTGCTGCCAATGGTGATCATGAAAAAAGTGGTCACCAACAAAGCAACATAAATGGAGGTTTGTGGTAAATTGGTGAGCAACAAAATCGGTATCACCGACAAAAAAATAGCCCAGCTAAATATTTTGTATTTGCCTCGCTTGTCGGCCAATTTGCCCACCAAGGGTACCGTAAAGATGGTGCACAGACCGCCTAAAAAATAAATGTAAGGCAATTGTTCTTCAGCAAAACCAACATTGCTCACCATGTATGGACTAATAAAAGGAATTACGGTAAACTGCCCCAACATCAAAAAGGTCATGGTGCATAATGCAAACATTAAATTTTTGTTGCCGGTTACATTGCGTAAAATTTGTAAGGGACTTTCTTTTTTTCTTTCGCTGCTTAAATGTATGCGCATACTCGGGACCACGAGTTGAATTAGAACGAAAATGATGAGTGCCGTTGTGCCTAAGCCAATAAAGGGGGCATGCCAGCTCCAATGGGAAGCAAGGTATAAACCGATGGGAACACCCAATACTCCTGCAAGTGAAAATGCTGTCATTACAATGCCCATTGCGGATGCTCTCCTTTGTTCAGGAATCAAATCGCCAACAATGGCCAAACTGGTAGCACTTAGAATGCCCCCAAAGGCTCCGGTTAATATTCTTGCTGCCATTAACCAATAGTAGCTAGGAGCAAAGGCACAAGCAAAAGTTCCTAGGGTAAAGCCAATATAAATTACCTGTAAAACTTTCTTTCTGTCGAAGCGATCAAGAACAAAGGCCCCTAAAAAACCCATGATGCCGGCACTGAAAGTGTAGGAGGAAACCAGCCAGCTAAACTGTGCCGGACTGATGTTAAATAATCGCATGAGCTGCGGCCCCAATGGCATCATGATCATGAAATCAACAATATGGGTAAATTGTATGGCGGCCAGCAGAAAGAGCACAGCCTTTTCTTTGTTCAAAATAATTTCTGTTTTAGGCTATAAGAGTCCGCGATTCATCAACCTTCCGGACTCAATTAATTTAATTAGATAAGGATGCTGAATGGATTTTTTCATCAGGTTGATGTGTCCAAGGTGATGACAATCAGACCCGAGTAAATCGACCAAATCCTGTTCAATCAACCATTCGGCAACTTTTTTGGCATCAGGAGAATAGAACCCGGAAATGGAATTGATGTTTAACTGAAGCAGGACACCTTTTTCTTTTATTTCACGATATTTTTCTAAATCTTTATACCAATACGGGTAACGTTCAGGATGAGCCATTACGGGCCTATATCCTTTTGTTTGCATTTCAAAAATGGTTTGACTTAAACTATCCGGGGCATTGAGATACGACAATTCGAACAAGAGAAAATTTTTGCCAAAGGTCATCATGCTACCTTCGTTCAGCTTGGCCGGAAAATCGAAGTCGAGATAATATTCTGCTGCGGCTTCAATGGTAAAAGCAATCCCTCTGTTTTCGAGTTCATCTTTCACTAATTCTAATCCACCAAGAATGCTACTTCTGTCGTTTTGGTAGAAGTCGGCCATGATGTGGGGAGTGGTAATTACCTTCTGGTAACCCAAGTCCATCATGCCACTGATCATGGCAATTGAATCCTCCAGGTCTTTGGCTCCGTCATCAATGCCGGGGACAAAGTGAGAATGAATATCGCAACCAATCAAAGAAAATAAATCGTTGCGGGGCGCGGGTTTTTTTTTGATGAAGAAATCGAAAATACCCATGGAGGATTAAGAAAAGAAAGCTTTTTTGAACCAATCAAGGGTAATGGACAAACCATCCTGCACTTTTACTTCAGGTTGATAGTTGAGCTCTTTCGTGGCTTTCGAAATATCAGCCAGCGAGTCGCGAATATCACCTGCACGCTCTTCCCGGTGAACAGGAGGAATAATACTGCCGGTAAGTTTCATCAAGGTTTGATAAAGTTCCTTAATGGATACACGGTCGGAAACAGCAACATTGTAAACCTGATCAATATTTTTGTTGAAGGGAGCAAAGGTGGCTTTGATGTTGGCCTGAACAGCATTGGCAACAAAAGTAAAATCGCGGGTTTGTCCCCCATCACCGTTAATGTAGGCATCTTTACCGGAAAGCAGCGCATTCATAAAAAGTGGAATGGCCGCAGCATAGGCTCCCGAAGGATTTTGGCGTGGTCCGAAAATATTAAAGTAACGCAGTCCAATAATTTCCATGCCGTAGGTTTTTACAAAAACATCGGCATATTGTTCGTTTACCAGTTTGGTTACAGCATAAGGAGAAAGGGGTTTGCCAATTTGCTCTTCTTTTTTGGGAAGAATTTTGCTGTCGCCATAAACAGAAGAAGAACTGGCATAAACCACTCTTTTTACTTTTTCATTTTTCGCAGCAACAAGGATGTTTAAAAAACCATCAATGTTTGTTTTATTGGTAGCGATAGGATTTTCAACCGAGCGGGGCACAGAACCCAATGCAGCCTGATGTAAAACATAATCTACTCCCTTCATGGCCCTGTTGCAATCAGCTTCAACAGTTATATCTCCGTTTATCCATTCAATGTTGGGCGCTTTTAAAAAGGGCTCAATGTTTTCAGCAAATCCGGTTGCAAGATTATCAAGGATGATAATTTTTCCTGCTTTCCACTTTAGTAAATATTCTACCAAGTGACTGCCAATAAATCCTGCTCCTCCTGTAACCAGAAAGGTTGAATTTTCGAGAGAACCTTGATGATATGCGGTTTCGTACATTTTATTCAATTAACGATGTTGGTATTGTTGCTGATAGTATTGCTGGTAATTGCCGGAGGTAACATTTTGCAACCACTGCTCATTTTCCAAATACCAGTCAACGGTTTTTTCTAAACCTTCCTTCACCTTCATAGAGGGTTCCCAGTTTAAATCGTTTTTTAATTTGGAAGCATCAATGGCATATCTGAAATCATGGCCGGCTCTGTCTTTCACGAAGGTGATCAATTTTGCACAAGTTCCTTTTTCCCGATGAAGTTTTTCATCCATAATGGAGCAAAGCATGTGGATAAGATCAAGATTTTTCATTTCCTGATTTCCGCCAACATTGTAGGTTTCACCAATTTTTCCATGGTGAAAAATCGTATCAATGGCGCGGGCATGATCTTCAACAAACAACCAGTCGCGAATGTTGCTGCCGGTTCCATAAACAGGTACCGGTTGATTGTTTTTAATGTTGTTGATGGCCAGCGGAATTAATTTTTCCGGAAAATGGAAAGGGCCGTAATTGTTAGAACAGTTGGAAATCACCACCGGTAAATGATAGGTGTGAAACCAGGCATGAACAAAATGGTCGGAAGATGCTTTAGAGGCAGAGTAAGGACTTCTTGGGTCGTAGGCGGTTTGCTCTGTAAACAAACCCTCATCGCCTAAGGAGCCATAGACTTCATCGGTAGAAACGTGGTAAAATAATTTACCTTCATTATTATTTTGCCACATACGTTGTGCGGCTTGTAATAAGGTTACGGTTCCAATCACGTTGGTGTTCACAAAGGCCAGCGGATTGCTGATGCTTCTATCCACATGCGATTCGGCTGCAAGGTGAATAACGCCATCAATATTAAACAAACTGAAAGTCTCCTTCAGTTTATCTGCATCACAGATATCCCCTTTTACGAAAACATAGTTCGCTTCATTTTCAATATCTGCTAAATTCGCCAGATTCCCTGCATAGGTGAGTGCATCATAGTTGATGATGCGGTAGGAGGGATAATTTTTTACCATCCTTCTTACCACGTGGGAGCCAATAAAACCGGCACCTCCGGTAATTAAAATATTTCGCTGGTAGGAGCTCATATTATTTCTTTTTTTCGAGGGCCAGTTGCCAGTTCCAGGCCGTTAGTAACATGTTGTCAAGATTTCGTTCAGCTTTCCATCCTAATTCCTCGTTGGCAAATGAGGTGTTGGCATATACTTTTTCCACATCACCACTTCTTCTGCCGGTGATTTGATAATTTAATTTTTTACCTGAAACCTTTTCGAAACTTTGTATGGTTTCGAGCACGGTAAATCCATTACCGGTTCCAAGGTTGAAAATTTCAAGATTCTTTTTGTTATGGCCTTCAACCAATCGATTGATGGCTTTTACATGCGCTTTGGCAATATCTACAACATGAATATAGTCCCGAATGCAAGAACCATCCTTTGTGTCATAATCATTTCCAAAAACCAGCAGTTTTTCACGAATACCAACAGCCGTTTGTGTAATCATGGGCACCAGGTTGTTGGGCACACCAATGGGCAATTCACCAATGAGCGAAGAATCATGAGCACCAATGGGATTAAAATAACGCAGCGAAATCACGTTTAATTTTTGGGCCTTAACCGAGTCTTCAAGAATTTGCTCTCCCATTTGTTTGGTTTGTCCGTAGGGAGAAGCAGCGCTTTTGAAGGGAGCATTTTCTGCAACGGGCAAATGATCGGGTTGACCATAAACGGTGCAGGAGGAAGAAAAAACAAGCGAGGGCACTTGTGCTTCCTTCATGCATTCGAGTAGGTGAACCAGTGAAAAAATATTGTTGCGGTAATAGTGCAGGGGTTTTTCTACCGATTCGCCAACCGCTTTCAAGGCAGCGAAATGAATAACTGCGGTAATATCAGGGTGTTGTGCAAACAGGGCTTTGGTGGCCGCTTCATCGCACAATTCAACTTGATGAAAGACGGGTTTTTTGCCGGCAATTTTTTCGATATTGGTTAAAACCTCAAGGGATGAATTGCTTAGGTTATCTGCAATTACCACCTCGTAGCCTTCGGCCATTAATTCAACAGCTGTATGTGAGCCGATATAGCCGGTACCTCCGGTCACCAGGATGCATCCTTTTGAATCTTTCGCCATAGTTGATTTTGGTGGCACAAAGATAGTAGAATGGGGGAATGTTTAAGGTCAACGAACCCTTATTTTTTGGCCCAAAGGCTCACTGCAATGGAAAACCCATTTTGCAGCATTGCCTTGCGAAGCAGCAGAAGGCTAAATGCCCGAATTTAAGAATAAGGTGGAGTGGAAAGAACTAAAAAAATGCCTACACATACCACAAAGCATTATTTTAAAGGGTTTGTGACCTTATTTTCTTTTTAACTGAAAAAAGTCTTTTAAAATTTTTCCGCAAGCTTCCTCCATTACCCCGCCAATGATTTCTGTTTTAGGATGTAAAAGTTTACCATGCAGACTGCATCCCCTTTTGGGATCAGCAGCCCCAAATATCACCTTTTCGGGCTGTGCCCAAAACAAGGCTCCGGCACACATAACACAAGGTTCAAGACTAATGTAAACACTGCATTCGCTTAAATATTTCCCTCCCA